>JAQXTJ010000075.1 GCA_029219425.1 Bacteroidales bacterium
CGCTCCATTGCGCCACAGGAGAGATTCCCCACATTGAGCGTGCGCAGGCAATCATTGCGCCCCACGGAATATATGGCACAAACATACCCATATCCCCCCTTTCAGTCCGGCAAAAAAACAGTTTCATGGATTAACCGGCACGAGACTCCCGAGAATTTTTGCTGACATAATCACTTCACATATAATATACTTCGCTCCAAAAATTTCAGCAAACAAAATTTGTGAGAATGAAGTTTTTTCAGTAATTTCGCACAGAATTAGGCGAAGTGCGCACTTTTTCATGCCGGCGCACATCGGCTCATCGAAAGCAAACAAGCGTCAAATAATAGAATATCAGGTGTTAAAGACAAGAGAAAAACTCATTGAAATTGCTCGACAGCTTTTCGCTCACAAAGGTATCGAAAATACCACTATGAACGATATTGCATCCGCATCCGACAAGGGGCGGCGTACCATCTACACCTACTTCCGCAGCAAGCGCGACATATACAATGCCGTGGTGAAGACCGAGAGCGACAAGATTATCGACAAGCTATCGGCTATTGTGGCTCTTCCCATCGACCCCGAGCAGAAACTCATGGACTTCATCTTTGCCCGCTTTGAGGCTATCAAGGAGTCGGTGACCCGCAATGGCACACTCCGCGCCGGTTTCTTCCGCGACGTGCGCAAGGTGGACCGCGCACGCCGCAGCAACACCTCCTCGGAAGCCAATATGCTAAGGCAAATTCTCCTCGAAGGAGTGAACCAGGGCGTGTTCCACATTCGCCATGTGGAGCAGACTGCCATGGTGATGCTTCTCTCGCTGCAAGGGCTCGACGTGCCCTACATCCGCGACAACTTCTCGGAGCTTGGCATTGAGAAGCTGAAACTGCGCGAATACATCGACGACTTCATTATGAATGGCATCCGCAACAAATCGAAATAAGAAAAAAACAATACTCTAAACTAACCCGAAAATCCAACATTATGTATATAAACGCAACAGGCTTCTACGTTCCCGCAGGAAGGGTTGATAACGACCACTTCCTCGAAATTAACGGCCTCACCAGCGAGTGGATTGTGCAGCGCACAGGCATACGCACACGCTCCATTGTGGGCGAGGGTGAAGGTTCCGACTCAATGGGACTCGCTGCCATCGACAATGCGCTGGCTTCTCTTCCCTACCCCCTCACCGACGTTGACTTAATCGTGTCGGCTTGCTACTCCCCCTACGACACCGTGGCAACTCTCGCCCATGTGGCACAGCAGAAATACAATATCGACGGCGCCAAAGCCGTGTATTGCTCTTCGGCATGCTCCTCTTTCGTCAATGGTCTTGAGGTGATTGAAGGCTACTTCGCAATGGGCAAGGCCTCGAAGGCTCTTCTCATCTGCTCGGAGCACAACACCTACTACCGCAACGAGAGCGACCCCAAGTGCGGACACCTGTGGGGCGACGCCGCCGTGGCCTACTTCATCTCGAAAGAGCCGGTTGCCGACACTGACATGACCATAAAGGCCGTATATACCTGCGGACTGGGCAACATTGGCAAGGGACCCGAAGGCGTGAAGCTGCGTCCCCACGAGGACGGCATCTCCATGCCCTACGGCAAGGACGTGTTCCTGCGTGCCTGCAACTACATGATTCACGCCCTGGAGCAAGTGACCAGTCCCTTCGGCATGGCAGTGACCGACATCAACTACATCATCTGCCATCAGGCCAACAAGCGCATAGTGGCCAATGTGGCCCACCAGCTACAGCTCCCCGATGACCGCTTCATCAACAACATTGAGGAGCTTGGCAACACCGGCTCGGCAAGCGCGGCGCTGGTGCTCGCACAGAACCGCGACCGCTACCCCAAGGGCACCACATTCGGCCTCACCGTGTTTGGCGGCGGCTATTCCTGCGGTGCCTTCCTGGTGGAAAAATAGCACTGTGAAACTATATCATTTTTATTCACTAAATAAAAAACTTTTGCAATAATGAAATTACTTGAAGGTAAAGTAGCACTCATCACCGGTGCCGCACGCGGCATTGGCAAGGCTATCGCGCTGAAATTCGCACAAGAAGGTGCCGACATCGCTTTCACCGACCTCGTAATCGACGAAAACGGAAAGAAGACAGAAGAAGAAATAGCAGCTCTCGGAGTGAAGGTAAAGGGCTATGCTTCTAATGCAGCCAGCTTCGAGGAGACTCACAAGGTGGTGGAGCAGATTCACGCCGATTTTGGCCACATCGACATTCTCGTGAACAACGCCGGCATCACCAAGGACGGCCTTATGATGCGCATGAGCGAGGCTCAGTGGGATGCCGTGATTGGCGTCAACCTGAAGTCGGCTTTCAACTTCATTCATGCCCTCACACCCATCATGATGCGCCAGAAGAGTGGCTCAATCATCAACATGGCATCGGTTGTGGGCGTATCGGGCAACGCCGGCCAGTGCAACTACTCGGCCTCTAAGGCTGGTATGATTGGCCTCGCCAAGTCGATTGCCAAGGAGCTTGGCTCTCGCGGCGTGCGTGCCAACGCTATCGCCCCTGGCTTCATCATCACCGACATGACTGCCGCACTCAGCGAAGACGTGCGCAAGCAGTGGGCAGCCCAGATTCCTCTGCGCCGCGGCGGCACTCCCGAGGACGTGGCCAATGTGGCTACATTCCTTGCCAGCGACCTCTCGTCGTATGTAACCGGCCAGGTTATCCACTGCTGCGGTGGCATGAACATGTAATCTGCCGCCTCAAGCAAGCTACACAACTCACCCGGCATTGCCCCTGCCCACAGGCAGCACCGCATTGCCGGGAATGTTGTATAAAATATACAATAGCCCCAAAGCCCACAGCCCAAACAAAAAATGAAAAATATCTCTACCGTATTCATCGACCTCGACGACACCGTGTGGTGGTTCACCGAGAACTCAAAGCTCTCGCTGCGCCATGTGTTCGACCACTTCGCCATGGATAGCTTCTGCCACAGCTACGACTCATTCAAGACCGTGTATCTTGCCAAGAACAAGGAGCTGTGGGAGCTTTATCACCATGGAAAAATCACCAAGGACTTTCTCACCACCGAGCGGTTCCGCTACACGCTGGAGCAAACCGGCTACAAGGGCGACTGCCTTGCTATGGGCGCAACCATAGATAAAGAGTACCTACACTTCCTGTCGCTGCAACCCACCCTCGTGCCGGGAGCACGCGAGCTGCTCGAGTATCTCAATGCACGAGGCTACGACGTGAACATACTGAGCAACGGCTTCAAGCAAGTGCAGGCACAGAAGCTCGCCTCGGCAGGCGTGAGTCACCTCATCCACCACATCGTCCTCTCCGACGACTGCGGCATCACCAAGCCACTGCCAGGCATATTCGAGTATGCACTCAGGGTGTGCAATGCCTCGGCTGACACCAGCGTGATGATTGGCGACAACTACGAGGCCGACGTCTGCGGCGCCCACGCAGCAGGCTGGCGCACAATCTTCTTCAACAAGGACAACGCACCCGTGGAGGAGCGCACCTGCGCCGACGCAATTGTGGCATCACTGCCTCAGATAACGGGCTTGCTGTAATCGTAATTTTTTGCCCTTTTCATCATTTTTGCGTACCTTTGCACAACACAACACTTATCGAGACTAAAATGAACGTAAGCGACATACTCACCAACCGCACATCCACAGGATTCTCCTTTGAGGTGCTTCCTCCACTCAAGGGGCGCAGCATACAGCAGCTCTTCGCCAATATCGACAGGCTGATGGAATTCAACCCGCTATACATCAACATCACCACTCACCGCAGCGAGATGGTGTTCAAGAGCACTGCCGACGGACTCTACCGCTGCATCACCGAGCGCAGCCGACCCGGAACCGTGGCAGTGGCGGTGGCCATACAGCAGAAATATGGCGTTCCTGCCGTGCCCCACATCATTTGCAGCGGCTTCTCCAAAACAGAGACCGAATATGCGCTTATCGACCTCAACTTCCTCGGCATCGACAACCTCCTTATCCTGCGCGGCGACAAGGCAAAGCACGAAAACCGCTTTGTGCCGGTGGAAAACGGCCACTCCTTTGCCTACGAGCTCGAGAAGCAGGTGAACGCCTTCAACGAAGGATTCTTTGCCGACGGGACCAAGATGGACATAGTGAGCGACAACAAATTCTCCTATGGTGTGGCCGGATACCCCGAGAAGCACGATGAAGCCCCAAATGCCACCATCGACCTCGCCTACCTGAAGAACAAGGTGGACCTTGGAGCCAGCTACATAGTCACTCAGATGTTTTTCGACAACCAGAAATACTACGACTTTGTGGAACGCTGCCGGCAGGCTGGCATCACCGTGCCTATAATCCCAGGCGTGAAGCCTATCGTGAACTGCAACCAGCTCACAGTGCTGCCCAAGATTTTCCATGTGGACCTCCCCAGCGAGCTTGCCGGCGAGTTGTCTCGCTGCCACGACAACGAAGCCGCCAAGCAGGTGGGCATCGAGTGGTGCACAATGCAGGCCCGCGACCTCGTGCAGCACGGCGTGCCAAGCATACACTTCTACTCACACAATGCCACCGAGAGCGTGCGGCGAGTGGCACAAAACATCTACTGACACTGCCATGAAATTCAGCGACATCATAGGCAACGAGGCAGCCAAAGCCTACATACGACACATTGTGGACGCCGATTCCATTCCACACGCCCTGCTCATCCACGGCGTGCCCGGAACAGGAAAGCTCGCACTTGCCCGAGCCATGGCGCAATACATTCACTGCACCAACCGCCAAGGTGGAGAGCCTTGCGGCGTGTGCCCACACTGCAAGCAGCACCAGAGCTTCAATCACGCCGACCTCTTCTTCTCATTCCCCGTGCTGAAGGATAAATCGCGCCCCACATGCGACGATTTCATCACCGAGTGGCGCACATTCCTCCTCAACAACCCGGTGGAGAGCTTTCAGCGATGGCTCGAGGAACTCGATGCCGGCAACTCACAGCCTGGAATCTTCGTGCAGGAGAGCGCAAACATCCTGCGCAAGATGAGCTACGCCAGCTACTCATCGAAGTATAAGGTGCTAATAATGTGGCTGCCCGAGAAGATGCGCGACGACAGCGCCAACAAGCTGCTCAAGCTGCTCGAAGAGCCTTTCCCCGACTCCCTGTTCATCCTTGTGAGCGACAATGCCAAGGACATTCTCCCCACCATCTTCTCGCGATGCCAGCGACTTGAGGTAAAGAAGCTATCCACCCACGAGGTGGCCGCCTACTTGCAGCAGCGCTACTCCATGAGCGAGCAAGACGCCCTCGCAGTGGCAGCCCCGGCCGATGGCAACATCCTCCTTGCCGAAGAAAACATCGCCCTCGATGGCGAGAACAAGGAGTTTTTCCAATATTTCACTTCGCTCATGCGCCAGGCCTGGGCACGCGACCTAAAGGCACTGAAAAAGTGGTCGGAAGAGGTGCACGCCTTCAAGCGCGAAAAGACGCGCCGATTCCTGCAATATGCCGCACGCATGGTGCGCGAGAACTTCATCTACAACCTCCATGTGCCTCAGCTCAACTACCTCAACCACTCTGAAGAGCAATTCAGCACCCGCTTTGCGCCATTCATCAATGCCGCCAACGTGGAACGTATGATTGCCGAGATAGAGCGCGCCGAGGCCGACATTCAGGGCAATGGAAATGGCAAAATTGTACTCTTCGACTTTGCCATAAAAATCACCATCCTGATAAAGCGCTAATCCATCACCACTCCTAACTCCTAACTCCTAACTCCTAACTCCTAACTCCTAACTCCTAACTGAATAAATGTCTTTCCTCAGCCTTGTGGCGCGTGCCTTCATAGAGCACCATGCCTCCGAGCTCCACGATTTCTGCTTCGTGTTTCCCAACCGCCGCAGCAGCGTGTTCTTCATTGAGCAATTATCGCAAATTGCCAACCACACCATGCTGTCGCCCTGCGTCACGAATATCACCGACTTCCTCTCCGAACTCACCGACAGCGTTGAGCCCTCGAAGACCGAGCAACTTTTCATTCTCTACCAGGAATACTGCCGCATAATGGGCGAACGCGCCGAGCCTTTCGACCGATTTTCCTACTGGGGCGACATTATACTCAACGACTTCAACGATGTGGACAAGTATCTTGCCGACCCGCAACGCATCTTCCGCAACATACGCGACCTGAAGAACATTCGTTCCAACTTCCTCACCGATGAGCAGGCAAAGGTGATTCGCGAATACTTCGGCGTAGATTACAACCTCGATCTGACCGACGACAAGTTCTGGCGCGACCCCAAAGTGTACGACTCCTCCTCATCGCGGCACTTCATGGACATCTGGGAAGCTCTGTATCCTCTCTATCAGGCATTCAACGTGCGCCTCGGCAAGCAGCATTTCTCCTATTCCGGACGCATCTACCGCGAGGCAGTGACCCGCATCAACGAAATGCGAGCCTCCGACTTCCGCTACCGCCAGTATGTGTTTGTTGGTTTCAACGTGCTATCGCTCTCCGAAATAAAGATATTCAAGGCTCTTGGCAACAAGGACATAGCCGACTACTACTGGGACTGCAACTCCCCTGCCCTGCGCCACAAGGACAACAAGGCATCGTGGTTCATCTCGAAGAACATTGCAATGTTCCCATCGAAACTCGACATAAATGAGCCACAAATCGACTCTTTTCCGCCCATCACCGTGCTGGGAATCCCCTCGGGAGTGGGACAGGCAAAGCACACCCACAAAATTCTCGATGAGCTAATCGACTCGGGCGCAATATCCTCGCCCGACAATGCCATCAACACGGCCATCGTGCTCCCCGATGAGGCGCTGTTCATGCCCCTGCTCGACTCCCTCAATGAGCGCATCAGCGGCGTGAACATCACCATGGGCTACCCACTGCGCCTCTCCGAGATAGCAGTATTCGTGAACCGAATAGCACGCCTCCACAAGCAGTCGCGCAAGAGCGGAAACGATTTCATCTTTTTCCACGAGGACGTGAAGGACCTCATCTCCCACCCCTATATGCGCCTCATCAATGAGGCTCAGTGCACCGCCCTGAGCAGCTACATGGCTGCAAGTGGCCGGTTCTATGTGACTTTCACCAAAATTTGCGAAATATGCCTCGGTGCCGGCGGCGACAGCAACAAAGAGTCGCTCACCGAGATTTTCAGCCCTGTTCCAGCCACCTACACCAGCTCAATGCTCGTGGAGTTTCTCAACCGCATAGTGCGCATTGTGGAGCGAGGTCTCATCGCCGGCAATGCAATGGCGTCGGAGTCGGTGGCCATGGGCATGATCTCACAGTTCATGGACCGTCTCTCGCAGCTATCGGGCACCATACTCAAATACGACATCGAGATGAACGAGAACACATTCTTCTACCTTGTGGGCCGCATGGTGGCATCAATTGCCGTGGCATTCGAGGGCGAGCCGCTCCACGGGCTCCAAATCATGGGAGTGCTCGAAACGCGATGCCTCGACTTCGACAATGTGATTATCCTCTCGATGAATGAGCGCGTGTTTCCGCGCAAGCACTATTCGCGATCGTTCATTCCTGCCAACCTGCGCCGCGGCTTCGGCATGGCCACGGTGGAGTTTCAGGATTGTATGTATGCCTACTACTTCTACCGCCTCATTTCCCGGGCAAAAAGCGTGCACCTGCTCTACGACGCACGCCGCCAGGCCATTGGCTCGGGCGAATACTCGCGCTACATAGGCCAGCTACGCACCATCTACCGCGACGCCAAAGTAGATCACCGCGTGCTCGACTTCACCATCTCGGCTCCGGGCGAACTAAAAGTGGATGTGGAGAAGAATGAGCGCATCATGCAGCGCATACTGCGCTACACCATTCCCGGCTCTGGCTACTACCTGTCGGCAAGCAGCATCAACCAGTACATCAACTGCCCCCTGTCGTTCTACTTCGAGAAGGTGGAGGACCTGAAGATTGCCGATGACGTGAATGAGTTCATGGATGCCAGCACTATAGGAACCATTGTGCACGATGTGCTCAAGGACCTCTACAACCGCCCCGGAATTATCACACCTAACACCATTGCCGGGCTGCGCCGTCTCATACCCGGCACAGTGAAGCACTATATTGGCAAGCACTACACCAATGGCAGTGAAGAGACCACAGGCGAAACCGAGATTATATCACGCGCCATAGAATACTTCGTGAAGAGTGTGCTCTCATTCGACAGCCAGCAGGGCGACTTCAGGTTTGTGATGGGAGAAACAGAGCAAACCACCCACTGGAATGGCGTGAACATACGCCAGTATATCGACCGGGTGGACAAAATCATAGCCAGCGACGGCTCAGAGCGACTGCGCATAATCGACTACAAGACCGGCTCCGACCGCACATCGGCAAGTTCGGTTGCCGACATGTTTGAAGACAAGAGCAACAAGCGCTGCAAAGCCATGCTCCAGCTCATGCTCTATTGCAACGTGTTTGCCCACGACAGGCAACTTGGCGACACTCCCATTCAGCCCATTATCTACAAAGTGACCAAAATGGCAGAATCAGGCTTCTCAATCGACAAGCAGACAGTAGAGAACTACCTTGCCCCCGGCGTCAATGATGAGTTCATTTCTCGGTTCAAAGCCATTATCGAAGAGTTGTGCAACCCCTCAGTGCCTTTCAGTCAAACCACCAACACCTACCACTGCTCGCATTGCAAGTTCACACCTTTCTGCCACCGATAGCCACAAAGTGAGAGAGGGGTGGATAGATAGAGGAGGAGGCGTGCGTGCTATAGGGCGACACAGCCTCCTCCTCCGTCTATCTGTGATATACGTTTATATTGTGGAATTAATGCGTCACTGCTGACGGCTGAGACTTTCGTGCATGTGGGCTGCGGCACGACGGCCGTCGCCCATGGCGAGAATCACGGTGGCTCCTCCGCGCACAATGTCGCCGCCGGCATAAAGGTCGGCAATCGACGACTGCATCGTTGCCTCATCCACCACAATGGTGTTGCGGCGGCTCACTTCGAGTCCGGCAACCGACTTAGGAACAAGCGGATTGGGCGAAACGCCCACGCTCACAATCACGAGATCCACATCGACATCCACAATCTTGCCCTCCACGGGAACCGGTGAGCGGCGTCCAGAAGCATCGGGCTCTCCAAGCTCCATCACTTGCAGGCGCATAGTCTTCACTCGGCCATTCTCGTCGCCGAGATATTCCACCGGGTTGTGCAGGGTGAGAAACTCCACCCCTTCTTCCTTGGCATGCTTCACTTCCTCAAGGCGAGCAGGCATCTCCTCCTCCGAGCGGCGATACACGAGCATTGCCCTCTCGGCTCCCATACGCCGTGCTGTGCGCACCGAGTCCATGGCAGTGTTTCCGCCACCAATGATTGCCACATTCTTGCCTCGCAGCACAGGGGTGTCCCAGTCGGGACGGCCGGCTCCCATCAGGTTCACGCGCGTGAGGTATTCATTGCTCGACATAATTCCGTTGAGGTTCTCACCGGGTATATTCATAAAGCGCGGCAGTCCGGCACCCGATGCCACGAAGATTCCCACGAAGCCCATAGCGTGGAGATCGTCGTAGGTGAGCGTCTTGCCAATGATGCAGTCCTTCTCAAATTTCACGCCCATTGCACGCAGTCCGTCGATTTCGGCATCGACGATGCTGTTGGGCAGTCGGAACTCGGGGATGCCATATTTCAGCACTCCGCCTATCTCGTGCAGAGCCTCAAACACCGTCACCGTGTAGCCCAGCTTTGCCATGTCGCCGGCAAACGAGAGTCCGGCTGGCCCGCTGCCCACCACGGCTATCTTCTTGCCATTGGAAGGAGCAAGCTCGGGGGTGGTGGCAGTGCCGTGAGTGCGCTCATAGTCGGCAGCGAAGCGCTCCAAGTAGCCTATGGCCACAGGCTCGTGCCCCATCTTGTGGTGAATGCACTTGCTCTCACACTGCTTCTCCTGTGGGCACACTCGGCCACACACCGATGGCAGCGCGCTGGTCTGCTTCAGCGTGACGGCAGCCTGGTGGAAGTCGCCACGCTCAATGTTCTTGATAAAGGTGGGGATGTTGATGCCCACAGGACAGCCCGTCACGCACTGCGGATTGGGACAGTCGAGGCATCGCTGAGCCTCCACGAGAGCCATCTCCTCGGTGATACCCTGATTCACCTCCTCATTGCAGGTGATGCGGTATTCGGGCTTCAACTCGGGCATCTTCACGCGTGCAATGGCAGCACGCTCCTTAGCGGTGAGGCTCTTTCTCAGTTGTTCGCGCCACGGCTCATTGCGGAGCGCGGCACAATTATTCTCATTTGCCATAGTGTAATCTTCAAAAAAAATAATATGTTTTTTATCGCTCATAGCCCACAGCTCACGGCCCACAGCTCAAAGCTCACGGTCTTTCCGTCAGTTGAACGACTTGAGTCGCATAAGAAGTTGGTCGAAATCCACCTCATGTGCATCGAATTCGGGGCCATCGATGCACACGAAGCGCGTCACGCCGCCCACAGTCACGCGGCATGCTCCGCACATTCCGGTGCCATCCACCATAATAGCATTGAGCGAGCACTCGGTGGGAATCTCATATTTCTTGGTGAGCAGAGCCACAAATTTCATCATTATGGCAGGGCCAATGGTAATTACCTTATCTACTTTCTCACGCTTTATCACCTCTTCCACACCCACGGTCACCACGCCTTTTTGGCCGTAGCTTCCGTCGTCGGTCATGACAATAACCTCATCGCTGTATTTGCGCACCACATCTTCGAGGATGACAAGGTCCTTGGTTCGTGCCGCCAA
>JAQXTJ010000076.1 GCA_029219425.1 Bacteroidales bacterium
ATAGGCTACATAGAGGTAGTAGTTACTGTCGTTCACAACATAGGAGTCGAAGCAGGTAGTGTTGATGTGACGCAGCTCACGAGGCTCGAAAGCGAGCACCACATTCAGAGTGTCGCCCTCCTCGGTCTCCACCAGCGGCAGCTCGGTGGGCTGCGGCGTGGCAGGCTTTTTCTCCTCCTTGCTTGGGGCAGGTGTGATGGGGCGGTCGTAGGCAGTGGCTTTAGGCTTAGAGGCATCGACCACCACGCACTCACGCAGGAGCACGGGCTGCTCGAATCCGTCGGCATCTTCCACATAGGCCACATTTCCCTCTATTCGAGAAACACGTCCGCCTCCTGTTGCATTCAGGAAGCGGACAATATCATTAACTTTAGCCATTGGCTGAGATTGAACGATTTGTAATTGATGATAGAATCAGATTGACAGACGGCGCAGAGTGTTGAGCAGCTCGCGGTTGATGGGCTTGTCGTTCTTGATGGCCTTGGAGAAAGGCACATACACGATTTCGTCGTTGCGGATACCAATCATCACGTTGCGCTGGTCCTCGAGGAGAGCATCGACTGCTGCTGCTCCCATGCGTGATGCGAGGATGCGGTCGGTGGCAGTGGGCGAACCGCCTCGCTGCAGGTGACCGAGTATGGTGACGCGCACGTCGTACTGCGGATACTCATTCTTCACGCGCTCGGCCAATGCCATTGCTCCGCCTGTGACGGGGCTCTCGGCCACGAGCACTATTGAGGAGTTCTTGCTCTTTCGGAATCCGTTCTGGATTAGCTCGGCGAGCTGATCGACCTCGGTGGAAATCTCGGGGATAATAGCGGCCTCGGCACCTGTGGCGATGGCTCCATTGAGTGCAAGGAAGCCTGCATCGCGTCCCATCACCTCGATGAAGAAGAGTCGCTCGTGGGAGGTGGCAGTGTCGCGAATCTTATCGACGCACTCCATGATGGTGTTGAGAGCGGTGTCGTAGCCTATTGTCTTGTCGGTGCCATACAGGTCGTTGTCGATAGTTCCCGGAAGGCCCACGATAGGGAAATTGAACTCGGTAGCGAAGATGCGGGCGCCGGTGAGTGATCCGTCGCCACCAATCACTACGAGAGCGTCGATGCCTTCCTTCTTAAGAGTCTCATAGGCGAGCTGGCGGCCTTCGGGAGTCTGAAACTCCTTGCAACGGGCAGTCTTGAGGATGGTGCCGCCCATTTGTATGATATTCGACACGTTCTGTGTCTTGAACTCCACGATTTCGCCGGTGATGAGTCCGCGGTATCCACGGTAGATTCCCTTGACTCTAAAACCGCCGAAGATTGCCGAGCGGGTGACCGCACGGATGGCGGCGTTCATACCGGGGGCATCGCCTCCCGACGTGAGAATACCTATGCAATTAATTCCTGCCATAATATAAGTAAGTGTTTATGTGAAAGTATTTGTTAATTTCAATAATGCAAAGGTAATCAAAAATCCCCGGATTACAGTGGGCCAAGGATAAAAAATTTTTTTCGGGGCTACCGGGTGAGAGCCCGCCGGTGGGGTGCGCAGGGTGTGAGCGGGAGGGGCTTGGCTACTTGGTGGCCAGATAGATGGTGCAGGTGCCGAAGGTGAGAGGGTGGCAGATGCACCTGGTGAAGCCGGCGGCGCGCATGATATTGAGCATGTCCTCGCCTTGTGGCACGGCGGCGATGCTCTCGGGGAGGTAGCGGTAGGCACGGACGTCGCGCGACACGAGTCGGCCCACAAGTGGGATGATGTGGAGTGTGTAGATGTCGTAGAGCCAGCGCGTGAGGCGGCCTGTGGGTGTTGACAGCTCGACCACGCAGAGCACTCCGCCTTTGGCGAGCACTCGGTGCATCTCGGCGTAGCCACGGTCGAGGTGCTCGAAGTTGCGCACGCCGTAGGCCACGGTGACGGCATCGAAGGCTCCGTCGGCGAAGCGGAGGCTGAGGCAGTCGCCAGTCTCGAAGGCTATTGCATGGGAAAGGCCGGCGTCGGCCACCTTGCGGCGTGCCACGGCGAGCATTCCATCGGAGAGGTCGATGCCCATTATTCCCTGCGCCGGCTTGAGCATGCGGTGGAGGAGCAGGGCGAGGTCGCCGGTTCCGGTTGCCACATCGAGGATGTGCTGTGGCCGGGACTTGCCCAGCATGCGCACGGCCTTGCGTCGCCACAGCCGGTCGATGCCCAGGGTCATGGCGCGGTTCATGAAGTCGTAGGCAGGGGCTATGGAGTCGAACATCTGGCGCACCTGTCCCGTCTTGCTTTCGGTGTCGTTGTAGGGTTTTATTGATTCGGCTTTGTAGTTCACGGTGGGAGTGATTGTGGGTGAGTTGAAGAAAAGGGGTGATGAAGAAGAGGCTGTGTCAAAATTGGGAAATATCCACTTAAAGCCCAATTATGACACACCCTCAGTTGAGATGCTGATTATTTACTTCTTGAGCGTGGTGAGCCATGCAGCCACATTCTTCTCGATGCGGGCAGCGATGTCCTCACCGGCGGCGGGCTGGAATTTCTCGCCGGTGATGTGCTCATATAGCTCGATGTAGCGCTGCGACACGGAGTCGCAGTATTCGTCGGTCATCTCGGGCACCTGCTGGCCGGCCTTTCCCATAAAGTTGTGGTCGATGAGCCACTGGCGCACAAATTCCTTGGAGAGCTGTCGCTGCGGCTCGCCTTTCTCGAAACGCTCCTCGTAGCCCTCGGCATAGAAGTATCGGGAAGAGTCGGGGGTGTGAATCTCGTCGATGAGAATGACTTTGCCGTCGCGCTTTCCAAACTCATATTTAGTGTCGACGAGAATGAGTCCCTTGGCGGCGGCCATCTCGGTGCCGCGGGCGAATAGGGCGCGGGTGTAGCGCTCCATGGTCTCATAGTCCTCCTTGCTCACGATTCCCTGTGCGATGATTTGCTCTCGCGAGATGTTCTCGTCGTGACCGGCATCGGCCTTTGTGGTGGGTGTGATGATAGGCTCGGGGAAGCGCTCGTTCTCGCGCATTCCGTCGGGGAGGCGCACGCCGCACAGCTCGCGGCAACCGGCCTGATACTCACGCCAGGCGCTGCCAGTGAGGTAGCCGCGAATGATCATCTCCACGCGGAATCCCTCGCACTTCAGTCCCACGGTCACCATTGGGTCGGGAGTAGCAAGCTTCCAGTTGGGCACGATGTCGGCGGTAGCGTCAAGGAATGTAGCCGCAATC
>JAQXTJ010000077.1 GCA_029219425.1 Bacteroidales bacterium
CTCTCGATGGTTCAGAGCCTACCGAGCTGTCACCTGCCTATGATGGCAAGCTCAATATCACAGCCGACGCTATCCTCAAGGCTGCATCTTTTGGAACTTCTGGCGACAAGAGCCGCACACTTT
Source organism: Bacteroidales bacterium (assembly GCA_029219425.1). GTDB lineage: Bacteria > Bacteroidota > Bacteroidia > Bacteroidales > Muribaculaceae > CALZFJ01. The sequence continues at coordinate 124 of JAQXTJ010000077.1, forward strand.
GCGACACCATCAGCGTCAATAAGGCTTCTTTCTGCAACCTAACACTCAATGTTCCTCCTCACCGCAACTACACCTATCGAGGTGCACCCACCCTCGTTGATGGCCTCTCGGGTAACGGAAACTACCGCACCGGCCGATGGCTGGGCTACTCGGGCAACGACCTCGACGTTACTATAGATTTAGGTAAGGTAATGCAGGTGAGCGAGGTGTCGTTCAATTGCAATATCTTCTCATGTGATGGCGTGGTGGACGCTGCCGGTGCCACAGTGAGCGTGTCAACAGATGGCAAGAAATTCCAGAAGCTCTGTGAGGAAAGTATTCCCGAAGTGGATAAATCACGCAACTTTGGAATCAGCACTCACCGCATCGCTGCAAAGAAAGCAAAGAAGGCACGCTATGTGAATGTGGTGATAAAGAGCGTGCGCAAGCTCCCGGATTGGCACAATCTCCCGGGTGCCGAGGGATGGGTGTTTGTAGATGAGATTTCAGTGAAATAAGAAACTCTTCTTGTCAGGCCCACCGACCCGACAATTCCCATAATCCCCTGTATTTGCACATCGACACCTACACAGTGCAAATGCAGGGGATTTCCATTTGGCGGCTATCTTGTTTGTGGCCGTTATTCGCATGTTCACCAGTCTTTTTTTTCGTCAATTTGTATATGCAAGTAAAGAAATATTCTTAATTTTGCCATCAACATTTTAATGTACATAATTTATGAAACACTTGCTTTTATTACTATCCTACGCTATGGCATCTTTGACAATCTCATCTCATGCTGCCTGCAAATCCTATGGCAGCATAGTGAATCCCTGCGTGCCCTATTCCCACGAACAGATGGTTGCCGACCTGGAGCAACTCCTGCAACGCTACTCAGCGATTCTGTCGCGCGCAAGCATTGGCACATCGGTGGAGGGTCGGGATATTCCCGTTGTGTGCCTCGGACGCGGTGAGCACGATATTCTCGTTTGCGGTGCCATGCACGCCCGTGAGTGCATCACCACCAACTATCTCATGTACTTCATCGAGCAATATGCCGAGGCTTTCGTGAGCCACGACTCCATAGGCGACTTCGACGTGAATCACTTGCTCAACAATGTGTCGATCCACATCGCCCCAATGATTAACCCCGATGGTGTGAACATTGTGCAAGGCGGTTTCGAAGCCTCTTGCCATTGCGACTCTTTGCTGCAAATGAAACTCATAAATTACGAGGAGCCTCCCCACCGCTCATGGAAAGCTAATGCACATGGTGTGGACCTCAACCGAAATTTCGATTTCGGATGGGACAACTGCCCTACCGACAGCTTGCCTGCCTCCAATGGATTCAAGGGCTTTGCCCCGCTCAGTGAGCCTGAGTCGCATGCTTTGGCCAGCTTTGCCAAGCGCATAAGACCCGAGGCGGTGCTTGCATTTCACACCCAGGGTGAGCAGTTCTTCTTCACTACGCCCGACTCTTGCTCGGCATCAATTGCAGAGCGTCTGGTGGAAGCCACCGGATTTGAGCCACAGCCCATCGACCCGCCATACGGCTCGTTTCAGGATTTCGTAGCATTGCATCTAGGCGTGTTCTATGCCTGCGTGGAGCTTTGCGACTACATAGGTCCTCGCCCCTACCCCGAGTGCGACTTCTTCAAGATTTGGCAGCCGGCACGCTATGTGATTCCCATAGTTGCCTCCGGCATTATCGACAATCAGCGATAGCTGCGCAGTGGAGGGCGGAATGCGTCGGCAATATGCTCAATGTGCACATTATCCCGGCTGTCGCCCACAATGGTTATAATGTCAAATTGCACCTCTTGTGGCAGGCCGTTGTAGCGCATATACGCATTGGCGGCATTCACAGTGCGGCGAATCTTGGCAGGTGTTATGGCGTCGAGTGGATTCGCCATTGAGCCAAGTGCGCGTGTCTTCACCTCCACTATGATGATGCGGGTGTCCTTCTCGGCCACTATGTCGAGCTCGAGCTTGTTCATACGCCAGTTGCGCTCGCGCACTGTGTAGCCTTTCGCTATGAGATATTCCGCTGCAATATCCTCGCCTATTGTGCCCAGAGTGTTGTGTCTTGCCATAATTTCTATTGCTTATCCCTGCAAATTTAGCAACATTTTGCGTGCGGACTATCAAAATTCATCCTATTTGTTGCTATTTCCAATTCTTTTATCTTATTTTGTGGTGCAAAACCAAGTGAAAACATAAAATTTTTATATGCCAATACAGAAATGGAAAACGCTTAGTAGCGAATACCTCATCAAGCGGCCGTGGCTCACGGCACGCCGCGATGTGGTGCAGCTGCCCAATGGCGAAATCAATGAGGAATACTACATGCTCGAGTATCCCACATGGGTGAATGTGATTGCCATCGACACCGAGGGGCAATTCATTATGGTGGAGCAATACAGGCACGGCCTTCAGGATGTTTTCGTGGAGCTTGTGGCAGGTGTGGCCGAAGAGGGCGAGACTCCACTCGAAGCCGCCAAGCGCGAGCTGCGCGAGGAATCAGGCTATGGCAACGGGTGCTGGGAACTTCTTTCTGTGATTTCGCAGAATCCTTCCACCACCAACAATCTCACATATTGTTTCCTTGCCACCGGCGTGGAGCGTGTGGCCGAGAAGCAGAGCCTCGACCGCACCGAGGACATTGCAGTGCGCCTCCTGTCGCGAAAGCAACTTCTGGAGCTGCTCGAGAGCGACGGCATGAAGCAGGCGCTAATGGCTGCACCATTGTGGAAATACTTCAGCAAGCACTAAGATGCATATATTATGGACAAAATGAATTTTGGCGATGATTTCTTCAGCTTTATTGCCAGTCACGAGAGCGACGATGTTGCACGGCTAAGGCTGAAGCGACACAATGCCGCCTCTTTCGATATGGATTTTGCAATCACTCAGATTGAGTGCCGCAAGCGCATCCGCCGTAAGCTGCCCGAGATTTTTGCCGATCACCGCTTCATTTTTCCATCGGTGCTTGCCACAGAGCAAGCCACCTGCGAGGCCATTGCCAAATATCATGCCGACATTGTGGGATGCGTGGAGAGTGTGCTCGACATGACTGCCGGAATGTGCATCGACGATTACTACATCGCTGCCCGTGCCGGAAAAGTGGTGTCGGTGGAGATGAACGAAACCACAGCAGCCGTCAGCCGCTACAATATGTCGCGCCTGCGTGGCAATATCGAGGTGATTCATGGTAATTCCATCGACTATATTTCGAACCCGGCTTCGGCGCGCAGGTTCGATGCCGTGTTTATCGACCCTGCACGCCGTGCGGCCAATCAAAGCCGTGTGTATGGTCTTGCCGACTGTGAGCCTGATGTGCTCAGCCTGCTGCCGGCAATCTCAGCTGTGGCACCGGTGCTCTATGTCAAGGCGTCGCCAATGCTCGATGTCACTCAGGTGCTGCGCGACGTACCCGCAGTGAGCGACGTGTGGGTGATGTCGCTTCGCAACGAGTGCAAGGAACTGCTGTTTAAGGTCGATTTCGTCCACAATGCTGTGGCCGACCCCATGCTTCACTGCGTGAATATCACTGCCGACGACGGCAGCCAACGCGAGGAAATGTCACTACCCTACTCCGCAGTCCGCGCCGCAGTGCCACGCTATGCCTCTGTTTTTGGCAGATACATCTACGAGCCAAATGCCTCAATAATGAAGGCGGGAGCGTTTGCCGCCCTCGCCTCTCAGTATTGTGTGGAAAAAATTGCTCCTCACTCCCACCTCTTCACCGCCGGTTCGCTGCACAGCGATTTTCCGGGCCGTATCTTCGAGGTGGAAAGCGTAATGCCTTTCAAGGAAAAAACCGTGAAAGCCGCACTCAAAGGCGTGAGCCGTATTAATGTGAGCGTGCGCAATTTCAAGCTGTCGGCCCAGCAACTCAAGAGCCGGCTCAAGCTGTCAGATGGTGGCGACAGTTACCTCTTTGGCACAACCACGGACAATGGTGATATGGTGGTTATATTGTGCCACAAAGCCGTGTGATGCGTTATTTCTTCATCATACGGTCCATCATACGCTTGTCCTCGCGTTCCTTTATCGACTGGCGCTTGTCGAATGTCTTTTTGCCACGGCCTATTCCTATCACCATCTTGGCCAGGCCGCGGTCGTTGATAAACACTCGCAGTGGCACAATGGTGAATCCACTCTGCTGATTGTGTTTTTGCAGCGTGGCAATCTCTTTGCGGTTGAGCAGCAGCTTTCGGTCGCGGCGTGCCGCGTGATTGTTGTAGGAGCCAAATTCATATTCGGCTATATACATATTCTTCACCCACACCTCTCCGTTCACGATGAAGCAGAATGTGTCGGTGAGTCCGGCTTTGCCAAGCCTAATCGACTTGATTTCGGTGCCTGTGAGCACTATTCCGGCCGTGAACGTGTCGGTTATCTCATAGTCGAAAGTGGCGCGGCGGTTCTTTATGTTGATATTGTTTTGAGCCATAATAATTGTAGCGTGT
>JAQXTJ010000078.1 GCA_029219425.1 Bacteroidales bacterium
AACGTCAAGGTTGACGCAAACGGTCAGCTCCATGTACATTCTTCTTTCAACAACATCATCGTGTGCTTAGCCAACAGCGAGGGACAGGTAATCTCATGGTCGAGCGCCGGCAAGATGGGATTCCGTGGTTCGAAGAAGAACACCCCGTATGCAGCACAAATGGCAGCACAGGATTGTGCTAAGGTTGCATTCGACCTTGGCTTGAGAAAGGTGAAAGCCTACGTTAAGGGTCCGGGCAACGGACGCGAGTCAGCAATCCGCACCATTCATGGTGCAGGCATTGAGGTGACAGAGATCATCGACGTGACACCGCTTCCCCACAACGGATGCCGTCCTCCTAAGAGAAGAAGAGTGTAAATTTCGGGAATACAGAAGGAAGAGACACAACTTCGAAGAATTAAGAGAAACCAAGACACTCCTGATGTGAATGGATTGCATTATTTAGTACATACCTCTCTGCAATCGCGGCTGCACTAAGGAGTGCTTGAAACAACTTTAATAAGAAAGGAAAAAAGAAATGGCAAGATATACCGGCCCAAAAACAAAAATCGCTCGCAAGTTTGGCGAGCCGATCTTCGGTGACGATAAGGTTCTGGCAAAGAAGAACTATCCACCGGGACAGCACGGTGTGAACAAGAGACGCAAGCTCTCAGAGTATGGCACCCAGCTTCGTGAGAAACAAAAAGCAAAATTCACCTACGGAGTGCTTGAGAAGCAATTCCGCAACCTGTTTGACAAGGCTACACGCACCAAGGGTGTGAAGGGTGAGGTACTTCTACAGCTTCTCGAGTCGCGCCTTGACAACATTGTGTATCGTCTTGGTATAGCACCGACCCGTGCAGCAGCACGTCAGCTCGTACTGCACCGCCACATCACAGTAGATGGAGAGGTAGTGAACATCGCCTCTTATTCGGTGAAACCCGGTCAGGTTGTAGCAGTGCGTGAGAAGTCGAAGTCGCTTGAGGTAATCGCCGACGCGCTTGCAGGCTTCAACCACAGCAAGTATCCATGGATAGAGTGGGATGAGAATGTGAAGGGCGGCAAGATGCTCCACCTGCCTCAGCGTGAGGACATTCCTGAAAACATCAAGGAACAGTTGATTGTAGAGTTGTATTCTAAACAATAAAAAAAGATAACGTTACATGGCTATTTTAGCATTTCAAAAACCCGACAAAGTATTAATGTTGGAGGCCGATAACTTCTTCGGCAAGTTCGAGTTCCGTCCACTGGAGCCGGGTTATGGCGTGACCATAGGCAACGCGTTGCGCCGCATCCTGCTTTCGTCGCTCGAGGGATATGCAATATCCTCGATACGCATCGATGGCGTGCAACACGAATTCGCAACAATTCCGGGTGTAAAAGAGGATGTAACCAACATCATCCTCAACCTGAAGAAGGTGCGCCTGAAGCAAATTGTTGAAGATACCGAGGCAGAGAAGGCCACAGTGAAAGTTTCGGGTCAGGATGTGTTTAGAGCCAGCGACATTAGCAAGGTACTGACCGGTTTTGAGGTGCTGAACCCCGACCTGGTAATCTGTCACCTCGATCCGAGCACAGGATTCCAGATGGATTTCACCATCAACAAGGGCCGCGGCTATGTGCCTGCAGAGGAGAACCAGAATCCTAACGATGCAGTCGATGTGATTGCCATCGATTCGATTTACACTCCGATTGTTAATGTCAAGTACGCTATCGAGAACTATCGTGTAGAACAAAAGACTGACTACGAGAAGCTTATACTTGAAATCACCACCGACGGCTCAATTCTGCCGAAGGATGCACTCAAGGAAGCAGCTAAGATACTGATACATCACTTCATGCTCTTCTCTGACGAGAAGATAGCTCTTGAGACGACAGAAACAGAGGGCAATGAGGAATTTGATGAGGAGGTTCTTCACATGCGCCAGCTCCTGAAGACAAAATTGGTCGATATGGATCTATCGGTTCGTGCGCTCAATTGCCTCAAGTCGGCCGAAGTGGAGACACTCGGAGAGCTTGTGGTATTCAACAAGACCGATCTTCTGAAGTTCCGCAACTTCGGAAAGAAGTCGCTTACGGAGCTCGACGAGCTGCTTGCTAATCTGAACCTCTCGTTCGGAATGGATATTTCGAAGTATAAATTAGATAAAGAGTAATAAACGATGAGACACAATAAAAAATTCAATCACTTAGGAAGAAAGAAAGCTCACCGCGATGCCCTTCTGTCGAACATGACAATTTCTCTTATCATGCACAAGAGAATTTTCACCACACTGGCAAAGGCAAAGGCACTTCGCGTGTATGCAGAGCCTCTCATTAACCGTGCCAAGGAAGACTCTACAGCCAACCGCCGACTGGTGTTTGCACACCTTCAGGACAAGAAGGCTGTCACCGAGCTTTTCTCAGTAGTGGCACAGAAGATTGCCGACCGTCCCGGAGGCTACACCCGTATCCTCAAGACCGGCAATCGCCTTGGCGACAACGCCAAGACTTGCTTCATTGAGCTTGTTGACTTCAATGAGAACATGCTCAAGGAGAAGACCGAGAAGAAGACTACCCGCACTCGCCGCTCGCGCAAGAGCAGCAAGCCGGCAGCCGAGGCTCCTGTAGCCGAGACTCCGGCAACTGAGACTCCGGCAGCTGAGTAATCTCGGGAGGCAACAGCCGCAAAGGCGATTCTCAACGACAAATGGGAGCGCCGAATTTTCGAGCAGACAGCCCTGAGATTTTCTTCAGGGCATCGAAAATAATAGAAAACAGCATTTTCTGAGAAATCGGAAAATGCTGTTTTTTTCTTCAATGAATGTATGTAGTTAATAACCGCGCAATTTTTATGATTTTTTACATTGTGATATTCAAAAATCTTTCAGCAGAGGACAATAGATTGAAAATAAAGATGTAATTTTGTAGAATGATATATAGTATTGAGTAAAATCACACAAAAAACGAATCGTTCGGTTATGATGAAGAAATTTTGGACCACAGTGTTAGGGTCGTTTGTAGGAGTATTGCTTGCTCTAAAAGTGTTTTCGGTATTATCAGTGGTGATGAGCTTTGCCTTTATCGGAGCGATGGCAAGCGTGAGTGGCACCACAAGGAGCCTTGAGAAAAACAGCATTCTCTATATCGACCTTTCGGGAGAACTGCTTGAGCGCAATCCGGAGATGGACTATATGGGCAGCCTCGTGGACATGGGTATGGGAGAGAAACGCACTACACAGTCGCTGAGCACACTTCTCAAGGCACTTCGCTGTGCCAAAGAAAACGAGAACGTGAAAGGCGTGTATGTGAACTGCAATGGTATTTCGGCCGACTTGGCGTCGCTTGAGGAGCTGCGTCAGGGTATAATTGACTTCAAGGAGAGCAAGAAGTTTGTGTATGCCTATGGCGATGCCTACGCACAGGCCGACTATTACATTGCATCGGCAGCCGACAGCATATTTCTTAACACTATAGGGGCAGTGGATTTGCACGGACTTATGTCGCTCACGCCTTATCTCAAGACCTTGCTTGACAAGGTGGGAGTGGAGATGCAGGTGATAAGAGTGGGCACATTCAAGAGTGCCGTAGAGCCATATATGCTCACTGAGATGAGCGAAGCCAACCGCTTGCAGCAAGAGTGCTATCTTGGCAGCATGTGGGACAAGGTGGTGAGCGACATCTCGAAGTCGCGCAATATAAATGTTGACACTCTCAACCTGTATGTGGACAGCCTCATCACAGTGGAGCCAAGTTCTGCTTTTGTTAAAGCCGGACTGGTGGATGACGTGTGCTATCGCCATGAAATGGAGAACAAGCTGCGCAAGCTCACCGACGTGAAAGCAGATGATGACCTGAATCTTGCATCGCCCGAGGAAGTGGCAGCAGCTGAAACAATAAAAAACTCATCGAAGCAAAAGATAGCAGTGTTCTATGCCGTAGGCGAGATAGCCGAGAGCGGAGGCAATGGAGTGGATGCACGAATGCTCACTCGCGAGATTATCGAAGCCTCGACCGACGATGATGTGAAAGCTGTGGTGCTGCGCGTGAACTCACCCGGAGGCAGTGGATTCGGCTCGGAACAGATATGGGCTGCACTCGAGGAGGTGAAGAAGGCAGGCAAGCCTTTTGCCGTGTCGATGAGTGGCTATGCAGCATCGGGAGGCTATTACATCTCGTGTGGAGCCGACCGAATCTTTGCCGAGCCTACCACGATAACAGGCTCGATAGGTGTGTTTGGAGTGGTGCCGTGCTTCGAGAATCTTGCCACTGAGAAGCTGGGCATGAACTTCTGCGGTGTAGCCACCAATCCAAATGCTGTGATGACCACTATGAAGCGTCTTACCCCATTCCAGAGAGAACGAATGCAGAAGAGCGTGAACGACTTCTATGAGTTGTTCACCTCGCGCTGTGCCACTGGCCGCAACATGCCTATTGATTCGCTCAAGGCCATAGCAGAAGGACGCGTGTGGGATGGAGCCACTGCATTGAAATTGAACCTTGTGGATGAGCACGGCAACCTCGAAGCGGCAGTGAAGTGGGCAGCGGCAAAGGCTAATCTTGGCGACGACTACGAAATCACCATCCTTCCCGAACCAGAGGACAAGTGGATGAAATATCTCAGCCAGTTTGCAGAGGCGCGAGCAGAGGCGAAGCTCAAGGAAAACCTTGGTGTGCTCTATCAATATCACAAGGAAATAAAGAGTCTTCTGAGCCTCGACCCGATTCAGTGCCGCATGGAGCATACGGAGATTCGCTGATGAAGCTTTTGCGAGCTTGCAGCCAAGGGAGAGCAGCAGCTTGCCATCAATGCCAATAAAGACTTGCCGGCTACAAGGCAAAGACAATGGTGAAATACTATAACAGATCAAACAAAGGACAGCAAAGGAATAAACGAATGGCCAAAAGATTGGTTAAATATCTGGCAGAAGCCGTGCTCACGCCACTCAGCTACCTCTACAAGCTGGCTGTAGTGGCACGCAACCGTGCCTTCGACCTGCACTTGCTTCCGCAGGAGGAATTTGATGTGCCGGTGGTGGTAGTGGGGAACATAAATGCCGGAGGCACTGGCAAGACGCCACACACCGAGTATATCGTGGAGGCACTCAGCCACGACTTCCGAGTAGGCGTACTGAGCCGTGGCTATAAGCGACAGACGACAGGGTTTATCTTAGCCAACAATAAGCTCACGCCCAACGACCTTGGCGATGAAGCCTATCAGGTGTACCGAAAGTTTGGCAGCGCCATCACGCTTGCCGTGTGTGAGAGCCGCCGCAAGGGCATCAAGGAGATGCTAAGGCTCGACCCCAAGCTCGAGGTGATAGTGCTCGACGATGCTTTCCAGCACCGCTACGTTAAGCCCAAGGTCTCGGTGGTGCTAATGGAGTATTCCCGGCCCATCTATGAGGACCGCATGCTGCCACTCGGCACTCTGCGAGAGCCCAAGCGGGGCATTCTGAGGGCCGACATGGTGGTTGTCACCAAGTGCCCGCGCGAGATAAAGCCAATGGATTTCAATTTGTTGAAGGCAAACCTCGACCTGTTTCCCTCGCAGCAGCTATTCCTCTCGGTGATACAATACTATAACCTCATGCCCGTTTATCCCGAGCATGTCACGTCGGTACCCACCTTGCAGCAGCTCGATGGCAACGACTCGCTGCTCATCGTCACGGGCATAGCCAACCATCTGCCCTTCGTTCGGTTCCTGAGAGCGTTCCAGACGACATTTAAGGTGATACACTTCGATGACCACCACAATTTCACTCGCTATGATTTTGAGCTTATTGCCAGCAGCTTTGCGAAGCTCGGCGGCAACCGCAAATATATCGTCACCACCGAGAAAGACGCAGTGCGCATGGCCAACAACCCCTATTTCCCACATGAGCTGAAGGACCGCACATTCTATGTGCCCATCAAGGTGAGCTTCGACCATCCCCTGCCTGGACAGGACTTCATTGGTGAGCTGAAGAAGCGCATACTGGCAAAGAGCTGAACGGAATATAGATTAACAACAGGACACACACAGAAGTAAGACAATATTATGAGCGCTACAGAAACCGAAATAGCACAGCTTGGGGAGTTTGGACTCATAGAGCATCTCACCAAGGAATCAGTAACAAGGAATGAATCGACGGTGAAGTCGGTGGGCGATGATGCCGCAGTGCTACGCTATGGCGACAAGGAAACGCTTGTCACCACCGATTTGCTGCTCGAGGGCATCCACTTCGACCTCACCTACTGTCCGCTGAAGCATCTTGGCTACAAGGCGGCAGTGGTGAATTTCTCCGACATCTACGCGATGAATGGCACGCCGCGGCAAATAACCGTGTCGCTGGGCATATCGAAGCGATTCACCGTGGAGCATATTGAGGAACTGTATGCCGGAATCAGGCTCGCCTGCGAGATGTATGGCGTGGACCTTGTGGGTGGCGACACTTCGGCATCGGTCACAGGACTGCTTATCAGCATCACCTGCCTTGGCGATGCCATGAAGGACGATGTGGTGTATCGCTCGGGCGCGCACGACACCGACCTGATATGCGTGAGTGGCGACCTTGGCGCAGCCTACATGGGATTGCAGTTGCTCGAGCGCGAGCGAGTGGTGAGCAAGGAGCATCAGGGCGAGGAAGATTTCCACCCGGCATTCGAGGGCAGGGAGTATCTGCTTGAACGCCAGCTGAAGCCCGAGGCGCGCCGCGATGTGATAGAGGAGCTTCGCAGCATTGGAGTGAGGCCGACGGCGATGATGGACGTGAGCGACGGGCTGTCGTCGGAGCTGCTGCACATCTGCAAGGCATCGGGAGTGGGCTGCCGCGTGTATGAGGAGCGCATTCCTATCGACTACCAGACGGCAGTGCAGGCCGAGGAATTTGGCATGAACCTGGTTACTGCCGCGCTCAATGGCGGTGAAGATTATGAGCTGCTGTTCACCGTGCCGCTTGCCGACCACGAGAAGGTGGCTGCCATGAAGACGGCTCGTATCATAGGCCGCATCACCAAGCCCGAACTTGGCTGCTACCTCGAGAGCCGCGATGGCAATGAGATTGCTATCCGTGCGCAGGGGTGGAAGGCGTTTTAGCAGTTAGGAGTTGGGAGTTAGTAGTTTTTTGGGGAGGGTAAAAAAGAGGATTTTTTAATTACTGATTTTTTTTATGATAATTCAATCGTCGCTGAAGTCATTTGGCAATTATTGCATATTTATAGGGCGTGTGTTCACTTTGCCCGACCGATGGAGGGAGTTTTTCCGCCGCTATGTGAATGAGATTGTGAAGCTGGGAATCGACTCTATTCCTCTGGTGATAGTGATTTCTATTTTTATCGGAGCGGTGTGTACCATACAGATGTATCTTAACACTTCATCGCCGCTCATGCCACGCTATGCCGTGGGTCTTGCCACGCGCGAGATAATCTTGCTGGAGTTTTCTTCGTCGATTCTGTGCCTCATACTGGCAGGAAAAGTGGGGTCGAACATAGCCTCTGAGATAGGTACCATGCGGGTGACAGAGCAAATCGACGCGCTCGAGATAATGGGCGTGAACTCGGCCAACTTCCTTGTGCTTCCCAAGATAATGGCAATGGTCACATTCATAAATGTGCTGGTGATATTCAGTATGTTCACAAGTCTGTGGGGTGGCTACATGGTTTGTGCTGTGACCGGGCTTGTGCCCGTATCGACCTACGTTTATGGCATACAGACGCAATTTATTAGCTGGTATGTGTGGTATGCACTTATCAAGTCGCTGTTTTTTGCCTTTGTGGTGAGCAGTGTGGCAAGCTACTTTGGCTACTATGTGAAGGGCGGAGCTCTCGAAGTGGGCAAGGCCAGCACCAACTCGGTGGTTACGAGCAGCATAGTAATCCTTCTGCTCGATGTGATTCTCACTAACTTAATGCTGCAATAATCACCAAGAAAAATCGTAAGGAAGATATGATAGAAGTAAGGAATGTAAACAAGTCGTTCGACGACAAGCAGATTCTGCACAATATAAGTGCCACATTCTACGATGGCAAGACCAACCTTATCATAGGCCAGAGCGGCTCGGGCAAGACGGTGCTCATGAAGAGCATTGTGGGACTTGTGACGCCCGAGGAGGGCGAGATTCTCTACGACGGTCGCGACATAATGAAGATGAACCTGAAGGACCGCAAGATGATACGCAAGGAGATAGGCATGCTCTTTCAGGGGTCGGCATTATTCGACTCTGAGACCGTGCTTGGCAATGTGATGTTTCCGCTGAAGATGTTCTCCGACATGACACTCGAGGAGCAGCTTGAGCGTGCCCACTTCTGCATAGAGCGTGTGAACCTGAAGGGCGCCGACGACAAATTCCCGTCGGAGATAAGCGGTGGAATGCAGAAGCGCGTGGCGATTGCGCGTGCCATCGCGCTCAATCCAAAGTATCTCTTTTGCGATGAGCCAAACTCGGGACTCGACCCCAAGACGTCGATACTCATTGATGAGCTTCTGAGCGACATCACGCGCGAATACAATATCACCACCATCATCAACACCCACGACATGAACTCTGTGCTGGGCATTGGTGAGAACATTATCTTTGTGAACAAGGGACATAATGGCTGGACCGGCACGAAGGATGATATATTCGACAGCGACAACCAGGCGCTCAACGACTTTGTGTTTGCCACCGACCTGTTTCAGCGCGTGAAGAATTATGTGAAATCGACCCGCACTAAGTAGCGCACAATGCCCCTTTGCCTAATGGTGAGTGTACTCTGCCCAACGGCCCAGTGCGCCTGCGCCGTGAGGTGGGAGAGTGTGGCCCGGGAGTCAGAATGCGGCGAGTGCGGTGTAGAGGCGGTGTAGTGGGAGTCCCATCACATTGTAGAAGCTGCCGCGAATGCCGCTTATTCCGGCGCAGCCAATCCATTCCTGTATTCCGTAGGCACCGGCCTTGTCGAACGGACGGCAGGTTTCTACATAAAAGTTGATTTCATCATCGGTGAGTGGTGCAAAATCCACCTCTGTCACGGCTTTGAAGGCCTCGGAGCGTGAGGCTGTGGATATGGTCACGCCTGTGACCACATGGTGGGTCTTTCCGGCGAGCTGGCGCAGCATTCGTCGGGCATCGGCGTCGTCGCAGGGCTTTCCCATCACTTCGCCGTCGCATATCACCACGGTGTCGGCAGTGATTATGAGCTGGTTGGAGGTGATTAGTGAGCCGTAGGCACGCGCCTTGGCCTGAGCCACCACCAGTGCCACATCGAGTGCGGGAGTGGAGGCAGGGTAGGACTCATCAATATCAGGCAGGGCAACGGTGGAGAAATTTACGCCGAGGTCGGCAAGCAACTGGCGCCTGCGTGGGGAGTTGCTCGCCAGAAGCACTTCATATTTCGAGAGATTGTCAAGAGGGTTGGGCATATTGCATATTTTTTTGTGTTTTGTGAGAAACAAGGAGAGATTTCGGGTGTTGGTTAAGGGATGCTCGCGATAGGGTAGCAGCTACTGCATCAGAGAATCGGTAGAGCTTGAGGAGCCATTACCAGCCAAATGCTCGGCGGTCGGCGAGCCACTTACCTTGCGCTTTCATGATTTGCTCTATCACATCGCGGCCACAGCCATAGCCACCGGCGATGGGGGATATGTAGCGGGCAATATCCTTCACCTCGTGAGCGGCGTCGGCAGGCGCAATGGGGAGGGCTATGTGTCTCATGGCCTCCATATCGGGGATGTCGTCGCCCACAAAAGCCACTTCATCGGGACTTAGGCCGTGCTTTTCCATCCACTTTATGAGGCAAGGCAGCTTTATCGACACGCCGGTGAACACATCGGCGATGCCAAGTCCGTGGAAGCGCACCTTCACCGCCTCGGTGCGTGCGCCGCTTATTATGGCAATGTAGTAGCCCATCTTCACGGCGAGTTGCAGGGCGTAGCCGTCCTTGATGTTCACCATGCGGAGAGGTTCGCCTGTTTCCGACATTGGGATGGTGGAGGGCGACAGCACGCCATCCACATCGAATGCGATGGCGCGTATTTTGCTTAGGTCGAAATTTATAGAGCTCACGATATTGTGTGGTGTTTTTTAATTATGCTTTTGGTGAGAGTGTCGTAAACTGTGTGGCAGTCGCCTGAGAGCATAGAGAGATGCTTCTGAATCACCTCATAGTCGAGGCGGCGAGCAGGTCCCGTCTGCGACTCGGCAGGGGAAAGCTGTGATAGCTTCTCCACGGTGGAGCGGATGAGTGGGAGCATCGCCGAGAAAGGAATGTTGGCTTCGCGCAGCACATCGTCGGCAAGCGCCCACAGGTGGTTGGCAAAGTTGCACGAGAACACTGCTGCAATGTGCAGGCGGCGTCTGGTGTCGCTATCGGCAGAAAAAACCGAGCGAGAGAGGTCGTGCGCGAGCGTGGTGATTTGCTCCGCTGTAGCTTTGTCGCAGCCCTCAACAAACATCGGCACATCGGCAAAATCCACATCAATCTGCTTGGAGAACGACTGCATGGGATAGAGCACGCCATAGCTGCGTCGCAGGCCGGCAAACACGCTCATGGGCACACTGCCCGAGGTGTGCACCCACACGGCGTCATTGCCGGGCAACTGCTCCACCACCGAGGCGATGGCGTCGTCTTTCACCGAGATTATGTAGAGGTCGGCATCGGCAGTGATGCCGGCAATCGAATCGGTGGCACATGGGCAGCCAGTGGCGCGTGCCAGAGCCTCGGCATTGGCCAATGAGCGGCTAAAGACCTGCACAATCTCGTGCCGGCTGGCAAGTGTCCGGGCAATGTGTGTAGCCACATTGCCCGCACCAATCATAGAAATGCGCATAGACTTCGGAGATTATTGCTCAATGTCCTGTGGAATCCATTTGCCAATGTGCACGCGCTCCCATAGCATCTTCTCGGGGTTGAACGGCTTGCGCTCCTCGTCTTTGTGTCCGAGTGTGATGATGCAGAGCACTGGGAGGTCGGCAGGCATGTCGAGCAGAGCCTTCACATAGTCCTCGGCAGGCTCATCGTCGCCCGAGAAGCGGCCACGAATCTGAATCCAGCAGCTTCCCAGGCCCAGAGCCTCGGCCTGGAGTTGGATGTAGGTGGCTGCGATTGTGGCATCCTCCACCCATGTGTCGGTGATAGCAGGGTCGGCGCTCACCACAATAGCAAGGCTGCACTTGCCAATTGGGGCAGCTCCAAAGTCCTTGCAGTGGCTGAGCAGCTCAAGTTTCTTCTTGTCCTCCACGGTGACGAAGTGCCATGGGCGGCAGTTCTTGGAGGAAGGAGCCATAAGGGCAGCTTCGAGGAGGAGTTGGACATCGTCGGCCGATATTTCGCGGTCGGTGTATTTGCGTATGCTGCGGCGACGCACCAGCAGGTCGTGAAAAGTTTCCATTATAATTGCAATAAATTAAATATATGTGAAGATAACAACAAATTAATATTCCCGACAAAATTAGTGCAACGCGGTGTGAAAAGCAAGCAAAAGGTGCGATAAATTGCCACAAAGCCAAAAATAAGCCCAAGAGGGGGCGACGATAAAGGGCAGGAGGAAGAGCCACGCCGCCATCTGTTGCGGCATGGTGCACAATGCTGCTGCCGGCAAGTGCCTCTGTGGGCATTGAGGGAGAGGCGCTGCAATAATTAGTGATATAAGTGGGCGAATTATTTGCTTTTGAAAGAAAAAAGAGTTACTTTTGTAGTGCTTAATTTCGCAATGAACGAAAAGAGGCATAGAAGTGAAATTATCAACAATATTTTTTAATAAATAAAAAAGAACTATGGCATTTCTAACAGATGAAAAATTGGTGATTGTGGGTGCCGGTGGCGCAATCGGTTCCACAATGGTGCAGACAGCTTTGACAATGAAGCTCACACCTAATGTGTGTCTTTACGACGTGTATGCTCCCGGAATGGAGGGCGTGATGGAAGAGATGTTCCACTGCGGATATGATGGCGTGAACCTCACTGCCACTACCGACGTTGCCGAGGCATTCAAGGACGCTAAATACATTATCTCATCGGGTGGTGCGCCTCGCAAGGCCGGAATGACTCGTGAGGACCTCCTTGCAGGCAACTGCAAGATTGCCGAGGAGCTTGGCAAGAATATCAAGGCTTATTGCCCCGACGTGAAGCATGTGGTTGTAATCTTCAACCCTGCCGACCTCACCGGCCTCGTGACCCTGCTCTACTCGGGCTTGAAGCCCTCGCAGGTAACCACACTCGCAGCCCTCGACTCTACCCGCCTGCAAAGCGCACTTGCCAAGAAGTTTGGCGTGAAGCAGTATGAGGTGACAGGCTGTGCCACCTACGGAGGCCACGGCGAGCAGATGGCAGTGTTTGGCAGCGCAGTGAAGGTTGCCGGCAAGCCCCTCACTGAGCTTATTGGCACCGACGCGCTCACCAACGAGGAGTGGGAGCAGCTCAAGGTTGACGTGACTAAGGGCGGTGCCAAGATTATCGAGCTTCGCGGACGCAGCTCATGGCAGAGCCCTGCCTACTGCTCGGTGGAGATGATTCGCTCGGTGATGGGCGGCGAGAAATTCCGCTGGCCGGCAGGTACATACGTGAAGAACGAGAAGTACCAGAACATAATGATGGCTATGGACACCACTCTCGACACCAACGGCTGCACCTACAAGATGCCCGTGGGCACTCCCGAGGAGATGGCCAAGCTCGACCAGAGCTATGAGCACCTGTGCAAGATGCGCGACGAGCTCGTGACGCTCAACATCGTGCCGCCGGTGGAGAAGTGGGGCGAAATCAATCCCAATCTGGTGTAACCGCAAAGTGACCAAGCTTAGCTCCGGCAGCCCATGTGGCACGGCGCGACAGCTACAACAACACAGGGCGCGACTTCCCCACAGAGGGGGCCGCGCCCCATTTTTAATACCCACCACACGAAAGTGCCGGCAGCATAGAGAAATCGGGGTGAAAAAAGGCATACTGGCCATTCTCTCTCTGCTGCAACACTTCCCACTAACAATTCCTCACTCCTCACTAATAACTCCTAACTGATAGAAGATGGTAATAAAAAGTGCAAAATTTGAGATAAGCAACACCGATGTGGCAAAGTGTCCGCAAGGCATGCGCCACGAGTATGCCTTCATAGGGCGGTCGAATGTGGGCAAGTCGTCGCTGATAAATATGCTCACCAACCACTCTGGGCTCGCCAAGACATCGTCAACCCCGGGCAAGACAATGCTCATCAACCACTTTCTGGTAAACGATGAGTGGTATATCGTGGACCTCCCCGGCTACGGCTACGCAAGCCGAGGCAAGGAAAGCCGCGAGCAACTGAAGCAGATAATTGAAAGCTACATTCTGCGTCGCGAGCAGATGACCAACCTCTTTGTGCTCATCGACTCACGCCACAAGCCGCAAAAAATCGACATGGAGTTCATGCAGTGGCTGGGAGAGAACGGAGTGCCATTCAGCATAGTATTTACCAAACTCGACAAGCTGGGACTCAATGTGGGCAAGGCCAACATTGGAGCCTACAAGCAGGCACTGCTTGAGCAGTGGGAGGAGCTGCCGCCAATCTTCGCCACATCGTCGGTCGATTGCCGAGGCAGAGAAGAGTTGCTCGCCTACATAGAGGAACTCAACAAATTGTGAGGCCAATGCACGAGTTGAAAAGAGCCTTGCAGACGCTGACAGACACTGTGCGATTAGCAAAAAAATGTGAATCGCTTGCACAATTCCCCAAAAAGCACTATCTTTGCACAGATTTTGGCAAAGGAGCATAACTTGTGTCAAAACAACAAGGCAGGTCTGGTAGCTCAGCTGGATAGAGCAACAGC
>JAQXTJ010000079.1 GCA_029219425.1 Bacteroidales bacterium
ATGAGCCACTCGCCGTTGCGGTCGATTCCGGCATACTTCCACATGTAGAAGTTGCCGATGCGCTCACCTTTCTCAATGCGCTGGAGGTTGTAGAATGGATAGGGGTCCTCGGTGCCGCACACGTTGTAGTAGTCCTGTCCCACATACTGTGAGTTGCTGAAGTCGATGAACTTGTTGTCCATCGTAGAGCCTACCACGCTCAGTGAGTAGTCGAAGTCCTTGGTCTTCACGGCATCCCATGTGATGTCGAACTCAAATCCGGTGTTCGACATCGTTCCCACGTTCACGAAAGTCTCGTCGTGGAGGAACGGCGGAACCGAAACCTTGTAGTTTCCGAGCAGGTCTTGCTGGCGACGGTTGAAGTAGTTGAGCGAACCGTAGATTCGGCTGTTGAGCAGCGCGAAGTCGATACCCACGTTCCAGTTCTTGCCCTTCTCCCACTTGAGGTCGGGATTGACGTTCTTTGCGGGGCCCCACACCTGGAAGTATTGTCCGTTGTAGGTGTAGTATCCGAAGCCTTTCATGGTGTTGAGCGAGTTGTAGCTGCCGAAGTCCTGGTTGCCGGTCACACCATAGTCGCCACGAATCTTCAGGTCGGAGAGCCATCCTTTAGTGCCCTCCATGAAGCTCTCCTCCGAGATTCGCCATCCGGCCGACACGGCGGGGAAGTTACCCCACTTGTTGTTGGCACCGAATTTCGACGAGCCTTCGTGGCGCAGAGATGCGGTGAAGAGGTATTTGCCCTGATAGTCGTAGCTCACGCGGCCAAAGAATGCGATGAGCTTGGCATCGTTCTTGTAGGTGCCCATGTTCACCTCACCTTCCTCTTTCGAGTACTCGCCCGAGCCGAGGTTGTTGTATCCCAGTCCGTCGTTGGCAAAGTCCTTGTTGCTTGCGCTCAGGCTCGAATACTTGAAATACTGGTAGGAGTAACCAACCATCGCTTTGAGGAAGTGCTTGCCGAAGTTGGTCTTGTAGTTGGCAATCCACTCAAGGCTGTGGATGCTCTCCTTCGAGTAGTCGCGGCTTGCCTCGCCAAGTCGGCCATTGTTGATGGCCTGAGTGCTTGTTGAGGGGCGGAACCAGCCATTGAAGTTGTCATACTGGTGGTCGGCAAACGTGAGTTGCGTGGTGAGTGAGTGGTTGGAAGCCTTGTCTTTGAGCAGGAGTGGGAACAGGTTGAGTTTCACCGTAGCGTCCCAGTCGATGAGCTTTGTCTCGCCGTCGCTCTGCTCGATGGTGTTGGCCTCAACGGGGTTGTAGGCAACCACCTGGCCCTGGAAATTGTAGTATTTCGATGGGTCGGTAGGGTCCATGATGGGAGTGGTGGGGTTGGCCTCAAGAGCGTTCTTGAAAGTGCTCCAGTCGGAATTCTTGCGGTAGGCGATGCGCGGTGCCACGTTGAGGCCGAAGGTGAAGAGGCCGCTCTTGGTGGTGTGGTTGACCGATGCGCGAGCGCCATACTCCTCACGTCCCGAGCGGCGGTCGATACCGTTGGCATTGCGGTAGTCGGCGCTCACGCGGTAGTTGCTCTTCTCATTACCACCACTCAGAGTGATGGTGTGCTTGTGAGAGAATCCGGTGCGAGTCACAGCCTTCCACCAGTCGTCGTTGCCGCCGAGGTCAACGCCCACGCCGCCCGAGGCAAGGCGAAGCTCGCGGTATTCGTCGGCAGTGAGCATGTCGAGCTCTTTCTGCGCAACGTCGATTGAGATTGAGCCGCTGTACGACGTGTGCACGTTGCCGTCTTTGCTGCCCTTCTTGGTGGTGATGAGAATCACGCCATTAGAGCCGCGCGTGCCATAGATGGCCGATGCGGCGCCGTCCTTCAGGATGTCGAAGCTGGCGATGTCGTTGGAGTTGATGTTGGTGAGGTTGCCGCCGGGCACACCGTCGATGACGATGAGCGGGCCAAGGCCAGCCGAGCGCGACGACACGCCGCGAATCTGGATGCTTGCCTGGTTGTTAGGGTCGCCGGCGCCGGTGTTGGTGATTGACACACCTGACACCTTCCCTTGAATCATCATCGAAGGGTCGATGGTGCTCACGCTGAGGAAGTCCTTGTCGGAGATGTGTGAGATTGCCGAGGTCAGCTCCTTCTTGTCCATCGTGCCGTAGCCGATTACGACCACCTCGTTGAGAACCTCGCTGTTCTCCTTCAAAGCCACGTTGATTGAAGTCTGTCCGTTCACGGCCACTTCGGCGGTCATATAGCCGATAGAGCTGATGGTGATTGTGCTTTTGCCGTTGACTCCGTTCAGTAAGAAGTTGCCGTCGATGTCGGTGACTGCACCCTTCTGCGTGCCTTTCACCATGACTGTTGCGCCGATAATCGGCTCATTGTTTTTGGCATCGACAACTTGGCCTTTCACATTTATATTCTGTGCTGCCACTGGCAATGCTGCCCAGAGCGTACAGAACATAAACAATAGGAAATGAAATCTTCTGATTTTACTTCTCATAGTTTTCTGTTTTTTTACTTTTAAGTTAGTAATTAGGTTGTTTGTCGCCAGCAAAATTAGCAAGCCATTTTTCCCTTTCAAAGTGATAAAGGAAAAATTAATATAAAATAAAAACTATGAGATTGAAGCACAGTGGTTTATGGGGTGCTTTTTGTGCCCGAATTAAGGTGTTTTATAGCTTGGGAATTTGCATGATAAGGCTGTCGAATTCTTCTTTTTTCACCACCGAGCGCGACTTCACTTTTGCCTTATAGACATACACCGTGTTGAGCGACAGATTGAGGTAGTTGGCCACTATCACAGCGTCCTTTATACCTAATCGCATAAGGGCGAAAATCCTAACTTCGGTGGGCAGCGTGCCATCGGCAGCCACATTCACGCGGTATTCTGCGGGGAATAGGCGGTTGTATTCTTCAATGAAATTGGGGAAGAGCTTTAAGAAAGTGGAGTCGAATGCCGACGACATCCTCTCGCGCTCCTGCTTCACGCCGATGTCGTGGATAAGTCCGGAGAGGTCGGCATATTGCTTTGCCTTGATTTTCTGCGACATGCTCTTGCACTTCTCTTCCACATGGTTCACAAACTCGGTGTCGCTATAAAGCGATTGTATCACATAGCTGTCCTTTATCTCGTTGGCTTCCTTTAGCTTAGAGTTGACGGCCGACAGCTCGCCATTGGCCTGATCGAGCTCTGCCACTTTTTTCTCAATCACAAGTCGCGCGCTATGCAGGGCCTTGTTCTTGCGGCGTAGCCCCACAATGAATATCACAAGGAATACGAGCGAAATGAACACTATGCTCAGAATCGCAAAATAGATTATGCGCTGCTCCTTCACCTTGTTGTAGCGCACGCTCTCAATCATTTGCAGTGCCGAGCCTGTTTCCATCATGCGCGTGCGAGCGCCATAGAACTCGGCATCTTTCTGCGCAAGGTGAATGTAGCTCACCGCGCGGTCGATGTCGCCACAGTCGAGCATAAAGAGTGCCAGCCGCTTGGCTGCCGCCGTCTCGTGGGTGTTGGAGCGGATGTCGCGAATGGCGGCAAGAGCCATATAGAAGATGCAGCGGTCAATGTCGCCCTTTTTCTCATAAAGCTCGGCAAGAATGAAATCCTGCACGGCAAGGTCGCCGTCGGCAAAGCGGAAACGCTCAAGAGTCTGCCTCCTGAAGCTGATCATTGAGTCCACAGAGATTTCCATCAGGTTGATTCCCGTAAGCCGCAAAGTGATAGTGTCGCAATTCACCTGCGCCAGCTCTATCTCATTGCACACTGCCTCGCGACGCTTGGCATCGTAGATCTCGCCAAGCTGCCCCACGCCCTTGCCATACACGCTCATATTCTGGTAGAAAAGCACACAGCGGCTATAGAATTCCTGCAATGTGGGCGTGGATAGGCCCGAGGTGTCGAAATTCTTTATTATTTCCCATGCCTCAACGTAGAATCCTGCCGAAATCTGGCAAAATATAAGGTTGTTCTTGGCGTGTGCCACTATCTCGCGATCGCCTATCATCTCGGCATAGTCGAGCATGCGTGTGGCATAGACGTAGGTGGAGTCGAACTGGTATTTCTTGTATTCCTCATACAGACGGCTGCACATATCGTAGTTGTGGCGTGGAACGTTGTTGCTGTGCAAATTCCTCTTCAGTGAGTCGAGCCGTTGCTCCTTTTTCATCTTGTATTCGTTGCACCGCAATATTTCCTTATCGAGCACTTGCAATATAGAATCGACATTCTCACCCCACGCGGCAGCCGGAAACACTGCACACGACAGCAGTGCTGCAAGCAATACATACAATAGGCGGCATAGAAGTCTCATTGTGGTTGTGATGTGTTCTTTTGTTAATTATAGTTCTCTGTTATTGGCAAGTCACGAACTGCGCTTCTAAATTTTTGGCTATGTGCAGCGACTTTAGCCACAAAATTAATAAATATTTGCTGCCCTGCAAAATTTAGTGGAGCAAAAAATGCAGAAAAAATTTGCAGAGTCCTTATTCACACATTCACCTATGCAATTTCGCATACCTGTTGCCGTGGACTGACTCACAGCAACCGGGCGTGGCAGAGTGTGAGTCCACACACACTCTCTGCCACGCCCGTGATTGTCGTTTAGGTTCGCTCCTAAATCAGAAATTGAAGCTGAGGCCGAGGCCTACATTGAGCTTTGCCGCATCGATAGGGATGAACTGCTTGCTGTATTTAGCAAGGAGGTAGTCGCCACCGATAAAGAAATTCACAGCCTTGGGGTGGAAGTTGAGCACTGCGCCCACAGAGCTGCGCACATTCGACCAAGAGCCATTCACTGCGGCATTAAACCACCGCGAAGGACGGAAGTTGGCTGTAGCCATCACTTCGGTCCACATCTTGGGGGCGCCAAGACGCATAGAGGCAAGGAGGCCAAATGAGATTTTGTTTTTTAGAATGCCATACTCACCGGCAGCGCGGACGGTGGTGTAGAGCATAGTTGTCTTGCCCTTCTTCTGCCCGTCGGAGTTGTATTTCACCATTCCCTTGAGACTTTCCCACACCTCGTCGGCTGCATCGTCGAAGTCGTTGGAACCATCGGGGTTGTCGTCGGCGGCAATGTTGTCGAATCCGGTGAACTCAAAGGAGTTGTTCTTGTTGGTGGCATAGGAGCAGTTTTTCCAGTTGATGAAGCCCAGGTCGGTTACGGCGAGCGACACGGAGGCCTGCTCGTTAATCTTATACACGGCACCGAGGTCGATGGCTCCACCCATGCCTGCCACTCCGAAGTCGTCGAAATCCACGTCGGTGATTTCACCCGAGGCATCGGTGACGAGGTTCATGCCCTTGCTGGCGATGAGCGAGCTTTTCTGCTTGATTTGCCAGCGGCTGTCCGACATTGAAATCCTCACATCGTCGGCATGTGCTTCAGCGTAGGCTCCGCCGAGGAGCACCTTGAGCTTAGCACCCACCTTCAGTTTGTCGTTGATGCGGTGAGAGTGTCCCAGAGCCACCTCCACATAGTTCATCGACTTGGCACTGAGGTCGGAGAAATCGTATTCGGTGGTTCCTGTTGGGTTCTGTCCGTTTTTCAGGAACTCAAACATCGTCTTGGGCAGATAGAGCCCTGTTGCGCTTCTCACGGAGATTCCTATTGTGTTCACGCCATGCCATGCCTCGAATCCCACGGTGAGGATGTTGAGGTCGAGGTTGGCCTCGATAATGTTGGTGTTCTTGAAGCGGGAGAGAGCTTCCTCGCTCGATATGCTCTCGTGCATGAAAGTGACCATCTCGTTGCCACGAGGCTGCATGGCAGCTCCGAGGCCAATGTTGGAGTTGGCCGAGATGTTGATTCCTCCAAGGAGTGGGAAAGTGACGAAACCCGAGCTGTCGGGGGCAAGAGCCGGGTTGAGAGTGTGGCGCTGGTTGTTTCCCTCAAGGAAATAAGAGGAGTGGAGGGTCTGTGCGCCTGCCGAAGCTGCAATTGATGCGGCTGCTGCTAAATATATAGCTTTTCTTAGGATACTCATAGTGATGGTGGCTGTTTATAAAGTTACTTTAATGGGGTTAGGAATGCCGGCTGTGATATTCTTCACGAGCACATACTGATTGGAGCGCAGAGAGACGTTGCTGCCCACGTTGTTGGCATTGATGGTGTACTCGATACGGTCGAGGCGCTTGAAGTATCCATCCTTCACCTGAGTGAGCTTAACCACAACCGGCGATTCGCTCACGGCACCCGATGCGTCGCCATTGACTACAAACTTCTCAAGATCGACCTTTATGCCGTCCTCAAGAGGGTTACCGCTTGTGTCGAAGAGCTTTACGCTCGCGTTCATGCTCACCGGAATGTCGGTTTCGGCAGTGGCTTCCACCACAATCTGCTTGGTGTCAACCTTGTCGAGCACGTCGAAGAGGTCGTCGGCAAGGTCGGTGATGTCGTCGATATACTCAATCTTCATATTGGAGAAAGAGAATGGGATGGCCACGTCGTAGGTGGCATTGATGACGTATTCTTTGCCGAGATCTACAGCCTGGGTGTGGTTGGGGCTGATGAGGCTGATGTCGTTGGGCGATGTGATAACGAAACGGTCGGGGATGAAAGCAAAAAGCTTTGGGAGGCCGGGAACTACCACGTCGGCGCCCTGCTTGTTGCTGATGAGAATGCTGTTGCTGCCCGGCTTGGCATTGATGGCAACATTCACGTTGTCGGACTGCTGCCCGTTGTCCTTGAGCGACTGGAAACCAAGAGAAAGATCCCAGGGTAGTGCCATGGGGTTGTCGAGGGTGAGCTTGAAGTTCACCTCATTGGGCGTGAACGAAGAAGTGCCATTCTTGAGGAAGTCGGGGATGTCGTTGATTGTGATGGTCTCGTTGATGTTGGCATCGGTGTGGAACACACCGGCAATGCTTGCCACTGTCACTTCGCCGGCAGCATTATATTCGAAGGCAAGGGGGAGCGAGGTGATTTCCGGTATGCCGCTCACCGAGATTTCCACGTCGGCCGAGATGGAGAGGCGCTCATTGAGTGTGAAAGTCTTGTTGCCAGGCTCGCCGGTGATGTATTGATCTTGTTTATCGTCGGGTATATCGGCGTAGGCAAAAGGAATGGCGATAGTGACCGACTTGGTGTCGGCCGATAGCACGATGTCGGAACTGTGAGTGAAGACGTTGCCTCCGGATGTGAGGTTGAGAATCTCAGGGAACTGGATGGTGAAATTCTTGAGAGTGACATTGTCGATGCCCGTGGGCCACTGGTTGGAGTCGATTTTCAGCGAGAGCTGAGTCACGGCGTTGCTGAGGGTTGCGCGGTAGAATTTATCCACCTCCTTGGGCAGCTTAGCATTGACGTTGTAGGGGTCGGACTGGAGCATCAGGCTGCCGGCATTGATATGCGTGGCCTTTAGCATAGGGGTGGGGGTGATGCTTGGCACCGTGATGTTTACTGAGCCGATGGAAGGCGTGATGCCAAACGACACCGTGGTGAGGTTGACGCTCGATGATGTGGAGCCACTCGTGATAACTTCATACACTGAATTTCCGCCGGGAGCTATCGTACCCGACTCTTTAATGATGCGGCTGAGTTCCACCTTTGTGGTCTTACCTACAGGAATGCTGAAAGAGTTACCAACCGAAAGGTCGGTGTTGATGTCTTTTGACAGGTCGAATTCTTTGTCGCACGCCGACAGGACCAGTCCCAAAGAGGTGAGAATAGCAGCACCTCGAAGATAATAACTGATTTTTTTCATACCGTGATAGTTAGATTTTGTTATCCATTATTGCGCAAAGATAGTGCAAATCGGGTGAAAAAAACGGCCAAGCTTGCTTTAGCTGTTTTTACAAGATGCACTATATTTTCTGCAAAGATAGCATATTTTTTGTGAAAATTAGTGTTTTTTATATAAATATTTGCTTGTGGGGCGTTTTTCACCTCAAAGGTATGGCACATAGTGCAACACCGGGTGTGGGAAAAGGCATTTTATTACTATTTAATAGTTTTTTTGTGATGTATAATTGCCACGATATTAAACTTTTTCGTTACTTTTGTATCTAAAATATAAAAATTTTTTTCTTGACGATAAACCAAACTATATTATCACTATTATGAGAAAGCATCTGTTGATATTTGCCGGAATCGTCGGCCTTGGACTTGGCAACGTGGCGATGTCGCAAGACTTCGACGATATATACTTCGACAGCTCTTCGAGTCACAAAAAGGAGAAGAAGCAGGAACGTAGGCCACAATATGTGGAAGAGGAGGTTGCCACAAATGACGTTTTCACAGGTGAGAACTACATTGCAGAGCGCGATGTGGATGAGTATAACCGCCGGGGAAGCTATGCCGCCGAGCCTGCCGACAGCATGTCGCTGGCCGCCGACAGCTCCTATGCCGACGGTGGCGACACATTCCGCTACACCGAGCGAATCAAGCGTTTCCACAATCCCACGGTGGTGATTGAATCGAGCGACCCCGAACTGGTTGACCTCTATGTATATACCAGGCCGAGTGTGAATATTGTTGTTGGCACTCCCACCTATGCCCCATTGTCGGTGAGCGGCTACTTCTACACTCCAACGTGGAGCTACTACGATCCCTGGAGACCTTACCGCTATGCCGGCTGGGCCTACGACCCGTTCTATTTCACATTCTATGACCCATTCTACTATTATGGATATGGCTATACCTATTGGCACCAACCATTTTTCCACCATCACCACCACTATGCCTGGTGGTATGATCCGGTGCCGCACTGGGGTCATGGATGTGCCCCGTCGTATGGCTGGCACGGAGGCAATGTGGCTCACCGTCCCGGCAGGTATGGTGTGGGAAGCGGCAACAGCAGGCGTCCCACAGGTGTGAGCGTGGCAAGTTCGGGCAACAGCAGGCGTCCGGGCAGCAGCGTGTCGCGTATTGGCAATATAGTGAGCAGGCA
The DNA here is from genome assembly GCA_029219425.1 of Bacteroidales bacterium. Lineage (GTDB taxonomy): Bacteria > Bacteroidota > Bacteroidia > Bacteroidales > Muribaculaceae > CALZFJ01. The sequence continues at coordinate 8,858 of JAQXTJ010000079.1, forward strand.
GCCAGCCTCGCAAGTGGGTAACCGCCAGCCGGTATCGGGCAGCAAAGCCGGCATTGGAGGCACGGTGCGCAGCAAGTCGGGTGGCAGCGGCTACCGCAACTCGAGCAGTGCTTCGGGTGGAGTGTACCGCCGTCCGTCATCCACGCCGTCGTCGTCGCAAAGTCGTCCGTCGGCAGTGGATCGTGGCAGCTCAAGCCGTCAGCGCGACAGCTACAACAACAACTACAACAACAACTACAACAACAGCTACAACAGTGGCCGCTCGTCGTCGGGCAGCTATGGCATTGGCGGTGGCAGCCGTAGCTCGGGCTCATCGGGCGGAATGCGTGGTGGCAGTGGCCGCAGGAGATAGGCTTTGCCGCACGCAGAGAGAATAAACTGATGGAAAAGATATGAAATTGGATATATAATATTGCTTGGATTATGAAACAGTTTTTTGGAAAGATATTTTTGCCCGCACTTCTTGGCCTTGTCCCTGCTATGGCAATGGGGCAGACAGCTGTGGACGTGATTAAGATGTCGGGAACCGACTTGCGCGGTACGGCAAGATTCATGTCGATGGGCGGAGCATTTGGCGCACTTGGCGGCGACCTCTCGGTGCTCGACCAGAACCCCGGCGGAATTGGCGTGTACCGCAGCAGCGACGTGGGGGTGACCGTGGATTTCGACGCGCAGTCGGTGAAAGATGGCTCGGGCATTTCCGTCAACCAGCTTAGGGTGAACTGCAACAACTTTGGATATGTAGGCGCATTCAAGCTCGACTCTGAAGTGATGCCAAACCTCAATATTGGATTCACCTACACACGGCCGGTGTCGTTCAACCGGCACTATGCCGGGCGAATAGCCAGCCAGACGAGCTCGCTCACCGATTATGTGGCAAGCTACACAAATGCCGGGAAATGGGGCTCTCAGGACCTTACCAACGCAAATCCCGGAAAGTGGGATCCCTATCTCGACAGCAATGCGCCATGGATGTCGATTCTCAGCTACAACAGTGCCCTCATCATGCCCGACAGTAACGACCGATTCTACGGGCTTAGTGGTAACAACTCGCAGATTGGCAGTGAGTTTGAAGTGACCGAAACCGGAGGAGTGGACCAATTCAATATCAACTTCGGTGGGAACATATCCAATGTGGTGTTCTGGGGCTTGGGATTCGGTATCACCAATCTCGACTACAAATCCACAACCTACTATGGCGAAACCGTGACCAACGGACGCATTAAGCACTTCGTGGAGGACAAACAAGGCCAGATATACGACACCGGCAGGATAACCGACGGCGACGCTTCTTATGGGCTTGTCAACAGCCTCCACACTTTTGGCAGCGGATGGAACTTTAAGCTTGGAGTGATTGTGAAGCCTGTGAACGCTCTGCGAATAGGTCTTGCATTCCACACACCCACATACTACTCGCTGAAGGACGAGAGTATCTCATATATGAGTGCCGAATTCACTCCCTACAGCAGCAATGCGGCAGGCTGCATAATAGAGGACAACACCAATCAGGGCTATCTCGATGAGTGGTGGTACAAAATTCGCACCCCATGGCGCTTCATTGCCAGCGTGGCAGTGGTGATTGGCAAGAAGGGTATCGTGAGCCTTGACTATGAGCGCCGCAACTACAGCGGTGCTGAATATGACGATGGCAGTGTGATGTCGAACAATTCGATGAAGCAGGACATAAAGACGCTATATCGCGACGTCAACATTTTCCGCATAGGCGCCGAATACCGCGTATTGCCACAGTTGAGCGTGCGTGCCGGATACTGCTTTGAGCCAGGCGCATCGTCGGACGTCCTCTACAACGACCGCGCTGAGGTCTCGACCGTATCCACCACACCTGCCTATTACGCTGACGATTGCACCAAATATCTAAGCTGCGGACTCGGCTATCGCTACAAGAATTTCTATGCCGACCTTGCCTATGTGCACAAGAAAAATGAAGGAGAATATCATGTGTTCACATCCTATACCGACCCAATGGTGACCCCGCAGACGGTGGAGTCGCCAGCGTCGAAAATCACAGCCACCAGCAACAGGGTTGTCGCCACAATAGGCGTGCGATTCTGATGCCGTTCCGAATAAGGAGAAAATCGGGGCTTGAGTGAAGCTGATATTTGGAAAATTGGAGAAATCAGCGTAAATTTGCAGCGAAAAATTCTGGAGGCAGTATGGCGGTCTGTCGCTCACCGTGACCCAAAGGCGCGGTGTGAGGAAAGTCCGGGCAACACAGAGTATCATATTTCTTAACGGGAAGCTATCAGCGATGGTAGAGTTGAATGTGACAGAAAATAACCGCCTCCACCACCTTGGTGGAGGTAAGGGTGAAAAGGCGGGGTAAGAGCCCACCGGGTGCGATGGCGACACCGCACGCCGCACAACTTATGAGTTGCAAGGTCAAGTATATCGGCATTTAAGGGTTACTCGTCCATTGCCGAGGGGTAGGCTGCTAAAGCTCGGTGGCAACACCGTGCTCAGATAAATGACAGACCGCAGCCCAGTGGCCGCAAGGCCGGGCTGCGACATAACCCGGCTTACAGCCGTGCTGCCTCTTTTTTTCAGTGATTTCACACAACAATCTCGATATATATAGATTTTTGCGAAGCCATGCGAATAAGAGCCATAGTGAATCTTGCCAAGCGATGGGTGATGCGAAGCTACCGCTACTGCCTGAGCGGCGTGTGGCAGGACACGCGCAGCACATGGTGGATCAACCTGATAAAAATCATCAATCTTTCGGCAACGTCGTTTCTCGACAAGAACTTGCAGCAGAAGGCAAGTGCTCTCACCTATAGCAGCATCCTTGCTCTTGTGCCTGTGCTTGCAATGATATTTGCCATAGGCCGCGGATTTGGATTCCAGAATATGGTGGAAGCCGGTCTGCTCAAGTTTATTCCGCTTCAGGGCGATGCCCTGAGCAGCGTCATGAGCTTTGTTGACAGCTATCTGGAACAGTCGTCGGAGGGCGTGTTTGTGGGCATAGGCATCATATTCCTGCTGTGGTCGCTGGTGAGCCTGCTTGGCAACGTGGAGGACACTTTCAATCACATCTGGGGCGAGAAGACGGGGCGGTCGTTCTACCGCAAGGTGACCGACTACACAGCCATTTTCATGATACTGCCTGTGCTTATGATTTGCTCCAACGGTATCGCAATCTACATGTCGGTGGCTACCTCGGGCACGCTCCTGTCGCCGGTGGTGGGCTTTGTGCTCGATGCAGCCCCCACGGTGCTTATATGGCTGTTTTTCACACTCGCCTATATGCTCATTCCTAATACCCGTGTGAAATTCCTGAGCGCACTCATTCCGGGCATACTGTGCGGCACCACGTTCCAGGTGGTGCAGTGGCTTATGCTGTCAGGTCAGATTTATGTGTCGAAGTATAATGCCATCTATGGTAGCTTTGCTTTCCTGCCCTTGTTGCTCATCTGGATTCAGCTATCGTGGCTCATTTGCCTCTCGGGAGTGGTGATGACCTATTCCTCGCAGAGCATTTTCCGCTTCGGCTTCCGCGACGAGATTAAGAATATTTCGCAGAACTACTACGAGCGCGTCACCATCATTGCCCTTGCCGTGATTGTGAGGCGCTTCTGCAAGGCACAGCCGCCGCTGAGCAAGGCCGACCTGTCGAACCTCACCGGCATCCCAATCAGGCTTGCCGGCAAAGTGGTTGACCGCTTGGTGAAGGTGGGGCTGCTCTCGGCAGTGCTCGGCAAGGAGGAAAGGGAGTTTGCCTATCAGCCGGCAACCGATGTGGAGCAAATCACGGTGGCCATGGTCACCGAAAAGCTGCGCACGGCCGGCTCTGAACAATTCATTCGCGACTTCGACGCACGCTATGCCGGCGCTCACAGCTTCCTTGCTTCGAAGCTCGGAATTTCTGTGGCTCCTCACCTGCTTGTGAAGAAACTACTCGACAACAACGAACAAATCAATAAATAATCACGATGAAAGAAACTATTACATCTAAGAATGCGCCTGCCGCCATAGGCCCCTACAGCCACGCCGTGAAGGCCGGAAACCTCATGTTCCTCTCAGGACAGATAGCAATCGACCCTGCCACTGGTGAGATGCCTGCCGGAATACAGGAACAGACCGCCCAGGCAATTGCCAACATCAAGGCTATCCTCGCCGAGAAAGGCGCAACCCTCGACAATGTGGTGAAGACCACAGTGTATCTTGCCGAGATGTCGCTCTTCGGTGAGATGAACGAAATCTATGCACAGCACTTCAGCGAGCCATTCCCGGCACGCTCGGCTATTGCCGTGAAGGAGCTGCCCAAGCGTGCGCTTGTGGAGATTGAGGTGATTGCCGCCCTGTAGCAAGCAGGCGTCACTTTGCCGCCTTTAGAAGCGCAAGAAGGTCGGCAACCACAAAGGTGCTGCCGCCGACGTAGATGAAGTCGGTGGCGGCACTTTCTTTAAGTGCCTCGCTATATGCCTCGGCCACGGTGGGGTAGCAGCGACCGTGCAGCCCTTTTGCGGCGGCAATCGAGGCAAGCTCGTGGCAGTCCATGGCACGCGGCACCGAGGCCTGAGCGAAGTAGTAGGTGGCGGCCGGCGGGAGCATCTCAAGGATGTGGCTCACGTCCTTGTCGCTCACGAAACCTATCACCATGCGCAGCGCGGTGCATTCCATCTCTCGAAGTTGCCGGGCAATGTAGGCAAAGCCGCCTGTGTTGTGGCCGGTGTCGCAAATCACGGTGGGGTGGGAGGCAACGGTCATCCAGCGGCCCATGAGACCCGAAATTTCGCACACATGAGCGAATCCCCCGGCTATTGCTTCTTGCGGAATATTCAGCCCGGCTTTGCGCAGCAGTGGCAGGGCGGTGAGAATGGTGGCTGCGTTCTTCAGCTGACAGTCGCCGCACAGCTCACCCTCCAGTGTGCCGAAATCGCGCGTTCTAAGCCTTAGAATGCCTTTTTCTCTCTTGCATGTGAGCAAATCCCCGTCTTCGCAGGCGAAGGCGATTGTGGAGCCTTCTGTGGCCGCTTTTTCGGCAAACACACGGCGCACTTCCCCCTCGGCCTCTCCAATCACCACGGGCACGCCCGGCTTTATGATTCCCGCTTTCTCGCCGGCAATCTCGGGCAGTGTGTTGCCAAGGAACTGGGTGTGGTCGAAAGATATGTTGGTGATGATGCTCAGCAGTGGGGTGATGATGTTGGTGCAGTCGAGCCGTCCGCCCAGCCCCACCTCAATCACGGCGACATCCACCTTGGCGCTGCGGAAGTAGTCGAAAGCCATGATGGTGCTCAGCTCGAAGAACGAAGGCTTGCCCTCAAATCCCGACTGCCGGTAACGCTCCACAAAATCCACCACGCACTCCTCGGGAATCATCTCGCCATTCACGCGGATGCGCTCGCGGAAGTCGAGCAAGTGAGGCGAGGTGTAGAGTCCCACGCTGTAGCCCGAGAGTTGCAATATAGAGGCAATTGTGTGGGAAGTGGAGCCTTTGCCGTTGGTTCCGCCCACATGGATGGCGCGGAAGGCGCGGTGAGGGTTGCCGAAAAGGTCGTCGAGCGCGAGGGTTGTGTGCAGCCCCGGCTTGTAGGCCTGGCCGCCCATGCGCTGGAACATGGGCACTTGTGTGAAGAGAAAATCTATGGTTTCCTTGTAGTTCATAGCCTTAGTAGATTATTGCGCCGATAATTCCGGCGGCGATGATTATGAAAATAGGGTGAATGCGCGTGAAATAGACCACGCAGAACGAAGCCACGCATATAGCGATGCTTTTTAGGCACTCGGGGGTGGCGGTGCCGAAGTTGTCGGCATTCATGAGCAGCAGGGCGGCCGAGGCGATGAGTCCCACCACCACGGGTCGCAGACCCATGAACACCCCCTTTATTATCGCGCTTTCCTTGTGCCTGCGAATGAAGTGGCTGGCATAGAGCACCAGCACGAAGGGCGGCAGCACCACGGTGATGGTGGCGAGCAGCGAGCCCCACACGCTGCCCGTCACGACGTAGCCTATGTAGGTGGCGCTGTTGATGCCGATGGGGCCTGGGGTCATCTGCGAGATAGCCACAATGTCGGTGAATGTGGTGGAGGTGATCCAGCCGCTATCCACCACCTCGCGCTGAATGAGTGATAGCATGGCATATCCGCCACCGAAGCCAAAGAGGCCAATCTTGAGGTAGGCCCATATTAATTTCAGGTAGATGCTCATTTCTCCACCTCCTTTCCGGCATGGATTGCGCCATTCGCGCGCTTTATGTAGAAGATGTAGCCACCAAGTGCGCCAAGAATGATGAAAGTGATGGGGTTGGAGATAATAGGCAGCTTGGAGTAGATGAGCAGTGCGGTGACGACAGGAATCCACACCGTTTTCCAGTTAATCTTCGCGGCGCGTGCCGTGGTGAGCACCGGGGCCACAATCAGAGCCACCACTGCGGGGCGAATGCCCTTGAATATGCTGCTTATAAGTTCGTTGTTCTTGATGTCGTCGGGGGTGAGGAAGATGGCGATGCACAGAATCATCATGAACGATGGCAAAATGGTGCCCAG
>JAQXTJ010000080.1 GCA_029219425.1 Bacteroidales bacterium
CGTTTTAGCATTAGATATCAGATATTAGATATTAGATATTGGATATAGGATATCGGAAGATGAACTGAACGACAACAGTTTCTTAACAATAATTTGTGATGATGCGGGGAGGCGCGATGAGAAATCGTGCCCCCCGTTTTCTATTTACCGGATTCTTATGCTCGATAGTGGAAAAGGAAGGTAAATTTGGTGGAAAATTTGGCACAATTGTGGCAAAATGATAAATTATAGCTATATTTGCACGATTATATCAGTGTCAATGAGGCCTCAATGCAGATAGAATTGCATTGAGGATAGCTAAGATATTGTGTAACATAGAATTAATAATTTATATGGATTTTGGATATGTAAGGGTGGCAGCAGTGGCTCCAAAGGTGAATGTGGCCGACTGCGAATTTAATGCGGCTCAAATTGTGGAATCGGTGAATGCCGCCGCAGCACAGGGCGCAAAGGTGATAGTGACACCTGAGCTTGGTATCACAGCCTACACATGTGGCGACCTCTTTCACCAGGTGTCGCTGCTCGAGGCAGCAGAGGCAGCTATAGTGAGAGTGGCATCTGCAACTGCACATCACGATGCGCTTGTGGTGGTGGGTGCGCCGCTGCGCTGTGGAGGAGCTCTCTACAATTGTGCTGTGGCAATGTGCCACGGCAAGTTGCTTGGAGCTGTGCCCAAGACGTATCTGCCCAACTACAAGGAGTTCTATGAACGACGCTGGTTTGCGCCTGCCACCGTGCTGCGCCAGAGCGTCGCCACCGTGTGTGGAACGGAATTGCCCATAAGAACGTCGCAAATGTTCGTCCACGGCAAGTTGAAGGTGGCTGTGGAGATATGTGAGGACGTGTGGACCCCCATACCCCCGAGCACATTTGCCACACTTGCCGGAGCCAACGTGATAGTGAATCTCTCGGCCTCGAATGAGGTGGTGGGAAAGTATGGCTATTTGCTTTCGCTCATAAAGCAGCAGTCGTCGCGTTGCCGTGCAGCATACATATATGCTTCGTCGGGCTATGGCGAATCAACAACCGACCTGGTGTTTGGCGGCAAGGCAATAATAGCAGAGAATGGCTTCGTGCTTGCTGAGGGAGAGCGCTTTGCCACCGATGGCAGCAGCGCAATAGCCGACATCGACCTGCAATTGCTCGATGGCGAGCGAATGGTGGCCACGAGCTATGCTGACAGCCAGCCACAGGCACAGAGCTATGAAGAAATCCCCATAGGCCTCGCATCGCTGCGCGACGACGATGGCACGCTGCTTCGCAGCATAGCTCGCCATCCCTTTGTGCCGAGCGACGAAACGCTGCTCAGTGACCGCTGTGAGGAGATTGTGAACATACAGGTGTCGGGGCTTATGCGACGGCTCTCACATATAGGCTGCAAGAGCCTTGTGGTGGGAGTGTCGGGCGGACTCGACAGCACACTTGCGCTGCTTGTGGCAGTGCGTGCATTCGACCGCCTCGGTCTGAGCCGCGAGGGAATAGTGGGCATCACCATGCCCGGCTTTGGCACCACCGGACGCACCTACAACAATGCCATGGCACTGATGCGGGCATTGGGCGTGAGCATCAAGGAGATTTCGATAGTGGCTGCGGTGAAGCAGCATTTTGCCGATATAGGTCACGATATCGACTGTCACGACGTAACCTACGAGAACTCGCAGGCACGCGAGCGCACTCAGATACTTATGGACTATGCCAACAAGTGCGGAGGCATAGTGCTCGGCACAGGCGACCTCTCGGAGCTTGCGCTTGGCTGGGCTACCTATAATGGTGACCAAATCTCCATGTATGGCGTGAATGCGGGCGTACCTAAGACTCTGGTGAACTATCTTGTGCGCTGGTTTGCACAGGAGGGTTTCAAGGCCGATGAGCAGGCGCGCCTCACGCTTCTCGACATTGTGGATACTCCAATTAGTCCGGAGCTTATCCCAGCCGATGAGCAGGGCAACATAAAGCAAAAGACGGAGGATCTGGTGGGGCCTTACGAGCTTCACGACTTCTTTATCTATCATTCGCTCCGCTTTGGCTTTTCGCGAGAGAAGATTCTCTACTTGTGCGAGCGGGCGTTTGCCGGGGAGTATGACCGTGAGTATATCGAGCACTGGCTGCGAGTGTTCTATCGTCGCTTCTACCAGCAGCAGTTTAAGCGGTCGTGTATGCCCGATGGCCCTAAGGTGGGCAGCGTCAGTCTGTCGCCCCGAGGAGACTGGAGGATGCCGAGCGACGCTTCTATTAGTTAGGAGTTAGGAGTTAGGAGTTAGGAGATATTAGATATTGGGTGTTGGGGCAGGGGATTAATTGAAAATTGGTGATGAAGATATTGCAGATTATATATAAAGTCGTTCGTAGCTTAATCGTGGCAGGAATTGCTGCGGTGGTGGGGCAGTATGTGATTTTGTATGTAGTGCTGTCGGTTCCTCAGGTGCAGGAAGGCCTGAAGCGGATAGGGGAGGAGGAACTGTCGGGTCTGCTGCACACAGAAGTGAGCGTGGGAAGGCTGGGAATTGCTCCTTTCAATGAGGTGGTGCTGCACGATGTGGTGGTGCCCGACCAGCAGGGCGACACACTGCTTAGTGTGGATAAGATTGGCGCCGGATTCAGCATCTACAATCTGGTGGCACGCCGCCGCCTTGTTTTCACTTATGCCGAGGTGATAGGGCTTAATGGGCATGTACGCCGACGTGATGCCCGGTCGGCCACCAATGTGCAATTTATCATTGATGCCCTGAGTCCCAAGGACCGCACCAAGCCACCCACACGCTTCGACCTGAAAATCTACAATATTGTGCTTCGTCGCAGCTGTCTCACTTATGACGTTGAGAGCGAGCCGCATCGTGCCGACCGTTTCGACCCCAACCACATCAGTGTGAGCCGCTTGCGAGCCGATGTGGCTATGCCCCGGCTCAAGAACGACGACTTCGTAATCGACCTTAAGCGCCTCTCGATGCGCGAGAAATGTGGCTTTGAACTAACGAATGTGGCCGCCAAAGTGGCGATAGGCAAGCGGAATATTGGCATAGAAAACCTGAGAGTGGAGCTGCCACGCTCACTGGTGGCAATTGATGAGTTTTCGGTTGCTTGCAGCGACCTGAAGAACCTTGGCCGTGAGCTGGCGACTGTGCCCATAGGGCTTGATGTGGCAAATTGCTGCATCACACCTGCCGACCTTTGCGGCTTTCTGCCACAGCTAAGGAACTTCGACAGCAAGCTTCGCATCACAGCATCGCTGCGAGGCACCATGGAGCACCTTAACGTGCCCGTGGTGGTAGTATCGACCGACGACGACCGAATAACGCTCTCGCTGCGAGGCGACATAGAAAACATCAACGAAAAGGAACGCTTAGAATTTAATCTCAGTCATCTCGATGTGCATGCCGATGCCAATGAGATAGCTGCAATCAGCAGCCAGCTCGCACGCCTCAGCCCGCAGGCACAGCGCATAATAGGCCAGTGCGGCAACGTGCGCGTGAATGGGTCGGCCAAGGGGTCGCCCTCGCAGACGAACTTCAGTGGCGAAGTGGGCACATCGCTCGGCTCGGTGAAGCTGAATGGAGTGTTTGCGCAAAGCAGGAGTCGCCACTTGCAGAGCTATAAAGGCTCGGTGAGCACAAGCGGCTTCGACCTGGGCAGGCTTCTCGACAAAGAGGGGCTGCTTGGAGTGGCGGCTGTTGACGTGAATGTGGCAGTGCAGCGGCGTGGCAACGAGGTGAGCGGCACCGGCACCGGAAAGGTGAACGGACTTGACCTGAAGGGCTATCACTACAGTGGCATTGTGGCCGATGTGACGATAGCAAAGGACCGCTACGAGGGCACGCTGAGCATCGACGATGCCAACCTGAAGCTGGCGGCCGACGCTGCCTACAGCAAGCTTGGGAACGACATAGCTCTTGAAATGCACGCCCATGCCAGCGACATAAATTTTGCACAGCTCAATCTCACCGACAAATATCCCGGACACAGGCTTGCTTTCGACGCCGAAGCCTCGCTCGCAGCAGGCAATATCTATGAGGCTGTGGGCAGCGTGATGCTGCACAATATCACATTTGCCGACGCAACCGACCATGGAGTGCACATCAACGACTTCATTGTGACCTCGCAGATAGCCGACGATGGAACGCAGCAGATAAAGCTAAGCTCCGATATCATAAATGGGGAGGTGAGCGGCAGCTTCGACTGGCGCAACATAGGGAAAGTGCTCAACAACATGACGGCCGAGGCGTTGCCGGCGCTAATCGACCCCAGGGAAATCGACCGCAAGCCGGGCGGCAGGGTGAATGACTTCGACTACAGCCTGAACCTCTCGATGCCGGATGAGCTGGGCGAGTTCCTGAAGTTGCCCGTTGCCCTTATCGTGCCGGTGACCATCGACGGACGTGTGGAAGAGAGCAGCAGCAAGGCAAGGCTGAACATAGCCATACCCTACCTTGTGCAGAAAAACAAGGTGATAGAGGATACGTGGGCACACCTGAGCATAGGCGAAGATTCCGGGAATGTGGCACTCAAGGCTCACACCAAAATGCCGCTCAAAAAGGGCAAGATGGACCTCAACCTCGACTTTAATGCCGTGAGCGACCGCCTCGACACCGACGTGAGCTGGCGCGTGGATCGCGACACCGAGTTCTCGGGCAACGTGAACCTGAGTGCCCTGCTTGGCCGTGCCGACGATGAGAACCGCACCATTTGCGCCGACATCGACGTGAATCCCACACGCATGGTGTTCAACGACACGGTGTGGCACATGCAGCCCGCCAAGGTGCTGGTGGAGGGACGCAACGTGAGTGTGGAGGGCTTCTGTGCCAGTTGCGACAAGCAATATATTGCCATCGATGGAGAGGTGTCGGACGATGAGATGTCGCAGCTTTGCGTTGACTTGAGCGACATCAACCTCGACTATGTGTTCCAGACGCTTGCCATCGACAACGTGATGTTTGGCGGGCGCGCCACCGGCCGGCTCTATGCCACCCATGTGTATTCGAGCGACCCCAAGCTGTCCACTCCCAAGTTGCATGTGGAAGGACTTGCCTACAATGGAGCCGTGCTCGGCAACACCGACATCGTGAGCCGCTGGGACAACGACGCCAAGGCCGTGACCATCGACACCGAGATAGAGCAGCCCAACGGTCTGCGGTCGGCAATAAGCGGGGCCATCTTTCCCACAATGGACTCACTCTACTTTGAGTTCCGCACACACAAGGTGGATATACGCTTCATGAAGCCCTTTATGAGCGCCTTCACCAGCGATGTGGAGGGCGAGGCATCGGGCTATGCGTGCCTCTATGGCAACTTCAAGCGCATCAATCTCTATGGCGACATACTTGCCGACAGGCTGAAGATGAAGCTCGACTATACCAACACCTACTACACAGCGAGTGGCGACTCCATTCACATAATCCCCGGCGAGATAAATCTGAAGGACATCACCCTCTGCGACCTTGAGGGTCACACGGCAAGGCTCAATGGGTGGGTGAGACACAATTTCTTCCACGATGCCACGTTCAACTTCAGGATTACCGATGCCAGCGGACTGATGTGCTACGATGTCACCCCCGAGCTGTCGGAGCGGTGGTATGGCCGCATCTATGGTAATGGCGCGGCATTTGTGAAGGGCGAGCCGGGCTCGGTGGACATCGACGTGAACATGCGCACCACTGCCAACAGCCGCTTCACCTTTGTGCTCAGCGACGCCGTGCAAGCCACCGAATACGACTTCATAAAATTTGTGGACACACACAAGAAACTCACCGACACGGCCGAAGTGGACGTGGTGAAGCAGAAATTGCAGGAGATAGTGAGCCGACAGAAGAAGCAAGAGGCATCGGCAACCACACGCTACAGTATAAACCTCATGGCCGAAATCACCCCTCTTGCCCAGATGGCGCTGGTGATGGATCCCGTGGGCGGCGACCGAATAAGAGCCTATGGAAAGGGCGACTTGCGCATGAACTACAACAGCACCGAGGACAAACTCACGATGATAGGCGACTACACACTGGAAAAAGGCAGCTACAACTTCACGTTGCAGGACATAATCGTGAGGGAGTTCACCATTAAGAACGGAAGCACCATAAGCTTCAATGGCGACCCCTTTGCCGCACGCCTCAATGTGACAGCAAGCTACTCGGTGAACGCCAACCTGAGCGACCTCGATGAATCGTTCTCGACCGACAAGGACATGAACCGCACCAATGTGCCTGTGCATGCTCTGCTCAATGTGACCGGCGACATCACAGAGCCGGAAATAGGCTTCGACCTTGAGTTTCCCACCCTCACCTCCGAGGCCTACCGCAAGGTGAAGAGCGTGATAAGCACCGACGACATGATGAACCGCCAGATAATCTATCTGCTTGCGCTCAACCGCTTCTACACACCCGAATATATGGGCGCCACCTCCACGCGCAACAATGAGCTTGCCTCGGTGGCCTCGTCCACCATATCATCGCAACTGAGCAGCGTTCTGGGCCAGCTCAGCGAGAACTGGAGCATCTCGCCCAACTTCCGCAGCGACAAGGGCGACTTCTCCGACATAGAGGTGGAGCTTGCCCTCTCGAGCCAGCTACTTAACAACCGCCTGCTGCTCAATGGCAACTTTGGCTACCGCGACAATACAATGAACACGCGAAACTCCAACTTTATCGGCGACTTCGACCTGGAGTATCTGCTCACAAAGAACGGAAACATACGCTTCAAGGCCTACAACCACTTCAACGACCAGAACTACTACATAAAGAGCGCCCTCACCACGCAGGGCATAGGCGTGGTGTTCAAGCACGATTTCGACAGGCTATTCCACTTGCGTAGAAAACAACAGCCTGCAACGCAGCCTGCACCGGCAATGGCTGAAGAGGCCAAGGCCGACAGCACCGCCACCACAGGGAAGGAGGTGGCTCAATGATGAGGTGGGCTTGGATTGTGGCGCTGACGACAACGACGATGATGGTGGTGTGTGGGGCTACGCAAAGCCAGGCTGCAACCGCGCAACGCGACACCATGGAAGTGGATGCCGGGTTTATCGACCTCGACCAAGACGGCATCGACGACCGCCAGAATGAAATAGACAAGCGCATTGCCGACAGCCTGCGCTACAGCGACAAGAACTACTGGAAGCAGCAGCTCCTCAAGGGAAAACTCGACCTAAAGGACAAGAGAATAATCTATCCCAGGTTTGTGAAATTCTGCGTGGATGTGTATAACTGGGCCGACCGCACCTTCAACACCTATGACCCACAATATGTGGTGGGGACTGGCAAGAAGTGGAAACTGATGGCAAAGAGCGACAACTGGATTGACAACTACAACCTTCACTTTCCGAAGGCCATGCCGGTGAGGCTCATGTCGGATGTGTGCAGCAACTTTGGCGGCTCAATTTCCTATATGGCAGTGAGTGCCGGATATATGTTCGATGTGGACAACGTGATTGGCGGTATGCCGGTGACGCACAAGAAGTGGGACTTCAATTTCAGCTGTGCCCTCATTTGTGCCGATTTCTACTATGCCAGCAACAACGGCTCCACTCAGATACGCCGTTTTGGCGAATACAATGGAGGGCAATGGATAAATCATCCATTCAGCGACATCAGCCTCGAGAGCTACGGAGTGGATGTATATTACTTTTTCAACAACCGTAAATACTCGCAGGGAGCAGCCTACAACTTCTCGAAGATACAGAAGCGCAGTGCCGGGTCGCTGATTGCGGGGGTCACTGTATCTTCGCAGGATGTGTCGCTCGATTTCTCGCGCCTGCCCAACTCGATGATTGCCGTGATGCCCGACTACTCCAACCTTTACTACCGCTTTCGCTACTACGACTATTGCTTCCTTGTGGGCTATGGCTTCAACTGCGTGATGGGCACGCACTGGCTGTTCAACATCACAGCCCTGCCGTCGCTTGGCTTCAAGCATTGCCTTGCAGAGTCGGAAGAGGGCAGGAACAACATATTTTCGGCCAATATCAAGGCGAAGATGTCGTTTGTATATAACCACAAGCAGCTATTCGCCGGAATGCTCTCAAAGATGGATATGCACTGGTACTCCAGCCGCCGCTACAACTTCTTCAATTCCATAGAATATGTGAATTTTGTTGCCGGTTTCAGGTTTTGAGGCATGGCACTTAGTGTCGCGTACTTCGCTCTTTTGCCGGCAACAACCCCACTTTTTTGCTGAAAAACGTTGCCATTGCGCTCGATTTGCACTATCTTTGCAGAAGATAGGCTGCATCTCGGCAATTGCAACTGAGCAAGCTCGTTGCCATTGCGCTCGATTTGCACTATTTTTGCAAAAGAACAAAAAGTGGCATTGGATTATGGAAGAGATGGAAGCAGGCAAGAAGCGAAAGAGGATTCCCTATGGGATGATGAACTTCGTGGCAGTGCGCGACGACGACTGCTACTATGTGGATAAGACGCGGTTTATAGAGAAGGTGGAGAACGCCAATAAGTTCTTCTTCTTTATCCGTCCGCGCCGCTTCGGCAAGAGCCTCACTATGTCGATGCTCCAGCACTACTACGACGTGAACCAGGCTGACAAGTTTGAGCACCTTTATGGCGACCTCTACATCGGCAAGCACCCCACGCCCCTGCGAAACAAGTTCTTGGTCATCCACCTCAATTTTGCCGTCATTGATGCCGAGCTGGGCAACTACCGCAGCTCCCTCGACTCGCATTGTGCCATCGCTTTCGAGTCGTTTTGCCGTGTGTATGCCTCAATTCTTCCCGAGGGCACGCTTGAGAGGGTCGCAATGGAGCAGGGTTGTGTGAAGCAGCTCGAAAGGCTCTATATCATTTGCAAAGAAGCCGGGCTGAAGATTTATCTTTTCATCGACGAATACGACCACTTCACCAACAATATTCTCTCCGATGCCGCACGCCTCGATGAATACAAGAGCGAAACCCACGGCACGGGCTATCTGCGCACGTTTTTCGACACGATAAAGTCGGGCACCTATTCCTCGATTGAGCGCGTGTTTATCACAGGCGTAAGCCCCGTGACGCTCGACGACCTCACCAGTGGCTTCAACATAGGCACCAACTACTCGCTCTCCTACGAGTTCAACGAGATGGTGGGGTTCACCGAGCAGGAGGTGCGCGACATGCTCACCTACTACTCCACCACAGCCAACTTTCACCACAGCGTAGATGAGCTGATTGAGACAATGAAGCCTTGGTATGACAACTACTGCTTCGCAAAACAGGCATACGGTAAAACTACTATGTATAACTCAAACATGGTGCTTTACTTCCTTTTTAGCTACATAGACAATGGCTGCACAATCCCCGAGAGGCTTCTTGAGGACAACACCCGGGTGGATTACAACAAGCTGCGGATGCTCATACGCAAGGACCGCGAGTTTGCCCACGATGCATCGGTGATACAGCGGCTGGTGTCGCAAGGCTTCATCACCGGCGTGCTCAAGCCCGGTTTTCCGGCCGAGAATATTGCCGACAACGACAACTTCATCAGCCTCCTCTTCTACTTCGGAATGGTGACGCTCGGCGGCACCTACATGGGCGACACCAAGTTTGTGATTCCCAACGAGGTGGTGCGCGAGCAG
>JAQXTJ010000081.1 GCA_029219425.1 Bacteroidales bacterium
TCTCCTCAGTGGCTTCAAGTTCATGACACATTGTATTGCTATCGTTGGGATTAGTTGCCGTCACTTTGGTGTCATCGCTTTCTTCTTCATCGACAAGACCACCAACCACTTCAATGATTTTGTTGAATTTGTTGTCGCTGAGGAAGATATTGTCTTCACCATTGTCGAGCATACCGGTGAATAAATCCTGCTTGAAACGCAATTTGCCAATCATTTGCTCCTCAATGGTATCTTTCGACACGAGATTGATTATCTGCACATTGCTTCGCTGGCCAAGTCGATAGATTCGGCCTATTCGCTGCTCAAGTACTGCCGGATTCCATGGTAGGTCGAGGTTGATGATCAGCGAGGCCGACTGCAAGTTGAGTCCTGTGCTTCCTGCATCGGTCGATACAAACACGCGGCAGTCGGCATCATCGCGGAAGCGCTGCATCATTGCGCCGCGTTTAGGTGCCGGCACACCACCGTGCAAATATTCGCATTTCACGCCTCGTTTCTCCATTTCCTGCACGAGCAGGCGTGCCATTCGTTCCCATTGGCTGAATATTACGGCCTTGCAACCCTCGATTTGCAACATGTCGCTAAGTATGTTCATTGCCTCATCGATTTTCACGTCGTCGCGCATAGTCTGATCCACAATGAATGTGCTGTCGCACACCATGCGCATCATGTTGAGGGATTTGAGCAATATGTTGCGGTCTTTCTCCGAGAGGAATTTCTGGCGGTGCCATTTTCTTATGAGCATCGCCACGGTGTCCTTGTAGCCGTCGTGCATATCCATCTGCTTTTGGGTCATCGCCACAAGCAGGTTGGTGTCTTGTCGCTCGGGCAACTGCATCTCCACATCCGCCTTGCGGCGGCGAATGAGGCGGCTGCGGGCTATCGTGCCAATTTCGTTGAGGTTCTTGTAGCCAATAACCTTGGCCGAGTCGTTTAGCTCGATGTAACGCTGGCGAAATTCGTAGTATGGACCGAGGCAGAATTGATCCACCAGCTCCATTACCGAGAAAAACTCCTCCAGTTTGTTCTCGAGCGGCGTACCCGAGAGTGCAACCACATAGCGCGAGTCGATGCGCCGGGCAGCAGTGGCAATTATGGTGTTCCAGTTCTTCAGTCGCTGCACTTCGTCAAATATGAGCACATCGGTGCTTATTCGGTTCAGTATTTTCATGTCGTTGGCCATCGAGTGATACGACACTATCTTGTAGGCCGACGGCTCGCAATATTGCTTTGTGCGCTTTGAGTAGCCTCCTTCTATCATTAGCACTTCGGCATTGGTGAAGCGTTCTATCTCGCTTTTCCATTGATATTTTAGCGATGTGGGGCACACTATCAGCACATTCTCGGCTAAATGGTGCTTGCGCAGCATCTCGGCGGTGGCAATGGCTTGCACGGTCTTTCCAAGTCCCATCTCGTCGGCTATCAGCGCACGCCCTTTTGTGAAAGCGAAGCGTACTCCTTCTTTCTGATATGGAAACAGCGTCACACTCAGCAGCTCATCGAGCTGTGTGTCGGTAGTGGCATCACACAGCCGCTGGCGTATTGCCGCCTCTCGGTGCTCAAGCACAAAGTCGAGTGCGTCGTCATAGCAGCGGAAGCTGTCGCTTATCTGCCGCGCTTCGTCGAGAAATTGAGGAAATCTTTCGTAAGCATCTCCTCGCATCTTCCCATTGGCTTCGAAATAGCGCCCGGCAAGTGCCTCAAATTGCTCGCGGTTCTCCGTGCCTATGCGTATGCGCACCTCGCGCTCTCCGCGGTAGGAGAGATACACCGATGTATAGGCCGGGAGTTCGGTGTGCACCTTGTGCTTGCGGTTGTCTTTGAGCCACTCTCGCGTGGCTTCGAGATGCTTGCAGGTGCCAAGGCGCGATGTCTTGAAGTCGAGGCACGAGCAATAGTTCCAATGGCTGTCGTCGCCGCGAAACACCACTTTGTAGTGCTGGCGTGTGTTATTGTTTTTCACTATATATTCTCCCGGCTGCATTTTTTCATCTACTGCGCTTATCTCGTAGTATTCCTTAGCTGCTATTTGCCGGCGTAGTGCTATCTGCCATTCTCTCACGTCCATGTCGGCAGGTTTTATTACCTCCGAGAGCAACTTTTGCCTCTTGGCACTCTCCTTTTTCTTAGTTTTTGCCACTGTATTTTTAGTAGTAGTTAATGGTGAAATATATCTATTACGAAAAATCTCGAGCTTTTCGTCGTTGCAAAATTACATAAAAAACTACATCTCTACCTCAATAAAAAGAGATAAATTGCACGTTGTGGAATGAAAATGTGCTTTTCCGCGGCTTGTGTGCTTGCGCTGCTTGAGGTGGTGATTATGCCTGAATCGGCTTTTTGAGTGGAAATGGGGCTTGTGTGGGTGGAAAATATGTTGTAGAATATAAAATTTTTCAAGATGCAAACGGGTGATTATCAGGATTTAGTGAGAAAAGTGAAAAAATTCCTGAAAAAAAGTTGTTGAAAAATTTGGTTTGTATTGGATTTTTGTAGTACCTTTGCAACCGCAAACGGGAAACGGGGCGACGCCCTGAGACCCGGGAGCGACTGAGAATGAGTTCATTGAAATGATTGCGATAGACAAGGAACAGTGAGAGACAAGGAAGGAACGGCCGACCCGGCGACGGGGAGGCGGAAGTGTAACCGAGTCCACGTCAATTTTTGATTTCAAGGTTTCTTAGCACACAGGTATAAAGCGATAAATTTGGGCGTCGCCGGGCAGGAGGAGAGCCATCCGCGGAGAGCTTTTTCGGGCTG
>JAQXTJ010000082.1 GCA_029219425.1 Bacteroidales bacterium
CTCCGTCGGTACATGGATTTGCAGAAATGCAATGTCAATGTTACTCAAATCATCATTATATCCCTTTGGAGGGTCGCTGATGAACAATTTACACTCAGGATTGTTATGTTCCAACCAATCCTTCAAGGCTCCACCAACAAAGCCACATCCGATAATTCCTACGTTTATCACTGTTGTAAAAAAATTAAATCATTATTATTAATTGTCCTATTATCTCGTCTTACAATCTCAGCCAAAGCATGTATATAAGCGTCAAGCAGTGGATATATTTGCTCATCACAAAAGGTTATTCACCTTGTTGTCAATTATTAGAATTGAATTAAGCATCTGTCGAATAATGTATGGCATCAATAGCCCTGAATATCGCCTCGCGGTAGCGCGGAGCAGTGTTATAGATTATGCACAGCTTCGTCATCTCATCCACCTTTATCGGTTAAGCAATTGCATCAACTTGTAGATTCGCACATAGTGTCGCGGAAACATCCTGAACAGCATTCCCTCAACCCTGTATTTCATCACTCCCGAGTGCAGCAAGTGCCGCAGCTGTCCCCGGTGCTCATATATGGCTTCATCCACCTCGCGCTGCTGCTCTTTTGTAGCACCTCTCACACAGTGCATGGCCGTGTTGATGTGCGTGGATATGAGCCGGTGAAACACCTTCAGTTCCTCGCCATCCAGTCTTTCTGAGAACTCACTCAGGCTCTGATTCACACGCCTTATCAGGTCGAGCGGCCGCTTCATGCTGAAAGTGCGAGTTATAGAATTAGGATTGTGATAAACTACATAGCAAATATCATTAATTGCAACCACATTTTTTGCAAAATAAGCTGCACGGGGTGTAAATTCCGAGTCTTCGTGAACCACTCCTTCAATGAATCTTAATTTGTGATCATCAAGGAATGTCCTGCTCCACACATGAAATGGAGCACATGGGGTTTGGAATTGTTGTAGCCAGCTCCGTCCATCGCAAATTAATTCCGTTTTATAACTTACTCTTCGTTTCAGTTCACCATCAACAAAATCGGCCGCACACATCATCAAAGCATCCGGGTGACAGTTGTTTAGAACGTTAACTATTTGCCCCATGCAATTATCCGGAATCCAGTCATCACTGTCGATAAACCATATGTACTTTCCTCGTGAAAGAGCAAGTCCATTGTTGCGTGCAACTGATAGCCCTTGATTTTGTTGAGTAACCACTTTGATGTTGCTGCGACCTGAGCTCAATCTCCGAGTCACTGATTCGGTTTGGTCGCGTGAGCCATCATTCACCACAATTATCTCGTAGTCGGTGGCGGCCACGTCCTGACTGAGTATCGACAAAAGACACCGTTCAATGTATTTCTCTACATTATAGGCTGGAATTACTATCGAGAGTATCATCAGAATGGCAGATATGTTTTGTAATGGAAATATTCCTTTTGCCAGTTAAACACATACATTGCCGTGTTTACATCAGCCTTGGTCATATTTCCTATGAATTTTATCATTGTCAGCGCAATTAAAGTCCAGTAGAGCTTACGGTCCTTGTAGTAACCATAGCACATTGTAGCACCAATTATCAAATAGTCCATATAGGAGAAATAGTAGTTCACTCGGCCAATTAGCTGGCTGTTGATAAAAGTGTAGCCCACAATCAAGCCTATGAAATACAAATCATAAAGCCTCGTGATATACCAGCTCGCAAAATACTTCTTCATCCTGTTGCTGTGGAGTATCACCACCACGTTGGTGAGCAGCATGCACATAAAACCCATGCCAAACTCCACCTCCTGGTCTATGAGTTTGGATTTTGCATCTATATAGGCACTGTAGCCCAGAAAACTTATTAGCGCATCCATTTGCGACAGTGCCATTTGCACCACATTCACCCTCATCAGCACAAGTGCCAGCACAAGCGCCACAAGTTGCACCTTGACGTTGCTCACCCACTCCTTGCGGGCTGCCAGCAGAGGATACATCACAAACAGCAGCATCGCCGATTTATGCATAGTGAACGCTATCAGCACAAGCGCATAATATTGCACCACCTTGCGCTCCACAGCATATCTCACCGCAAGAATCCACAAGCCCACAGCGAGTATCTGCCTCAGTCCGTTGGCATACTGAAGAACCGTTCCTCCAAGTATGAACACCAGCAATATGCACTGGAGTATCCGTTTTTCATTCTTGAATGCCAGAATCACCCACAGTAGCTGTAATAACGCAACCACCCCAAGAAACACCGGCGTGTCGCACTTGAGCGATGCAAGCGTCCGCGCTATCAGCACAAAGCCCACCTCCATTCGCTCCACGTTAAGGGAGTCGAAACCTCGCTGTATGTCGGCATAGAAATTGCAATATCCAAAATAGTCGAAGCCCACACCATAGCGCACTCCCATCACCGCTGCATATATCACCAGCACAAAGTAGAGTGGCAGCATTGTCTTCTTCACTCGTGCCAAATGGCACGCTCCCGCAAGTATTGCTGCAAGCAACACATACACTAATATCGTTTGTACTAACAGCATTTTTTTCAGTTCTCAGTATTCAACATAAAAATTCAACGCTTCAGCAAGCCCCGTATGCTCATTATCTCCTCCTTACTAAGAATCAGGATTGAGCCTACAACAGCAACTGCCACACAACTGCCTGACACACTCATCACCACCCCAAGTGAGCCCTGGTTCATTCCCACCACTTCGGCCAGCCACCAGCACACACAAAGAAGCACGCAAAACACAGCTATTGGAATTACAAGGTGTTGCACCACCTCCTTTCGCAAGCCAAGACCCGTGTATTTGTGGGAATAGTACAGTTCACAATAGGATATCAGCAACTGTGCAATTATCATCGCATAAAATATATATTCTATTCCCATCCCCAGTTTCAGCACCACATAGCCTATCGGTATCACCGATGCCATAGCGGCAAAATAAATTCTCATGAACACATTCACCCTCCCTATAGCATACACCACACGATTGAACCCTGCCGTCATCTGGCACAGCAGGAACGGCAGGAACACAAGCCGGCACAGCATTACAGTGCTTTCGGGATATGCGCCAAGCCATAAATCAAGTATCTGGGGCAAATACACAATCACCGGAATCGCTATCGAGGCCGACACTATGAACGACAGCCGCGACGACAACTTCGCCACCTTCCACATCTTCAGGTCGTTGCCCTCACCGTGCAAGCGCATTATCGTAGGGGTGAACACGGTGGTCATCGTGGCCGACATCGTGTTAATAAGCCCATTCACCTGACTGGCTATGCCATAAGCGGCATTGATTATCGCCCCAAGAAACGAGTTCAACAAAATGGCCACCCCCTGACTCTTTATCAAGCTGGCTGTGGAGCCAAGCGTATTCCATCCAATGAAGCCCGAAATCTCCCTGACGATGGCCTTGTCGAACGTGAAAAAGCGTATCTTCACATCGCCATAAGCCCACCCACACCACAGGTATTTAAGCAAAAAGCCTATTATCAAAGCCACAACCATCAGCACGGTGTAGGCTATAAGCTTCTCACAGGCTATGTAAATTATCGCCACTGCCGCGCCCAGCTTCAGCAAGCCGGCAATCGCCTCTGTTATGGCAAAGTAGTAGATGTCGTCGTAGGCCTGTATCAGAGCCGAGAATGGTATGGAAAGCAGGGTAACCGCAGCACTCGCTATCATAATGTAGTACATCACCGATGCCGTAGCCACATAGCCCTCCTCAATATTCAGCACATAGCAAAACAGCAAAGGCTTGATAAGCAAAAACACCACAACAACTGCCGCGGCTATTGCCACATGCAGGAAAGTGCCGGTGTTGTAAACCATCTCAAGCCTCTCATGGTTCCCCTCTCCCATAGCAATCGAAAGAAACCGCTGAATGGAAAACACCAAAGCCGTGTTGAGAAACGACAGCATCACTATCACGCCCGCGATAAGATTGTAGAGACCAAATTCGTAGGCTCCCAACTCCTGCAACACAATTTTTGTGGCCACAAGCGTGGCTATTGTGTTGACAGCGATCTTGGCATAGACGGCTATGCTGTTAATCAGTATCTTTTTATTGCGCTGCATCTCTCCGTATTATCCCATCTCAGTCGCGTCCGTAGATATCGCGAGTGTAAACCTTTTCCCTCACATCATCCAGCTGTTCCGTATAGCGGTTAGCTATGATGGCGGCAGTCTCGCGCTTGAAGGCAGCAAGGTCGTTCACCACACGGCTGCCGAAAAAGGTGCTTCCATCGGCGAGCGTAGGCTCATATATTATCACATTGGCCCCCTTGGCCTTGATGCGCTTCATGATGCCCTGTATGGCCGACTGGCGGAAATTGTCGCTTCCCGTCTTCATAGTCAGTCTATACACACCAATTGTCACAGGCTCTCGCTCGCCGGCATACTGGTTCTGCGTGGAGTAGTCATACCATCCCGCGCGTCTTAGCACGGCATCGGCGATGTAGTCCTTGCGGGTGCGGTTGCTCTCCACTATGGCGCTCATCATGTTCTGCGGCACGTCCTGATAGTTGGCGAGCAGCTGCTTCGTGTCTTTGGGCAGGCAGTAGCCGCCGTAGCCAAAGCTGGGGTTGTTGTAGTGCGTGCCTATGCGCGGGTCAAGGCCCACACCCTCTATTATAGCCCTGGAGTCGAGTCCTTTCATCTCGGCGTAGGTGTCGAGCTCATTGAAGTAGCTAACGCGCAGCGCGAGGTAGGTGTTGGCAAAGAGCTTCACCGCCTCGGCCTCCTTCAGCCCCATGAAGAGCACCGGAATATTCTTCGTCACTGCAAATTCTGCATGCACGGGATTGTCCTTCGATGCCCCTTCGGCCCCCTCCACCAGCAGCCGGGCAAATGTCTCGGCATATTCGCGGCTGTGGTTGCCCTGAATGTGGCTTATGGCCTCGTCCTCGGCTGCCCACTCTCCGCCAAGCATCTTGGGATAGCCCACTATGATGCGCGAGGGATAGAGGTTGTCGTAGAGAGCCTTGCTCTCGCGCAGAAACTCGGGCGAGAACAACAACCGCAGCTCGCGGCGGCGGCCGTCGGGCAGCGGCCCCATTGCCTTGAAGCGCTCGGCATAGCGCAGATACAGCCCTCGGCAATATCCCACCGGGATGGTGCTCTTTATCACCATCACCGCCTCGGGATTCACCTCAAGCACCAGGTCCATCACGTCCTCAATGCAGTGGGTGTCGAAGAAGTTCTTCACCGGGTCGTAGTTTGTAGGCGCCGCAATCACCACGATGTCGGCATCGCGGTAGGCTGCCTCACCGTCGAGCGTGGCGGTGAGATTGAGTTCCTTCTCGGCAAAAAATTTCTCAATATATTCGTCCTGAATAGGCGACACACGGCGGTTGATTTTCTCCACCTTGTCGGCTATCACATCCACGGCAGTCACCTTGTGGTGCTGTGCCAGCAACGTGGCAATCGACAGTCCCACATAGCCTGTTCCTGCCACTGCAATCCTTATTTCTTCAAATGCGCGCATAGTTTTTTTAGTTAGGAATTAGTGGTTTCCATTGAGGCGGCTCTCCTTAGTTTTTTCAGAAGAGCACAAAGCGCTTCCTGCGGCGGCTTACCTTGGCATAATGCCGCTCCATAGTTGCCACCTTATATTCGGCTCCTTCCGGAATTTTTTTTGTTATCAGCACGTTCACCAAAGTATATATCACCACATCCGCCAGCACCGTCACCTCAATGGGCACCTCGCAGTAGTTCATCGCCACGTTTATGCCTATAAAGAACAATGCCATAGCAAGGATTATGAGCAGCGACTGACGCGGATTCAGCCCCACGGCAAGCAGCTTGTGGTGAATGTGGCTACGGTCGGG
The DNA here is from genome assembly GCA_029219425.1 of Bacteroidales bacterium. Lineage (GTDB taxonomy): Bacteria > Bacteroidota > Bacteroidia > Bacteroidales > Muribaculaceae > CALZFJ01. The sequence goes on from JAQXTJ010000082.1 coordinate 5,806, forward strand.
CAAAAACATGTTTTTCTTTATCTTGAAGCGGTGCATCATCACCCTCAGCACATCGAAGCACGGTATGATGAGCACCGAGTAGGCAAGCAGCAGCGACGAGCTCTCGCCAAGCGGCAAGTCGCGGTGCTGCACCAGCTTTATCGCGCAAATGCCCAGCATCATGCCCAGCGCAAGGCTGCCCGCATCGCCCATGAATATCTTCAGCGACCGGTGGGCAAAGCCATGCACGTTGTAGCGGAAAAACGCAAGCAGAGTGCCCACCGTGGCGATAGCCATCAGCGCCTGCGTCACATCGCTAAGCAGGATAAAGCATGCGCCAAAAACCACCATCGCCACTATCGACAGCCCCGAGCACAGCCCGTCGATGCCGTCAATAAGGTTGATGGCATTCATCACATACACCAGCAGCAGCACCGTGAGTGGCACACCCACCCACCATGCCACCGCGTTGATGCCAAGAAAGCCGTGGAAATCATCAATCCACAGCCCCGACGACACTACTATGAGCGACGACAATATCTGAAACACAAATTTCTTCCTGTAGCGCATGCCCATAATATCATCAAACAGGCCCACCAGATACATTATCAGGCACGCTGCCGACGCTATGAGAAACTGCACCGACACACTGCCGGTCATAATGTGACAGTCGATTATTCCATTCACCGACACCGTCACGCACACCGCAACCAGTATGCTCGGATAGAACGACACGCCTCCGAGCCTCGACGACGTGACGGTATGAATCTTGCGCTCATTGGGCCTGTCGATAAGCCGCTTGCGCATCGAAAGCAGCAATATGCGCGGCACCATATAGGTGGTCATCGCAAATGCTATCAAAAAAACAACAAAATACATTAAGGATTCCATAATCTACCACTTTAATCATCAAACAATGATTATTTTGCTATATACACTTGTTCACCGTATCCATACACTCTTTAAGAACGCACGGTCCGTGCGCCCCACTCAATTCCACATTGTCACACCTTCCCCCACGAAGGTGTCACCGGGCAACTCACTGTCGCTCCACAATGTCGTGCAACTTGTCAAGCACTATATCCTTCCGATAATTTTTATTATAGAAGTCCCTTCCTTTCTCCCCCATTTTCACCAGCATTTCTCCCTTGCCGGCCATCTCTTTCACCATAGCGGCAAGAGCCTTGTGGTCACCGGCCGGCACTGCGTAGCCACAGCCCGACTTACGCACTATCTCTGCACCCTCGCCATTGAGCATGGCTATCACCGGCTTGCCCACAGCCATGTAGGCCTGAAGCTTTGCCGGAACTGTGAGATTGAAGATAAGCTCATTCTTCAGCGAGAGCATCAGCACGTCGGCCTGCGCAAAGAATGCAGGCATCATGTCCATGGGCTGCTGCCCACGCATCCGCACTATGTCGTCGAGACCAGTCTCGGTCACAAATCTCTGCACCCACTCGCGCTTGCGGCCATCGCCCACAAGCAGCCAGCGCACCCCGGTGTCGCGCAGTGCAAGCACAGCCTGCATCACTGACTCAAAGTCCTGCGCCTCTCCTATATTGCCGGCATACATCACCCTGAATCCCGCAGGCAGGGGGGGCACTTGGCCATTGCCGGTCGATACCGCAAGCTCATCCTCACACCAGTTGGGGAAGTGCAACAGCTTATGTCCGAAGTCGCCCTTGTCGCATATCGACTGTCTGAAGCCTTCCGAGCTTATCAATATCTTGTCGGATTTGCCATAGAGCCACCGCGTGAGAGCTGTGAAAAATCCAAGCACGGCCTTGTTCCTTATACCGCCTGCCGCCGTCAGACTTTCCGGCCACAGGTCGAGCACCCAAAAGTACATGGGTATGCGCTGGCACATCTTCACTATGGCAGCAGGTATGCCCACCGTCACAGGCGATGTCTCGTGCACCAGTATGCAGTCGAATCGCTTCTGCATCACAAGCACGAGCACGCGCAGTGTGGCCGATACGAGGTAGCTCAGGTAGTTGAACATCAGCCTCAGCCCGCCGCCTTTTCCTCTCGGTATTACGGGTACTCTTATCACATCCACACCTCTCACCATCTCTCGGCGGCGCTTTGTGAGTCCATAGCCGGGAAAGGTCTTGCCCTTTGGATAATTTGGTATGCATGTTATCACTGTCACTTCGTGTCCGCGGGCTGCAAGATCAAATGCCACATCGTTCACCCTGAAGATTTCTGGATAAAAATGATTCGTGTTAATTAAAATTCGTTTCTTTTGCTTGTTTTCCATCAATAAGAATCGTTTCCAAATAAAAAGGATTTGCTAATATCCCCCTTTTTTGCAGGCTCCCGCCGCTTGTGTCAGGAAGAAGTAGAAGGTGATATTCACCCCTTATTATGTTTATATTTGATGAATATTTCTGTTTTGTGCTGAATCAATAGGAGAATTTTCCTCATTTCACGAGCTTTATGTATTGTGCGTCAACCTCCACGCCTGCTGCAAGCAGTCCTGGCAGCTCCACTATGAGGCGCTTCACGCGCGAGCCGCGCGTAGTTTTCAGCCTTCCTTCATAGCCGTCGAGTCTTCCGCCTATTATCACTATTCGCTTGTCGTAGAGTGCCGGCGACACCTCCTCGGGTGTGTAGTACTTCACATCGTCAATGCCACTCACAGCTGCCATAAAGAGATTCATTTCCTCATCGCGCACCGTCATTGGCTCATTCCGCTTGCCTCCTTTCACATAGCGATACTGCAATGTGGGCGTATCGGCAATAATGGGGTCGAGACGCCGGCGGCTCGAATGCACAAAGAGAAGGTCGCTCACCACGGGCACATCAACGATTATTTTCCTTCCGCCTCGCTCATAGGCTCGCTTCATCAGTGGGGTGAACACCTCTATCGGCTCTCCTTCCACACGCTTCAGCATCTGGAAGGCTCGCTCATTGGCATTCGCTCGCTTCAGGTCGCGAAGCACATACCAGCGTTTCCCACTTTGATCTTCTATTTGATTTCCAACTGTCATTTTTCTTCGTTACTTTGCACACCTCTAATTCCTGCCAAACTTATATCAAATTAATAGTCAAGCAGTTACCAGAACGAGCCTTCAAAGTTGCCACATTTGTGCCAACTTCGTTTGTCACACATGCACTCAAGCCGTAAAAAACACTTAGGCATGCACATCGTCGGTGACATGCATCTGTGCAAAAGTACAAAAAAAAAGTTAATGTAGAAACTATGTGGCACTTTTTTTTATTTTTCGCTGAATGGAACATCCCACGAAAAGCATCTTGCGCAGTGGTTTATGGCGCACATTGCCCACCATGCAAGCCTGCACTTGCTCTCACATTCCAAGAATGCTTCAGGCTCAGAACAGCTCATTCACTCCCACATAGAACATCACATCGCGCGTGGCTGTGCCATAGCCCCAGTCGAAGCGAAGGTGTGAGCGCGGTGTCACTCGCAAGCGCAATCCCGCTCCCAGCTCGGGCAGCACTGCATCATAGCGCACCATGTTGCTTCCTGTTGCTGCCACGCCAGCCCAGGCTGCCACGCCAAAGCGGTTGAGCAGCAGCATCCCTGCCGGAGTGTTAAGGTTGAGCATATAGCGGTATTCGGCGTGTGCCTTCAGCACCGACTTGTCGCGGAACTGATATCCATAGTAGCCGCGCATCACATAGCCGTCGGCCACGGTGGCATGGCGGTTGAGCGGCACGCTGCCGCCAAGCACGTTGCTGCTCACAACGCCCCACGCGATAGTGCCTCCATCGGCCCCTGTGCGTGCATATTGACGGTAGTCGATTGTCAGGCGCGTGTAATCGAAGTCGCTGCCAAGCGCCTTGGCATAGAATAGCACACGGGCATCGAGCGTGAGTCCTCGCCGCGGCACAAGCATATTGTCGCGCGTGTCAACAGAGAAATCCACGCCCGCGCCCACCTCAGTGAGCGTGCTGCGCGATGCTGTTCCTCCAAGAGCGGCATATTCCAGTGTCTGCGCCACATAGCTTCCTGCATCGTGCAGGCTCTCATAGCCCACATTTGCCACCACGCCAAGGTAGGCACTGCTGCGCCCAAGCCTCCACTCCACCTCGGGTGTGAAGTCGAGGCGGCGCGAGCGATAGCCGGTCACAGCCGTACTCCGCTCCATAGTGCGGTTGGCGGCATAACCTATGCCGAAGTAGTGCTCATTGCTGTGGCGGTAGATTGCCCGAGCCGACACCCTTAGCTTGTTTCGGTTGAAATACATCACCGGCTCCATCCTTGCCTCGAATGAAAACGGGCTTGTAAACCCAAACTTCACCGACACCGGCAGACGGCTTGTGTAGAGCAGTGGGTCGTTCTGCGTCTTCCACAGCCCACACGCCCCCACGCCCAGCGCAAAGCCATAATCGGGCAGATTGCCGAGTGGCGGCGGAAGAAATATCACCTTGAAGCGGCGGCTGCCCGATGTCGTCGCCTCGCGTCCCTCGGCAAGCGAGCCAATCACCTTGCGGTTCAGGTTGTCGAGCCGCTCAATTATAGTGTTGTTGGCCTGGCTATATACGGTGTCGGCAACAGCCACCTGCGCCCTGCTAGAGAGCGCTATGGCTGCTGCCGACATTGCTATGACTAACACCCGTCTCATCAGGCATTCTTCTTGGCACGGATACAAGTCCATGCAAACCATGCTATGAGTGCCGCATACACCACGAGGCCTATCGCCTGCATCAATGAGTCATCGCCTCCCCACGGACACTTATATTCGAAGCCGAAGAAACGCATTCCGGCACTCACCACGCCAAGCAGCGCTCCTCCTGCGATGAATCCCGAAGCGATGAGCGTGCCATGCTCCTGGCGAGCCTTGTTCACCTCTTCATTCTTCGAGCGCGTCGATATAAACCAGCTTATCGCGCCACCTATGAGGAGCGGTGTGTTGAGTTGCAAGGGGATGAACATACCCAGCGAGAACGCCAGGCACGGCACTCCCAGCCAGTTGAGCAGCACTGCAAGTATCGCTCCCACTATGTAGAGCAGCCACGGAGTCTCGCCACCCATCATCAGCGGCTCAATCACAGCAGCCATAGCATTGGCCTGCGGTGCCACAAGGGCATTCTCTCCATAGAAGCCATACACATCGTTGAGTATTATCATCACGCCGCCCACTGTGGCTGCCGAGACCAGGGTGCCGAGGAATTTCCAAGTCTGCTGACGGGCTGGTGTGGTTCCAATCCAGTAGCCAATCTTCATATCGGTAACCATGCCGCCGGCCATCGAGAGCGCAGTGCACACCACGCCGCCAATCACCATCGAGGCTACGATTCCTGCCGAACCTTTAAGGCCTATCGACACGAAGATTCCCGACGAGATAATGAGCGTCATTAGCGTCATTCCCGACACCGGGTTGGAGCCAACAATGGCAATTGCATTGGCGGCTACGGTGGTGAAGAGGAAGGCTATCACCGCAACCACGAGGAAGGCAACTACAGTCTGCATCAGGTTGTGTATCACTCCCACATAGAAGAACACAAACGTCACCATGAGCGCGGCGAGCAGCGAGAAGGCGAGCAGCTTCATGCTCATGTCCTTCTGCGTGCGCAATATGCTTTTAGAACTGCCTCCGTTGCCCTTCAGCTCCTTGCCGGCAAGCCCCACGGCATTCTTTATGATGGGCCACGACTTGATGATGCCAATCACTCCCGACATAGCGATGCCGCCAATGCCTATGTAGCGTGCCGCGCCGCTGAAAATCGCCTCCGGCTCTGCGGCTGCAAGCTCAGGATTCATGCCAAGCAAAGGCACGATGATGAACCACACAAATGCCGAGCCGGCAAAGATGATGAAGCTGTATTTCAGTCCCACGATGTAGCCAAGGCCCAGAATGGCGGCGCTGGTGTTCACCTTCAGCACCATCTTGGCATTGCTGGCTATGTCGCTGCACCAGGGTATCACCTTGGTGCTCAGGTTCTCGCTCCACCAGTTGAAGGTCGAGAGCACAAAGTCGTAGATTCCGCCCACGGCACCGGCTACCACCAGCGGCAGAGCCTGACTGCCGCCCTTCTCGCCCGAGATGAGCACCTGCGTGGTGGCTGTGGCCTCGGGGAAGGGGAACTTGCCGTGCTGGTCGGCACAGAAGTATTTGCGGAAAGGAATGAAGAAGAGGATTCCCAGCACACCGCCAAGCAGCGAGCTGAGGAAAACCTCAAGGAAATTCACGGCTATCTCGGGATACTTGGCCTTGAGTATGTAGAGCGCCGGCAGGGTGAAGATGGCTCCTGCCACCACTATGCCCGAGCACGCGCCAATCGACTGGATTATCACATTCTCGCCAAGGGCATTCTTGCGGCGCGTGGCACTCGACAGTCCCACGGCTATTATGGCGATAGGTATCGCCGCCTCAAACACCTGACCCACTTTCAGCCCCAGATAGGCTGCCGCCGCACTGAAGATTACCGCCATTATCAGTCCCAGCGACACTGAGTAGCCGGTCACCTCGGGGTAGCTCTTCTCTGGATGCAGCACGGGCACATACTTCTCTCCCGGTTTCAGTTCGCGAAAGGCATTTTCGGGTAAGCCTTTCGTCACTTCTGTCTTTTCTTCGTTTTGCATCGTTATTTTTTTGTTATGTTTGTTTTTTGTAGCTTTCTCTTTAGTGTGGCAGCCGAGTGGCTTGTCACCGTAATTTTTTTATGTATGCAAATATAAGCATAATTCACTAATGCCGAAAGCAAAGTGCCCAAAAAACCGCCATTTTTCAAGTCGGTACGACAAAAATGTGTCATCAGTCGCCGCCACGGCACGGAAACCGCACAGGGAATCGCGCGGCGTGTGATAAAATTTTTCTTCTCCAAAGCACTCTTCAAATCATTTTTTTGATTACCTTTATGCCCATGAAACGTTTTGCACTTCTATCACTGTTGATGTGCGCTGCCAGCCTGTGGGTGGCAGCCCGAGATTTCGCGAGTGGAGCCGATGTGAGTTGGGCAACCGAAATGGAAGCCGACGGATGCAAATTCCGCACCGCCGATGGTGTGGAAACCGACATTTTTGCCCTTATAAAGCAGACGGGCATGTCGGCCGTGCGCCTGCGCGTATGGGTCAATCCCACAGCCTCGGGATATGGAGCCTGGTGCGACAAGGCCGACGTGCTGGTAAAGGCCCGGCGCGCTCACGCCGCCGGGCTCGACCTGATGATCGACTTCCACTACAGCGACATCTTTGCCGACCCGGGCCGTCAGGACACCCCGGCCGACTGGCAGGGATTCACGATGCAACAGGTGTGCGACGCAATCGCCACTCACACATCCGACGTGCTCACCGCCCTCAAGGACTGCGGCATCTCGCCGCGCTGGGTGCAGGTGGGAAATGAAACCAACAGCGGCATGGTGATGGACTATGGCAAAATCGACTGGGACAAGACCGGCGCAGCGCGCTTCGCCAACTATGCCACTCTGAGCAACGCCGGTTACGATGCCGTGAAGGCCGTTTTTCCCGATGCAAAGGTCATTGTGCATCTTGCCGGGGCTCATGCTCCTCAATGGTTCTTCCCCGACTTCAAGAAGGCAGGCGGAAAATTCGACATTATTGGCATCTCACACTATCCCACCGAGGACGAGTGGGAAAGCTCTGTAGCCTCCCACAATTTCAGCAACGTAAATGCCGAGAAATATGTGAAGCAGGCCATTGCCTCATTCGATGTGCCGGTGATGATTTGCGAAACGGGATTCAACGTGTGGAAGCCCGCACTGGCCCAGCGTGTGATGATCGACCTATTCAACCGCATGAAGGCTATCGACCGTTGCGAGGGCATATTCTACTGGGAGCCGCAAGTGGATGGTGTGTGGAAACCGGCCTACTACTCATCGGTGGGCTGGGGCGCTTACAGCCTCGGTGCTTTCACCACCGACGGTCGCCCGACCAAGGCCCTCGATGCTTTTGGCGGAAAGACGCAGCCCGACGATGTATTCCCGGCTTCTCTCAGCATCATGAGCACCGACGGCACCACGCTGCTCTCCACCCTTCTCCCTGTGGCCGGCTCAGCGGGAGTATATTCGGCTAAACTCTGTGCCGACGAGCCGTGGCTCAACTTCCTCATAGCCGACACCGAGAACAACACATGGTATGGCTCCGACCCCGCCGACAAGACCCTGCTTTCCTCGGCTGCCGGACACTGGAACCTGTGGATCGACAGCGAAACCACCGGGACATACGACATCACCGTCGATCTCAACACAATGCACTGGTCGCACTCCTTCAGCTCGGCCGTGAGCATCGTCACCGCCGACCAGTCGCAGTCGCCTGCCCTGCTCTACGACCTCACAGGCCGCCGGGTACACCACCCTGTGCGCGGCAACATCTACATCGTGCACAAGGCCGCAACATCTGGCCTCATACAGTATTGATTTCGGCCCAGCGCACCCTGTCACACCTCCTTCCCTGAAATGCGCCACAATTCGCGCCAGCATCTTCACATTGTTTTACTTTCAGCCTTGCTTGGGTTAATTTTTCTTAATTCAAAGAAATTTCTTGCCCAAAAATTATGCTCCACAACATAAAATCCTTAACTTTGCATCAGTTTTCATGGTAAATGATTTTTAAGGTTAAATGAAAGCATTGTCGCGACGACAATAATTTTGTTAGTTTTTAGGTTTATGTTAATGGTATTAGAAGATTAATTAAGTAAGCGATTCCTGGCAGTGATGCCGGGGATTATTTTTTATATATCACCCACACTCTCCAAGCAACGCCACGCCCCACTACCCCATTTTCGGGCTTTCGGGCGTGAAAATCAAAATATTGTGTAAAAAAATCTCTCCTAAATTGCGTACAATCCGCAAATTATTATTAACTTTGCAGCCGTGTGTGGGGCAACGACGCCCCATTCATAAAATTAACTTAATTATTAACTATTTTAAATGAGCGAAGTATTAAAGAATTCACCTATCGAGGATTTCGACTGGGAAGCCTACGAGAAAGGTGACACTCAAAGAGGCAAATCTTTTGAGGAACTGGAAAAGACCTACGACGAGTCTTTGAACACCATTAAGGACAAAGATGTAACCGAAGGTACCGTTATCGCACTCAACAAGCGTGAGGTAGTGGTTAACATTGGCTACAAGTCTGACGGTATTATTCCTTTCAGCGAATTCCGCTACAACCCCGACCTGAAGGTGGGCGACACAGTAGAGGTATTCATCGAGAACCAGGAGGACAAGAAGGGACAGCTTATCCTCTCACACAAGAAGGCACGCGCTGCCAAGAGCTGGGATCGCGTGAACGAGGCTCTCGAGAACAACGAAATCATCAAGGGCTACATCAAGTGCCGCACCAAGGGTGGTATGATTGTCGACGTATTCGGCATCGAGGCATTCCTCCCCGGCTCGCAGATCGACGTTAAGCCTATCCGCGACTACGATGTGTTCGTAGGCAAGACCATGGAGTTCAAGGTCGTAAAAATCAATCAGGAGTTCAAGAATGTTGTTGTATCGCACAAGGCACTCATCGAGGCCGAGCTCGAGCAGCAGAAGAAAGATATTATTGCAAAGCTGGAGAAAGGTCAGGTTCTCGAAGGAACTGTCAAGAACATCACTTCCTACGGTGTGTTCATCGACCTTGGTGGCGTAGATGGTCTTATCCACATCACCGACCTCTCTTGGGGCCGCGTAAATCACCCCGAAGAGGTGGTTTCGCTCGACCAGAAGCTCAATGTGGTTATCCTCGACTTCGACGACGAGAAGAAGCGCATCGCACTGGGCTTGAAGCAGCTCCAGCCGCATCCATGGGATGCTCTCGATGCAAACCTCAAGGTTGGCGACAAGGTGAAGGGCAAGGTAGTGGTTATGGCCGACTACGGTGCATTCATCGAGATTGCTCCCGGCGTGGAGGGTCTTATCCATGTGAGCGAGATGTCGTGGTCGCAGCACCTCCGTTCGGCTCAGGACTTCATGAAGGTGGGCGACGAGGTAGAGGCCGTAATCCTCACTCTCGACCGCGAGGAGCGCAAGATGTCGCTCGGCATCAAGCAGCTCAAGCAGGATCCCTGGGAGAACATCGAGGAGAAGTATGCCGTTGGCTCGAAGCACACCGCAAAGGTGCGTAACTTCACCAACTTTGGCGTATTCGTTGAGCTTGAGGAGGGCGTAGATGGCCTTATCCACATCAGCGACCTCTCTTGGACCAAGAAAATCAAGCACCCGTCGGAGTTCACCCAGATTGGCGCCGACATCGACGTTCAGGTTCTCGAAATCGACAAGGACAACCGTCGCCTGAGCCTCGGACACAAGCAGCTCGAGGAGAATCCTTGGGACGTGTTTGAGACTGTATTCACCGTGGGCAGCATCCACGAGGGTACTATTATCGAGATGCTCGACAAGGGCGCAGTGGTAGCTCTCCCCTATGGTGTTGAGGGCTTTGCAACTCCCAAGCATCTCGTGAAGGAGGATGGAAGCCAGGCCAAGCAGGACGAGAAGCTCAACTTCAAGGTGATTGAGTTCAACAAGGACGCTAAGCGCATCATCCTGTCGCACAGCCGCATCTTCGAGGACGAGGCTAAGGCCGAGGCTAAGAAGGCTGCAAAGAAAGCCGCAAAGGCAAGCAACAACGACGATGCTCCAGTAATCACCAACACTATCGAAAAGACCACTCTCGGCGACCTTGAAGAGCTTGCTGCTCTCAAGGAGAAGCTCTCGAAGAAATAATCGGAGCACACACCGATAGGTGAGCATACACATTGAGAGAGAGGCTGCGCCGGACAACCGGTTCAGCCTCTCTCTGCTGTTTCTCAGCCCCCATACGCATCGCCAGCCCCGGCCGCACCCGGCTCAAAACAACAAATTAATCCCCCATTTGCTCACTTAATCCGACTTTTGCACTATCTTTGCAAAAAATTTCAGAACAAAAATATGATAGAAGGCCATATAATCAACGAAGCAGAGAGCGAAAAAGCCGTCCTTGTGGGACTTATCACGCCCTCTCAGAACGAGGCTAAAGCCAACGAGTATCTCGACGAGCTCGCTTTTCTCGCCGACACCGCAGGCGCAATCACCGTGCGCAAGTTTCTTCAGCGCATGGACTCGCCCAACCGCGTCACTTTCGTGGGTAAAGGCAAGCTCGAGGAAATCGCCCGCTACATCGAAGAGAATGAGGTGGGACTGGTGATATTCGACGACGACCTCACGCCAAAGCAGGTTGCCAACATCGAGAAAGAAGTGAAAGTGAAAGTGCTCGACCGCACAAGCCTCATCCTCGACATCTTCGCCAAGCGTGCACAGACAGCCAATGCCAAGATGCAGGTGGAGCTGGCACAGTATCAGTATCTACTGCCTCGACTCACCCGAATGTGGACACACCTTGAGCGACAGCGAGGCGGTATAGGCATGCGCGGCCCGGGCGAGACACAGATTGAGACCGACCGCCGAATAATCCTCGACAAGATTACGCTGCTCAAGGAGCGCCTGCGCGGCCTCGACAAGCAAAAGACCATACAGCGCCAGAACCGCGGCAAGCTCACCCGAATTGCACTCGTGGGTTACACCAACGTGGGCAAATCCACCCTCATGAACCTGCTGAGCAAGAGCGAGGTGTTTGCCGAGAACAAGCTGTTTGCCACACTCGACACCACTTGCCGAAAAGTTGTGATAGAAAACCTGCCTTTCCTGCTCACCGACACCGTAGGTTTCATCCGAAAGCTGCCAACCCACCTCGTAGAGTCGTTCAAGACCACACTCGATGAGGTGCGCGACGCCGACATTCTGGTGCACCTCGTCGATATCTCTCACCCACAGTTCGAGGAGCAGATAGAAGTAGTCAACCGCACCCTCAATGAAGTATGCGACGCGGCCAACAAGGAAATGATTGTGGTGTTCAATAAAATCGACGCCTTCACCTATGTGAAAAAGGACGACGACGACCTCACACCTCGCACGCGCGAGAACATACCGCTCGACGAGCTGAAAGCCACATGGATGGCCAAGCTGCACGACAATTGCGTATTCATTTCGGCCAAGGAGCGAAGCAACATCGAGGAGCTCAAGCAGCTTCTCTATGCCAAAGCAAAGATAATACACACACAGCGTTTCCCCTACAACGACTTCCTCTTCCAAAAGTACGACGACCTGGGAGAAGAAATTTAACGTTTTTTTACTGTGGCGCAAATCTTTTATTCTCAGCCGCTTAATACCCTCAATATAGAATCACCTGATTTTTTATTGAAAAAAGTGCCTCAAAAATTTGCATATTGCCAAAAAACGCTATAACTTTGCACTCGCTTTCAAGGAGCATCGGGATGTAGCTCAGTCCGGTTTAGAGTACTCGTCTGGGGGGCGAGTGGTCGCAAGTTCGAATCTTGTCATCCCGACTGAACAGCGTTAAGTGCTTGCAACAAAACAAGTTGCAAGCACTTTTTCTTTTTTGGCGCGCCAAAATCGCGCCACCACAAGCCCACCGGCATCTATTATTTGGGAAATTGTGCAGCAAATCCGTGGAATTTTTCGTAACTTTGCACCATCATTATCAACTCTCACATTTTTATGGATTTTCTCAGCGACAACAATCTGCTCGGCCTTGTCATAGGCCTCGGCACTTTTCTGATTATCGGAATCTTCCATCCAATAGTGATTAAGGGCGAATATTATTTCGGCACGCGTTGCTGGTGGGCATTCCTTGTGCTTGGCATTATCTTCATAGCCCTCTCCATCATAGTGCAAAGCGTGC
>JAQXTJ010000083.1 GCA_029219425.1 Bacteroidales bacterium
GGGACATAAGAGCCCGTTGTTAATAACTATTTTGAGGCTGGGTAAACCCGCAGACCTCTTTTTTACCACAAAGATAGTATCGGTCTTGATTTTTTTCTTATTCACCGGGCGTAAAAAATCTCTTTTTTATGTACCTTTGCAGAAAGAAGCACAATCAACGGCTTCTTATTGCAGTATCGACGATGAATGAAGCAAGTTTAAGCCAATTATACCTTAAGGACACCGCTTTCCAGAACCTGATGCAGAAGCGCGTGTTCAACGTGATGCTCATCGCATCGCCCTACGACGCCTTCATGATGGAGGAAGATGGGCGCGTTGAGGAGCAAATATACTTTGAATACACCTCTCTGAACCTCAGCTCGCCGCCACGCGTGCTACAGGTGAGCGATTATGCCACGGCAATGGAGAGCCTGAGCGAGAAGCACTACGACCTGATAATTGCCATGCCGGGCGTGGACATAAGCTACACATTTGCCAACGCAAAGGTGATAAAGGAGGTGTATCCCGACACACCGTTTGTGGTGCTCACACCCTTCTCCCGTGAGGTCTCGCGAAGGCTTGCCAATGAAGACTTCAGCGGTGTGGATTATGTATTCAGCTGGCTTGGCAACGTGGACTTGCTGCTTGCCATCGTAAAGCTGCTCGAGGACAAGCTAAATGCCGACAACGACATAAACGGCGTGGGAGTGCAGCTCATACTGCTTGTGGAGGACTCTGTGCGCTTCTACTCATCAATCCTGCCCACGCTCTACAAGTTCCTGCTCCGGCAGTCGCGAATATTCTCGACCGAAGCCCTGAATGAACACGAGCAAATGATGCGAATGCGCGGCCGCCCCAAGGTGATGCTCGCCCGCGACTATGAGGAGGCCATGGAGCTATACAACCGCTACGAGAAGAACATACTTGGCGTAATCTCCGACGTGTCGTTCAAGCGCGGAGGAGAGAAGAGCCAAAAGGCTGGAATAGAGCTTGCACATGAGCTAAGGAAACGCGACCCCTACCTGCCCATCATCATCGAATCGAGCGAGGAAGAGAACGAGTCGCTCGTGAGGGACTTCGACGGCACTTTCATCAACAAGAACTCGAAGAAGCTGCCTGTGGACCTGGGACAAGCCATCATGGAGAACTTTGGCTTTGGCGACTTTATTATACGCAATCCAAAGACCGACGAGGAAATTCTGCGCATACGCAACCTAAAGGAGCTGCAACAGCACATCTTCGACATCCCCTCGGAATCGCTGCTGTACCACGCAAGCTACAACGACATTTCGCGGTGGCTCTACTCCCGTGCCATGTTCCCCATAGCCGAGGTGATAAAGATGCACCGCTTCAAGGACATAAGCGAGGCGCCGGCAGTGCGCCAGCTCTTCTTCGACCTCATAGTGAAATACCGCAAGATGAAGAACCGCGGCGTGGTGGCAGTGTTTCACCGCGACCGCTTCGACCACTACTCCAATTTTGCCCGCATCGGCCAAGGGTCGCTGGGTGGCAAGGGACGTGGCCTCGCCTTCATCGACTCAATCATCAAGCACAACCCCGAGTTTGACAACTACAAGGGCGTGAGCATCTCCATTCCGCGCACGGTGGTGTTGTGCACCGACATCTTCGACGAATTTATGGAGCGCAACGGGCTGTATCCGCTTGCCCTGAGCGACATAAGCGACAGTGAGATACTGCGCCACTTCTTGCAGGCCCGCCTGCCAGAGCACCTTATAGAAGACTTCTTTGCCCTCTTTGAAGTGGTGGACCGCCCACTGGCAGTGCGCAGCTCGAGCCTACTCGAAGACAGCCACTACCAGCCATTTGCCGGCATCTACTCCACCTATATGATACCCCACAGCACCGACAAATATGCGATGCTCGAGATGCTGGGCAATGCCATAAAGAGCGTGTATGCCTCGGTGTTCTATGCCGACAGCAAGGCCTACATGACAGCCACGCAGAACGTTATCGACCAGGAGAAGATGGCAGTGATAATACAGGAAGTGGTGGGCAACGAATATTCGAGCGGGACGTATTTCCCCTCGTTCTCGGGCGTGGGACGCTCGCTCAACTACTATCCCATCAACGATGAGCGCCCCGAGGACGGTGTGACCGAGATTGCCGTGGGATTAGGAAAATATATTGTGGATGGCGGACGCGCCCTGCGATTCTCGCCACGGCACCCGAACAAGGTGTTGCAGACGAGCACCTTAGACATTGCACTGAGCGACACGCAGACACGGCTCTACGCCCTCGACCTAAGCGGCAAGGACGCAGCCTCATTCAGCGTGGATGATGGCTTCAACATAAAGAAAATGCGCATACAGGATGTGGCCGAGAGCGGAGCCCTGCGCTATATGGTATCGACCTACGACTTCAACAGCGGCATTATCCGCGACAGCGACGCAGGCATGGGACGCAAGGTGGTGACCTTTGCCAACGTGCTGCAACACGGCGTGTATCCGCTGGCCGAGATTGCCGACCTTATGCTCACCAAGGGTCAAGACGCTATGTGCCGCCCGGTGGAGATTGAGTTTGCCGGTATTATCAACAACTCGAAGCCCATCACCGAAGAGACATCAGATAAAGGACAGCTCTACTGGCTGCAAATACGCCCCATAGTGGATCGCAAGGAAATGCTCGACGAGAAGGTGATGGAATCGGCCGACTCCAGCCTGATACTAAAGAGCCTCACTGCGCTGGGACACGGACTGATGGACAACATTGTGAGCATTGTGATGGTGAAGCCCGAGCGCTGCGGCATGATGAACAACTCTCTCATAGCCCGCGAAATAGAGAAAATAAACCGCTCAATGACCGAGCAGAACCGAGGCTACATACTCATAGGCCCGGGACGCTGGGGCTCGAGCGACACTGCACTGGGAATACCGGTGAAGTGGCCACACATATCGGCTGCAAAGCTCATAGTGGAAACCTCACTCAAGGGCAACCGCATAGAGCCAAGCCAGGGCACACACTTCTTCCAGAACCTCACCTCATTTGGTGTGGGCTATTTCACCGTGGGCGCCCCAGGCGATGGCAGCGTGTTCGACGAAGCCTATCTCGGCAGCCTGCCCAGCAGCTACGAGAGCGAGAACCTTCGCATAATAGATTTCCACACGCCACTCACCGTGGCCATCAATGGCCGCAAGAGCCTCGGCATAGTGATGAAACCCGATGCCGCTACAGGCGAGAACTAAACAGAACAGAAGCATAAACACTTTTCAAAACTCATACACAAGAAGATATATGTCGTTTTTCAAAAATCTAAAAAATGCTTTCGGATTCTCCGACGACCCGATTAGCAACGACATCGACGGCGGACTAAACTACGATGAAGCCGAGAAGCGCGAGCCTTACATCAACCCTTTCAAGCCCGCCACTCCAGCCGAGCCGCTGAAACCATCTCCGGCAGCACCTTTGCCACCGCAGGCCACCGAGCCTGTGGAGCTGAAGCCACACACCGTGAACTACGACCTGCCCGAAGGTTTCCTCAACTCGATTATCGCCATAGTGAATGCCAACCTGCCTCAAATCGTGAAGGACTGCATCGACATAGAAGCCGAGAAAAAAGCCATCACACAGAGCATTGGGACTCACTTCAAGAGTGCCATCGACGACATCCACCAGGCTGCCTGCGAACAAGCCACAGCAATGTGGACGGCCGAGCGCAACAAGATAAGCGAACAGCTCGCGCAAGCCACACAGGCTGCCGAGGACAGCTCACGGCGCGCCGAGGAGGCAAAGCAGAAGTGCCAGGTGGAAGAAGCGAAGCGCAAGGCTCTGAAGGAGCAAGCAGCATCGCTGGAGCAGCGTGTGGCCACGCTCGAAGCCGAACACGAGCAATATTTGATTGAGAACAAGAGCCTGCTCAACAAGATGAAGGTGATGCAGGTGTATGCCGACGACGCTGCCGCCTACAAGGACATGGCCGACCAAAGCGACAAGCAGCTCGCTGCCCTCCGCGCCGAGCTCGAAGGCAAGGTGAATGAGCTGAAGGAAGCCAATGCACGCGCCGACAAGGCCACTGCCGATGCCGTGGATGCCCGCAATGCAGCCTCGACAGCCAACGAGACCGCCGAGGCCGCCATAAAGGCCGGCGAGGAGCTTCTGGCACAGGCCGAAGCCGAAAAAGAACACGCCGAGAAACGCATAGCCGATGCCCGACAGGCAGCCGATGCCCTGATTGAGCAGGCTCGCACCGAGGCCGAGCACATGGTGGAAGTGGCAAGGAAAGAGGCCGAGGCAAGTGCAGCTAAAGCCAAGGCTGCCACCGACGAGGCCGCATCGCTCGCTGCCGAGCTCACCGCCACACGCTCCGAAGCCGAAACCTCGAAGATAGAAAACGAAATAGCAACTGAGGAAATCGCAAAGCTGAAGCAAGAAATAGAAGCGCGCAACCACGAGCTCGAGACCGCAAAAGCCGAACTTGCTGAAGCCCACTCCACCATTGAAATGATGGATGAGATAGAACGCCAGCTGAAGCATGTGGAGGACTTCAAGGCTCAGAAAAATGCCGAAACGCGTGAACTGAAGTCGCAGATACAAGACCTCCAGTCGCACAACGAGAGCATAGCCGCCACTGCCCAGACAGCCTCGGCCGAGGCCGCACGCCTGAGAGAAGAGCTGCAAGCCACACGCACCGAGGCCGAGCAGAATGTGCTGCGTGTGATGCAGGAGCGCGACGCCGCGGTGAAGAGGCTGAGCATGGAGCGTGCCGAAGCCTTGAAACAGGCTGCCGACGAGCTTGCCAGAGTGGAGGATGAGAAAAACCACCTGCTCGACATAAAGGAGGACGAGAAGCTCCGAGCCATTGAAGAAAAAGAGACTGAAATAACCAACCTCATTGCATCGAAGAATGCCGAGATTGAACAGAACCGGCACGAGCTCCTCGCCGAAACCGACAAGGTGAGAAATGAGCTGCGCGAAATGGCCAAGGAGCGCGACCGAATTGCAGGCAAGCTAGCAGCCGAACAGCGCGACCGGAAGAGCGACGTGGCATTCTACGAGCAGAAAATAAAATTCCTCTCTGCCGACCAAAAGCGACTGGAAACTGAGCTGCGTGCCGAAATTGCAAAGCTACAAGAGCAAAACGCACAGCTCGAAGCACGCCAGGCTCCTAAAAGCACGGGCAGGGAGGCTGCGATAATCGACAACGACATCGCCGAGGCTGTGGCACAGACATTTGGCTTCGACTCGTCGATTACAGGCGACAACGCTCCCGGCAGCGACATCGTGGCCGAACCAGCCGCTCCGCAGATACCGAACTACATCTTCGACAACGACACCTTCTCCGACGACAGCATCGACGCCACATTCCAGACCGACGCGCAACCGGCTGCCGACACCGAACCGACTCATGCCAACGAGCCAACGATGGAGGAGCTTGCCGACATCGACTGGCTCATGCCCACCCCACCCTCGCGTCCCGAGACCAAATCGCTCTCCGACCTCGAGGAAGCCCCCGAGGCGAAGCCGGCAAAGAAACCGGCAGAAGAGCCACACAAGAAGCCCGACGCACAGATGTCGCTTTTCTGAACACTTACAAATAAACACACACTAAAAACCAACAGCAACAAACAAATGACAAATTTCATCACATGGACCGTCAACCCCAACCTCATCGACAGCTTCATCACCGTGCGCTGGTACGGACTGGCTTTCGCACTGGGATTCTGGCTCGGATATGAACTGATGTGGCGCATGTTCCGCCACGAGGGCGTGCCCGAAAAATGGCTCAGCACGCTATTCATCTATGTGGCGATAGCCACAATCGTAGGTGCCCGACTGGGACACGTGTTCTTCTACGACTGGAGCTACTACTCGCAGCACATAGCCGACATCTTCAAGATTTGGGAAGGCGGCCTCGCCAGCCACGGCGGCACCATTGGCATCATCATCGCCATCCTCATCTATTCGCGCTATGTGACACACCGCAGCCCGCTGTGGACCTTCGACCGTCTGGTAGTGCCCATAGCCATGGTGGGCGGATTCATACGCCTCGGCAACCTCATGAACCACGAAATCTACGGCGGCCCCACCGACCTTCCATGGGGTTTCTGCTTCATCGACAACCTCGGAGCATGGATGCGCGGCGCAGACCCGGTGTTCACCCAGCCCTCACACCCCACACAAATCTATGAGGCACTGTGCTACTTTGCACTCTTCGCCCTGCTGATGTGGATGTACTGGAAACGCAATGCCCAGCGCCGGCCGGGACTCATCTTCGGCGTGTTCTTCACCATCCTCTTCGCGTCGCGCTTCGTGATTGAATATATCAAAAACGTGCAGGAGCCATGGGAGATTGGCTTGCGCGAGGCTTGCGGAATGGATATGGGACAGGTGCTCAGCATTCCATTCATAATAGCCGGAATAGCGCTCATCGTCTATGCCCTGCGCCGCCCGGCAGTGCACATCGACTTTCCCGGCAAATTCCCCGAAGATAAAAAAATTAACAAAAAATAGCCATCACGGCGCACCACCCCAAGTGGATAAATTCGTAATTTTGCAACCGTAAAAAATCAAAAAACTGAAATATCAATAACAAACAATAAAAAAACACTTCACTATTATGCTTAACAAAAGAGTAGAAGAGGCTATCAACGCCCAAATCAACGCCGAGATGTGGTCGGCCTATCTTTATCTTTCAATGTCGGCATGGTGCCACGCCAACGGCCAGCCCGGCTTCGCAAAATGGTATGAGGTTCAGTTCAAGGAAGAGCAGGACCACGCAATGATTCTTTTCAAATACGTCACCTCACGTGGCGGCGTGGTGAAGCTCCGCGCCATCGACGCAGTGCCCACCGAGTGGGAGTCGACACTCAATGTGGTTGAGGAAACCCTCAAGCACGAGCAGAAGGTGACATCGCTCATCAACGGCCTCTACAAAGTGGCATTCGAGGAGAACGACTTCGCCACACAGAGCATGCTCAAGTGGTTCATCGACGAGCAAGTGGAAGAAGAGGAGAACGCCCAGACAATCATCGACAACCTCAAGATGATAAAGGACAATGGCTACGGACTCTATATGCTCGACAAGGAGCTTGGCGCCCGCACTTACAAGCAGGCATCGCCCCTCACCACTGCCGAGGACTAATCACCCCCACCAATCCGGCACAACAACACCAAGCGGGTGTGGCAAAGCAATGAGTTTTGCCACACCCGCTCTCCATTCCACCCCACACTTCGAGCGCCAAAAACAGCATTAAATCGCACAAAAGCATGAACAAGTGGAAAAAATTCACATCCCAAGAAGTCGGCTGTTTTCGGATGCTTACGCTTACTCTATATGGAGGGGTCGGTTTTGGGCAGGTCGGCTTCGGTGGGGAGGTCTTCTTCCTCGAGGTCTTCATCGGGGAGGATGATTTCTTCGCCTTTATCGAGGAGGAAGATAGAGTCGGCACCGAAGCTGGTGGAGTCGCTGTCCACGGGTTGCTTCCAGCAGGCGGCACAGCCGTAGTCGGCGGTGGAGATAGGCTCCTTTGGCTCGCCGAATTTACGGTGATATTGCTTGAAACGGCCGTCGGCCATGAGCGACTGGAGGAAGTAGCCGCACACTGGGAGGGCGGCGCGGCTTCCCTGTCCAAACTGGCTGTTGCGGAAGTGTATGCAGCGGTATTCCCCGCCCACCCAGGCTCCTACCACCAGGGCCGGCGACACACCCACAAACCATGCGTCGCTGTAGTTGCTCGATGAGCCTGTCTTTCCGCCAAAGTCGGTGTCGGAGCAGAAGGGACTCACATAGCCCCACAGTGCCATGGAGGTGCCTCCCGGCTCGCGCATGCCTGCCATGAGCATTTGCTGCATGAGGAATGCCGAGCGGTAGGGAATGGCCTGACGGTGAGCATCGGGGGCGGTGTAGATTACGTTGCCCTTGGAGTCTTCGATGCGCGTCACGAGCACGGGGTCGTGGTGAACGCCGTCGTCGGCCACACAGCAGTAGGCGTTGACCAGCTCAAGCAGGGTCACATCGCTTGCGCCGAGGCACAGTGCCGGAGCTTCCTGTAGCTTCGACTTTATTCCCATCTGGTGGGCTGTGGCCACCACATTGTCGATTCCCACCTCCATGCCGAGCTTCACGGCCACGGTGTTGATCGACTGGGCGAAGGCCGATTTCAGGGTGATGGTATCGCCCGAATACACGCCTGTGGCGTTGCGTGGCGACCACTTGGCCGGCTTGCCGTCGGGGCCGGTCACGTCGAGGCTCAGCCATGAGTCGGTGCGGCGGTCGCATGGGGTGAGGCCGCTGTTCATGGCGGTGGTATATACGAAGAGCTTGAAAGTGCTTCCGGGCTGGCGGCGGGCCGTCACCTTGTCGTATTTCCACGTCTTGAAGTCGATATCGCCCACCCATGCCTTCACATGGCCCGTCTGCGGCTCCATTGCCACGAATGCGGTGTGCATGAAGCGCACCATGTAGCGAATCGAGTCCATTGAGCTGAGAGAGTCCTCGCGAATGCCGTCGTAGTCGAAGAGGCGCACGCGGTGTGGCTTATTCATGTAGTAGCTCACGGAGTCGGGGTCGTCGGGGAAGCGGGCAGCGAGCTTCTTGTAGGCATCGGTGCGCTTGGCTATGTCCTCGATGAACCCGGGGATTTCGCGGTGA
>JAQXTJ010000084.1 GCA_029219425.1 Bacteroidales bacterium
TAATCTCTTTTATCCATCGTCGTTTATTCTCCGAAATATATATGTACGTCGATTTATTATTATCCCTATAATACAATGGCCTTAATGCGTTTCGCTAATGCCCCACTAACACCTTGGCGTGGCGCAGCACCTTGTCGTTGATTTTGTAGCCCTTCTGCACGGTGTCGATTACCTTGCCCTTCAGCTCCTCGTCGGGGGTGGGGAAGTTGGCTACTGCCTCGTGCAGCTCTGTGTCGAAGTCGGCCTTGTCGCTCTCTATGGCTTCCACGCCGTTGCCCTTGAGGTACTTTATGAACTTGTTGTAGATAATCTCCACTCCTTCGCGCAGGCTATCCACGTCGGTCTGTTCATTCATGGCCTGGAGGGCACGCTCAAAGTCGTCGATTACCGGCAGAATGTCGCTCATAGCCTTCTCGGCGCCATTCTTCATTATCTCCATTTTCTCCTTGAGGGTGCGCTTGCGGAAGTTGTCGAACTCTGCCATAAGGAAGAGATATTCCTTCTTCTCCTTGGCAATTTCCTCCTCGAGCTGCGCTATGCGCTCCTCGGGTGTTAGCTCTGTTGCCTCCTGCTGCTCAGCGGCTTGTGCTTCGGCCTGCTGGGTTTCGGTTGTTTCCACTTCCTGCTTCTCAGTTGTGTTATCTTTTTCTTTTGCCATAATGTTCAATTGTAATGTTGTTTATCACAACTGAATATCAAAAACATTGCCAAACTCTGCAAATTTGTCGCATTCTGCCATATTGGCACTGTCGAAAATGCCAAAAACCGACGATCCCGAGCCCGACATCGCTGCATACACGGCTCCGCTCTCGATGAGGCGTGCCTTGAGCGTGGCGAGCTGGGGAAACGAGGCAAACACGCTTGGCTCGAAGTCGTTCTTGAGCCGGCCCTGCCACTCGTCCACGGGGCGGGCGATGATGTCGGTCACCTTCACCTCCGGCTCGCGCGGTGTCACGCGGCTGTAGGCGAGCTTGGTGGGCACGGAGATGTCGTCCGATTTCACAAGCAGCATGCGATAGCCCTTGAGCGACACCGGCACATCGGTGAGAATGTCGCCAATGCCGCTTGCGCTCATGGGGCGGTTGTAGATGAAGAAGGGGCAGTCGGCGCCAATGGTGGCGGCCAGCCGCGCCAGCTCGTGCTGCGGCACGCCCAGTGCAAACAGCTCGTTCACAGCGAGCATGGTGAAGGCGGCATCGGCCGAGCCTCCGCCCAGTCCTGCGCCATCGGGTATAATCTTGGTGAGGTAAATATCCACCGGTGGGGCTGCCAGCTCGCGCTGCATGATCCTGTAGGCCTTCATCACAAGGTTCTTCTCCACCGGGCAGTCGATGTGGCGGCCGTAGGTTGTGAGAGTGGCATCGTCGCCATGTGCCGGCACCACCTCAAGAATATCGGTGAGGGCAATGGGATAGAACACGGTGGAAATGTCGTGGTAGCCGTCGGCACGTCGGCGCACGATGTCGAGTCCAAGGTTCACCTTGGCATTAGGATAAACTATCATAATCTCAATATATTTAATTCTTAGCTGTGGGCTGTGAGCCGTGGGCTTTGGGCTGTGAGCCACATTGCAGAAAGCCGGTAATTAGCCCACAGCTCAAGGCTCAAAGCCCAAAGCCCCCAAAGTTAGTGCTTTTTCGCGCAAATTGCAACCCACGGCACGCAAAAAATCGCCACACGAAAGCGAAAATATGGCCAAAAGTGATTAATTTTGCACTCGAAACAAAACAAACACCTACGCTTCTATGGATAAGAAAATCACAATAGCCATCGATGGCTTTTCCTCCTCGGGAAAGAGCAGAATGGCAAAGAAACTGGCTAAAGCTATTGGCTATGCCTACATCGACACCGGTGCGATGTATCGCGCCGTGACTCTCTATTGCCTCAACAACAATCTCATCGACGGGGAGGTGGTGAATGTGCCCGAACTCGAGAAGCAGCTCCCCTCGATTCACATCTCCTTCGGCGTGAACGCCGACACCGGAGCCTCCGAGACCTATCTCAATGGCGAGTGCGTGGAGCTAGAGATTCGCGAGATGCGAGTGTCGGGAAAGGTGAGCTATGTGGCTGCAATTCCTGCCGTGCGCCGTGCACTGGTGGCGCAACAGCAGCGCATGGGAGCCGAGAAGGGCATCGTGATGGACGGACGCGACATTGGCACTGTGGTGTTTCCCGATGCAGAGATGAAGGTCTATGTTGATGCCTCGGCCGAGACTCGTGCACGCCGCCGCTTCGATGAGCTCCGCGCCAAGGGCAACACCGAAGTCACCTATGAGGAGGTGCTCCGCAACGTGCAGGAGCGCGACCACATCGACCAGACACGAGCCGAAAGCCCCTTGCGCAAGGCCGACGATGCCCTGGTGCTCGACAACTCACACATGTCGCTTGCCGAGCAAGACGAGTGGCTTCTCGCCGCCTTCCGCCGCATCATCGCCCGGTGATGCGGTAGGACGACGTAGCAAAATGTCAGCCCCCTCCCGGCATTTGCACTTGTTGCGCAGGCGGGGAGGCTGGCGTGTAAACAATTGCCCGCTCTCGCGCGTAGATATATATTATACAGTACAGTAACAAAATTCTATTATTCCGTTTTATGGCTAATGTGGAAATCGACAAGGGGTCGGGATTCTGCTTTGGGGTGACTACGGCTATCCGCAAGGCAGAGGAGGAGCTCGACAAGACGGGGCAGCTCTATTGCCTTGGTGATATAGTGCACAATTCCAATGAGGTGGAGCGGCTGCAAGCAAAGGGACTGGTGACAATCACTCACGACGACTTGCGACGCCTTCGCAATGTGAAGGTGCTGCTGCGGGCTCACGGAGAGCCGCCCGAAACCTATGAGATAGCCCGGCGCAATGGCATTGAGATTATCGACGCCACTTGCCCCGTGGTGTTGCAGTTGCAAAAGCGCATTCGTGCCACCTACAACAGCCACCTCGAGCCCGATGGCCGTCGGCCGCAGATTGTTATCTATGGCAAAACGGGGCATGCCGAGGTGAATGGTCTTGTGGGGCAGACTAATGGCGAGGCTATCGTGTGTGAGAGCCTCGACTCGCTCCACAAAATCGACTTCTCGCGAAATGTGTATCTCTATTCCCAGACCACCAAGTCG
>JAQXTJ010000085.1 GCA_029219425.1 Bacteroidales bacterium
ATGTCGGCTCGTCACATCCCGGGGCTGGAGAAGGTCCCAAGGGTTAGGCTGTTCGCCTATTAAAGTGGCACGCGAGCTGGGTTCAGAACGTCGTGAGACAGTTCGGTCCCTATCTGTTGTGGGCGCAGGAGATTTGCGGGGCTCCGACACTAGTACGAGAGGACCGTGTTGGACAGACCTCCGGTTTATCGGTTGTACCGCCAGGTGCACTGCCGAGTATCCGCGTCTGGCAAGGATAAGTGCTGAAAGCATCTAAGCACGAAGCCCTCCCCAAGATAAGATCTCCCTGAGGGACGTTGGAGACTACGACGTAGATAGGTTGCAGGTGCAAGGGCAGCGATGTCCCAGCCGAGCAATACTAATATCCCGATAGCTTTCCTTGCGAGAGCACCACAGCCTGCCTGAAGGTCAGGCTGAGAGCAGCCCCGAAGCGCCGCCAGTCAGGCGGGGCGAAGCCCGGGGCGGATATGACAAATAAGAATCAGGAGCAAGCCGAAGGCAAAGAGAGCACTGACACGACACAAGGATAAGAAACTTGCACTTCCAATCGATGACCTTACCTTAACACACCACACAGGTGGTGAAGACAAGACTAAGGTGGTGATAGCGTGAGGGCTCCACCTCTTCCCATTCCGAACAGAGAAGTTAAACCTCACCGCGCCGATGGTACTGCGAAAGTGGGAGAGTAGGTCACCGCCCCCTAAGAGAGCCGGACAGCCGCAATGCTGCCCGGCTCTCATTCATTTTACCCACCCAGAACTCAACAGTAAGCATCCGAAATGGACCGGGTTTTGTGGCTCAGTAGAAATTCAGTGGTGATAAGCATAAATCTTAGCAAGTCAGTAGAGGTTTGTCCGAACTAACTCTTATATATCCGTAAGTCATTTTTATTTTGCTTTTTAATAATTATTTAGTAATTTTGAAGTCTCAGGCAAGATAATTCCTTTTAGAATATTATCCGCTAAAATAATTTAATCATGAATAAGCTACAACAGTTATATAAAGAACGAGATACGTTCTCGAAGTATGGCAGCCAAGTGCCTTCGGCGCTCGCTGCTCAGATTGCAGAAGCAGAAAAAGAAATGCTGCAAATGGAGCTGTTGCCGATTATTGAAGAGTCGGCACTGAAGACTTTGCCGACATACGGAATCGATGGCAAAGTGCTTATCGCAATGGAATACGACAACTGTGCTCTCACTCGAATTGCAATTGCGAGCGATGCGGACAAAATAAACGACTTCGATGTAGTGAAAGATATTTCGTCGGCAGTGGAAGAACTTGCCGACGAATATGTGCCCGAGTCTGATGATGAAGATGAAAAGCCCGGGATACGTCGCTCGGCGAGCATTGGATTTTCCTTTCACTTTGACGATGGCAAAGTGATTGCTGAGAAATCAGCTCACCGCACAATGATTGAAGCACTGCGTTACATGGTGCTTGAACGTGCTTCTCATTTCAATGAAACGTTCAAGGGCTATCCTCTCGTTGGCACAAAACAACGCATTACAGATAATGGCTATAAATGGCAACGATATGTTGATGGGTGGTGGATTTACACCAACCTTGCCAACGAACGCAAAATTAAGTGCATCAAGGGCGTTGGTAAAATGCTCAACATTCCTCTCGAAATCGTTTTGGAAGATGAAAACAACTCTGTCGCTATCGACAACCCGGTAAAGCAAAAGGGCAAAAGAGCGATGTACTCGCTTAATGGCGGTGTCGCTTTTTGTAAGAACCGCTCTGTGCTTAACACTGTGCGGCAATTCCTCGCTCAAATGTCAAGTGCCACATTTAAGGACGTTTGCGACTGGTTTCCACGCGAACTGCAAGGTAGTTATGGCGTAGTAAGGTCGCTCGACGAAATCGAACGCCGTAAGCGTCAAAACCGGACAGAAGAAGATCGCAGGTTCCCGAACCTGAAGAAATACTCACCTCTGCTGATGGCGTACGTTTTGCCGTAAGCAACGAATGGGGCGACAACTTCGCATCATTCCAAAAACACGTCACCGAACAACTCGGCTGGACCCTCGAAGAAGTGGAACAATAGTGGGCGTTCCGGCATCGCCGTCGGGCTATCGTAAATCGAGCCTGATGTCTCGACTGAAAGGCTTCTATCCCTAACGCATTGGAGGGTGTATCAAAATTGGATAATAATCACTTATGTAGGGACGCACCCTGGTGCTTTCGCCCCCCCCCAGTTGCTTTGGTTATCGCTTAATTATGAGGCTGTTACGCAGACGCACCGGGGCGCGTCCCTACATCAAAATATTATCAAACCGAATTTTGATACACCTTCCTTTTTTTATGGCGGTGGAGTGAGCCAAAGTCGTGGGCTTCCGCTCCACTCTGTCGTCTTTGCGGATGTTTGCTTGGTGTAAGCGTAATTATTTATGAAGGCTGAGGCATTCGTTGTTCAGAGAATTGGATATGATATGAGGCGCGGCTCCGGTGGGGGAGTCGCGCCTCGTTGTTGTATTTCCTTGCCCTGCGCGTGGTGTGTGGGGCTTTGGTCTTTTTTAGTCCTTGTTGAGATTTACGCGCTTGAAACCTGTGGCGGTGAGTGTGGCGCTCTGCTTCTTGAGGTAAGTCTCGATGTTCATTGTGTTGTCTGAAACAAACTCTTGCTTGAGGAGGCAGTTCTCCTTGAAGAACTTGGCCATACGTCCCTTTGCAATGTTTTGTATCATTGTCTCGTTGAGGTTAGCCGACTTCTCGGCTGTAACGTCGGCAATGATTTTCTTCACAGCCACTACGTCTTCGGCAGTAATCCAGCCCTTGGTCTGGTTAGACTCCATGTGAGCCTCGCTGTCGAAGTGAGCTGGGTTGTAACCAGCCTTCTTGATGGCTACCTCTACGGCTTTCTGGATTTGCTCCTGACGGGTTTTGTCAACTGCTACGTTGTACTCAGTGTCCTTCACTTCCTGCGACATGCTGTCCTCATCGAGTGCTACGGGGTTCATTGCTGCAACCTGCATTGCCACCTCTTTTCCAACGTGAGCGTCGGCAAGCTTCTCGTTGAATGCTACGATGGTGGAGAGCTTGTTGCCGAAGTGGTTGTAGGCTGTTGCCTCTGCACCTTCTACATACTCGTAGGCACCGAGCTCCATCTTCTCGCCTGTCTTGCCGATTTCCTCAACGATGAGGTCGGCAACTTTGCGGCCTTCAATCTCAAGCTCCTTGAGCTCGTCGAGGCTCTTTACCTTTGCTGCAAGTGCAGCGGCAAGAATCTGCTTGGTGAGTGCCACGAAGCCGGCGTTCTTGGCCACAAAGTCGGTCTCGCACTTGAGGGCTACGATTGCTGCGAAGCCTTCGGTGGCATCGGCGAGCACACAGCCCTCCGAAGCCTCGCGGTCCTCACGCTTGGCTGCAACTGCCTGACCTTTCTTGCGAATGATCTCGATTGCCTCTTTCATATCATTGTTTGCCTCAGCAAGAGCTTTCTTGCAGTCCATAAGACCGGCGCCGGTCAGGCTGCGGAGCTTGCTGATATCTGCCATTGAAACTGCCATATTCTTAATTCTATGGTTTTAGTCGTTAATAATATTAATTTGTCTTTTTTGTGTAGCTCTCGAAAGAGAGCCATAAACTTCAAGTTTCGCAATGTGAAATGTTGCGAAACTTGAAATGCTTGAGTGTAGGTGTGAGACGGTATATTACTCAGCTGTTTCCTCTGCCACTTCCTCGGCGGGAGCCTCTGCGTCGGCATCCTTGCGGCGAGCCACGCGAGTGCGCTTCTGCTTGGGAGCCTCTTCGGCCTCAGCGTCCTTGTTGTCCACCTTCTCCACCTTGCGCTCCTCGAGTCCCTCGATCATTGCTGCGCAGAGAGTGTCGAGAATAAGCTCAATCGACTTCGAAGCGTCGTCGTTTGCCGGGATTACGAAGTCAACAGGATTGGGGTCGCTGTTGGTGTCAACAATTCCGAATACGGGGATGCCCAGACGGTTGGCCTCGGCCACTGCGATGTGCTCCTTCATTACGTCGACAACGAAGAGTGCCGACGGCAGACGGTTGAGGTCGGCGATAGATCCGAGAGTCTTCTCGAGCTTAGCGCGCTGGCGAGTAATCTGAAGCTTCTCACGCTTCGAGAGGTTGTCGAAAGTGCCGTCCTTTGTCATCTTGTCGATAGAAGCCATCTTCTTCACAGCCTTGCGGATTGTGGGGAAGTTGGTGAGCATACCGCCCGGCCAGCGCTCGATAACGTAGGGCATGTTAACTGATGCGGCCTTGTCGGCGATTACTTGCTTAGCCTGCTTCTTGGTGGCTACGAAGAGCACCTTCTTGCCTGCCTTGGCAATATTCTTGAGTGCGGCAGCTGCCTCTTCAATCTTAGCAGCTGTCTTGTAAAGGTCGATAATGTGGATACCATTGCGCTCCATGAAGATGTAGGGAGCCATAGCAGGATTCCATTTGCGTTTCAAGTGGCCGAAGTGACATCCTGCCTCAAGTAATTGGTCAAAAGTTGGTGTTGCCATTTTTCTGTTTGTTTTTTTGTTTACTTTCTGTGATAAATTCAACCTCGTGGTAGCCGACCTCGACATCGCGGCCAAGTCGCGTCCACGTGGTTTAGATACTAAACTCTTATGCGATTAAGCCCTGCAAGTGTGAATAGAAAATATTAACGCTTGCTGAACTGGAATCTCTTGCGTGCCTTTGGACGACCGGGCTTCTTGCGCTCCACAGCACGTGGGTCGCGAGTGACGAAGCCAGCAGCGCGGAGGGCGGCCTTGTCGTCGGCGTTAATCTTCACGAGGGCACGGGCAATGGCAAGGCGAAGTGCCTCGGCCTGTCCCTTGTAGCCACCACCGCAAAGGTTAACATTAATATTATACTTCTCAGCAACTTCAAGGAGGTTAAGCGGCTGCTTAACGATGAATTGAAGAATTGAAGAAGGGAAATAAACCTCGAGCGAGCGCTTGTTGATTGTAATCTCGCCATTACCCTCTGTGACGAAAACACGGGCGATTGCGGCCTTACGGCGGCCTACTGCATTAATCTGTTCCATATTCTTCAATCTTATTTAAGTTTGTTGATATCAATTACCTTGGGATTCTGAGCCTCGTGTGGGTGCTCAGCACCGTTGTAAACGTGTACGTTCTTCAACAGGGCGGCTCCAAGACGGTTCTTGGGAAGCATACCCTTGAGCACCTTGATGAACAATGGGTGCTTGCCAGCCTTCATTCCAGCCTTCTCCGACTTCAATTGAAGGATGCGGGGAGTAGCCACGCGCTGTCCGCCGGGATAGCCAGTGTAGGAAAGATATTTGCGGTCGTCCCACTTGTTGCCGGTGAGAACCACCTTGTCGGCATTGATAATGATTACATTGTCGCCACAGTCCATGTTGGGAGTGTAGCAGGGTTTGTATTTTCCGCGCACGATTTTAGCGACTTTCGCGCACAGACGACCCAAAACCTGATCGGTAGCGTCGATAACCACCCATTCCTTTTGAGCTTTTTCAGCTGTTGCTGAGATTGTCTTGTAACTTAAAGTATCCACTTCGTTATTCCTGATTAAATGTTAATTAAATTATTCATTTCCACCGACTTAGACCCGGCCAAAAGTCCCGCGGCTTCCACGAAATGTTAAAATTGGATATAATCGGCTTGCAAAGGTACGAATTATTTGCCACCCCACCAAACTTTTTACCGAATTTATTTAAGAGCTGTGTTCCGAAAGAAAAAAATATAGACAAAGGGCAAAAAAATCTCAAAAAAGGGCGATTATTACCAAAAAATCACTACCTTTGCAACCGCATTGCAAATAAAGGCAGTGCACCAGCCGCAATAGCTCAGTTGGTAGAGCATTTCATTCGTAACGAAAAGGTCATGGGTTCGAGTCCCATTCGCGGCTCAAGGGAATAGCTGATAGTCACTGCATTATCAGCTATTTTTTTTGTTGTTTTTTCACTGTGGAAAACTTCGGCTCATTAGAAAATTTGTTGTGCAAATCCGTCAGGCTGTCGGCCGGAGCACCGAAAGAGTGAATTGGGCGGGCATAGGTGTTATTTGGAATTATTATAAATAATATTTTGAGTAATGTTTGGTGGAATTGGTGGATTGGTGTAATTTTGTGGTGCTAACGTAAGAAACAAGGATTATGACAAAATTGTCGGAACTGAAATCGGGGGAGAAGGCTACCATAGTGAAGATTCGTGGCTATGGAGCTTTCCGCCGCCGTGTGGTGGAGATGGGTTTTGTGAGAGGCCACCAGGTGGAGGTGCTGCTCAATGCTCCGCTCCGCGACCCTATAAAATACAAGATTCTGGGATATGAGGTGTCGTTGCGCCGCAGCGAGGCCGATCTCATTGAGGTGGAGGCCGATGCCGGCAAGGCCGAGGATAAAATCGTGCTGCACACCAACACCGTGAGCGACACCGACCGTGTGAAGATGCTGCGGCACAGCAGCAACACCATTAGCATTGTGCTTATTGGCAATCCCAATTGCGGCAAGACGTCGCTCTTCAATATTGCCTGTGGCGCTAAGGAGCGCGTGGGCAACTACAGCGGTGTCACCGTTGATGCAAAGGAGGGGTTTCTTTGCTACAAGGGTTATAACTTCAAGGTCGTTGACTTGCCCGGGACCTACTCGCTCTCGGTGTATTCGCCCGAGGAGCTGTATGTGCGCCGCTACCTCAAGGATGAGATTCCCGATGTGATTGTGAATGTGATTGATGGCTCAAATCTCTCGCGCAACCTCTATCTCACCACCGAACTCATTGATATGGACCGCAGCATGGTGATTGCTCTGAACATGTACGATGAGCTGGAGCGCTCGGGCGCAACTTTCGACTACGATGAGATGGGAAAGATGATAGGTGTGCCTATCGTTCCCACTGTGTCGAAGACCGGCCAGGGGCTCGACGACTTGCTCGATGCAATCATCCGCGTGTATGAGGGCACCCACGATGTGGTGAGGCATGTGCATGTGTGCCTTGGCAATGAGATAGAGGAGGCCATCACTAATGTGAAGAACGAAATAAAGGCATCGACCGACCAGATTCTCCAGTTCTCGCCGCGCTACCTTGCCATTAAGATGCTCGAGAGCGACAATGAGGTGGAGGAGATGCTGAAGCCTTTGCCCAACTACTCGCGCATCTCGCGCGTGCGGCACAAATGGGTGGCGCACATAGAGGACGTGCATCAGGAGGACATTGTCACCGACATTGCCAGCCATAAGTATGGCTTCATTGCAGGTGCGCTGCAAGAGACCTACACCAAGGGACGGTCGCGCAAGAGCGGCCGTGCCACCGACCGCATCGACTCCATTGTCACCGGCAAGTTTCTGGGATTTCCCATCTTCATTGCGCTGATGTTCGTTATGTTCTGGACCACATTCGAGCTTGGCTCCTATCCCATGGAGTGGATTTCGGCTGCCGTCGATTGGGTTGCCGAGCACGTGGATGAGCATCTTGCCGGCGGCCCGCTAAAGGACCTTATTGTGGATGGCGTGATTGGCGGAGTGGGTGGCGTGATTGTGTTCCTGCCCAATATTCTCATCCTCTATTTCTTCATATCCTTTATGGAAGACTCGGGCTATATGGCACGAGCGGCTTTCATCATGGACAAGATTATGCACCGAATGGGGCTGCACGGAAAGTCGTTCATCCCTCTCATTATGGGATTTGGATGCAATGTGCCGGCGATAATGTCAACGCGCATCATCGAGAGCAAGAGCAGCCGGCTCATAACGATGCTGGTGAATCCCTTTATGTCGTGCAGTGCTCGCCTGCCGGTGTATGTGCTGCTTGTGAGCGCGTTTTTCCCAGATAATGCTGCTCTGGTGTTCATGGGGCTTTATCTGCTTGGCATTCTGGTGGCAATCCTCACGGCGAGGCTGCTGCGCCACTCCATGTTCAGCAAGGATGAGACGCCCTTTGTGATGGAGTTGCCGCCTTACCGGATGCCGTCGATGAAATCGGCCATGCACCACATGTGGGAGAAGACCGAGCAGTATCTGCGCAAGATGGGCACCATAATACTGGTGGGAAGCATCGCAGTGTGGGCGCTCAATTATTTTCCGCGCGACTTGAGCAAGAGCAACGACGAGATGACTGCCACCGAGCTCGAGCAGCAGCAGGAGAACAGCTATCTTGCCCGAAT
>JAQXTJ010000086.1 GCA_029219425.1 Bacteroidales bacterium
GTCGAGCCACGATTTCGCTATTGCTTCCTCTCTCCCAAGCGTCACCGCTTGAAACTTGCAAGTCGCTCTGGGGTTCGTCGGCAACTACGCCCCTTGTGGACTTTCACCACAGATGTATGACGTGCCCGTCATACCAAAAAATTCCTTGCAAATCGGCGACTTGCAAGGAATTGTAGAACAATCGTAGTACCCAGAGCCGGGATCGAACCGGCATGGAAGTGAATCCACTGGTGTTTGAGACCAGCGCGTCTACCGATTCCGCCATCTGGGCTTTTCGGCGGTGCAAAGATACGATGTTTTTTTGATATTTCAAGCGTTTTGCCACGTTTTTTTGAGATATTGGGGTGATTTTTGGGATTTTGGGATTTGATTTGTCAGTATTGGCTTGGATTGTAACCCGGATTGTCGTAACTTTGTGGAATATGTAGCGTAATTTCCTATATGCGCTTGCTGGGAGTGGCTTATCTCTGATTGGAGAAGGTGCTCCTGTGGGCGTGTGTTGCGATTTAGTGAAATTAGGTTTATTGAATGACTACAACTCAGCAAGGACGATGAGGAAGGATAAGGATGCTATGGGGCTGGCTATTGCCGACTACCACAGGAATGGGGTGGCCGGCAGGCTGCGTGTGTTTTCGCCCGACTTCGATGAGGATGAAATTCCTGTGAGCACGCTGTTTCGCGAGGCAGATGAGATGCCGCGCCTGGAACTGAAGGCTCTGGAACTGGCAAATGGCCATGTGCTCGACGTGGGTGCCGGCGCGGGCTGCCACTCACTCGCGCTCCAGGCAATGGGGAAGCAGGTGACGGCTATCGACATATCGCCGCTCTCGGTTGCCACAATGCGCAAGCGTGGAGTGGCAGATGCGATGGAGCTGGATTTCTGGAGGGCTGAGGGCCGCTTCAACACCATTTTGATGCTGATGAATGGAATTGGCATTGTGGGCAGGCTCGGTCGCTTGCCCGAGTTTTTCGCCCATGTGAGTGGGCTGCTTGCCGAGGGTGGCCAGATTCTTATCGACTCTACCGACATAAGCTATCTATTTGAGAATGAAGACGGTGTGATTGAGCTTCCCAGTGGCGACGGCTACTATGGCGAGATGAACTACCAGATGCAATATAAGGGTACGCGAAGCGACTGGTTCGGGTGGCTGTATGTGGATTTCGACACGCTTGCCGCAGTGGCAGCCGAGTGTGGCTTCGCCGCCGAGTGCATCGCCAGGGGTGAGCACTCCGACTACCTTGCACGCCTCACGCCTTTAGCTTAAGCACAGAAGTGCCTGTGCTTATCACAGCTAAGCATAAAAAATTGCAACTGCCCGTTTCACTCTGTGTTTGTGTGGCGGGTGTTGTTGCAGAGAGGTTGGGGGGTGGGTGTTGCAATTTTTGGAGGAAATGCTTGGTGGTGTGGAGGATTATTCGTAACTTTCAGCACTGAAAGCCGCACCGGGCTTTCGGCCACTGTGACTAACTGAAACAAAAGCTAATTAATACATAACCCAAATCAATCTTTTTTATTATCCTACCTTAAATTATGAAAATGATTAATCGCATTCTTATTGCAGCCTTGGTGTCGTCGATGTGCGCCACTGCCACCGTGCATGCCGACGACTTCGACCTTTCGAGCCAACGCTCGGAGAAGCAGGATGTGGATCCTGTGGATGGACAGAGCGTGGACCACAAGGGGCTGATTATCAATCCCACCCCGCAATCGCTCTCGGTGGATGCCTCGAAGTGCCTCGATGCCTCGCAGGGCATGCAGCTTGTGGATGTGAAGCAACGCTTTGCCGCCACAATAGGCTCGCTTGCCGGCAGCGGACTAAAGATGGGGCTGAATGGACCCAAGCTCACCATCGACTTTGGAGCAAAACCGGCTCGCAAGGCAGGCGTGAAAGAGCTGAGCGGAGCCTACAGCCTCACCATCGACAAGAAGGGCGTGACCATTACCGGCAGCGACGAGCGCGGCGCCTTCTATGGCTTGCAATCGCTTGCGCAAATCCTGGAGTCGCCCATCGCTCGCAGCGGAAAGCTGCCCTATATCACCATCAACGACTATCCCTCGCTGCCCGACCGCGGCGTGGTGGAGGGTTTCTATGGCACTCCGTGGTCGCACGAGGTGCGCCTGTCGCTCATCGACTTCTATGGCCGCTTCAAGCTGTGCACCTATCTCTACGGGCCCAAGGACGACCCCTATCACAGCAGCCCCCACTGGCGACTCCCCTACCCCGAAAATGAGGCCCGGCAGATTCGCGAGCTGGTGGAGGCCTGCCAGCGCAACTATGTGGATTTCGTGTGGGCCATTCACCCGGGCAAGGACATAAAGTGGAATGAGGAGGACTACCAGAACTTGCTCCACAAGCTCAACCTTATGCATGATCTGGGCGTGCGCTCGTTTGCCCTATTCTTCGACGACATCTCGGGCGAAGGAACCAACCCGGTGAAGCAGGTG
This sequence comes from Bacteroidales bacterium, assembly GCA_029219425.1. Classification (GTDB taxonomy): domain Bacteria; phylum Bacteroidota; class Bacteroidia; order Bacteroidales; family Muribaculaceae; genus CALZFJ01. The sequence goes on from JAQXTJ010000086.1 coordinate 2,447, forward strand.
GAGCTGCTCAACCGCCTGCAACGCGAATTTGTGGAGGCTCACGGCGACGTGACACCACTCACAGTGTGTCCCACCGACTATTCCCGCCTGTGGGCCAACGGCTCCCCTACCGGACCGCTCGCCATCTATGGCAACTCGCTCCACCCCTCGGTGAAGGTGTTCTGGACCGGCGACGTGGTGTGCAGCAATCTCACCAAGGAAACACTCGACTGGGTGAACGCCCGCATCAAGCGCCCTGCCTACTACTGGTGGAACTTCCCGGTGACCGACTACGCCCGCCACATCATCATGCAAGGCCCCACCTACGGCCTGGAGCGCTCACTCACCGCAGCCGACCTGTGTGGACTCGTGAGCAACCCTATGGAGCACGGCGAGGCCTCGAAGCTCGCCCTCTATGGCGTGGCCGACTACTGCTGGAACATCGCAGCCTATAACCCTCTCGACAACTGGGAGCGCGGCCTCGCCGAACTCACCCCCGAGGCTCGCGATGCCTACCGCACCTTTGCAATACACTCCTGCGACACCGAGACGGGCTACCGCCGCGACGAGTCGTGGGAAACCACTACTTTCTCGCCCGACAGCTACACCCCCGAGCAGCTGAGCGCACTGCGCGAGGAGTTTGTGAAGATTCAGGGCGTGGAAGCAACCATGAAGCAGAACTGCCGCAACCAGCTGCTTATGCGCGAGCTCGCACCCTGGCTGGCCGAGTTTACCAAGCTGGGCAAGCGTGGCGAGGCTACACTGGCACTTATTGAGGCATTTGGCAAGACCGATAACGCCAGCTTCTGGCAAGCATTCACCAACAACCTGATGACGGCCGACGACGTGCGCGACTTCACCGCCCATAAGTGCGGAACCATGAAGCTACAGCCTTTCTACGAGAACTCAATGGACGCGCTGCGCGACCGCTTCTTCCTCGCCGTCACCGGCAAGTGCCCCACCTCAGTGCGCTGCATCGGCTCTTTCGCCACCATCAACACTCCGCTGAGCAAACTCATGCTCGACGGCGACCCTGCCACCTACTACCACTCGGGACTATCGCAGAGCAAGAAAGGCGGCGACTGGATTGGTGTGGACCTGGGCGTGGTGCGCGACGTGCGCGAGGTGAACATAGTGCAAGGCCGCAACTCGGTTGACGACGTGGATTACCTCGACCATGCCACACTCGAAGCCTCGGCCGATGGCAACACATGGCAGCCGCTCATCGCCGAAATGGAGAAGCAATACGACATTCACTGGACCGGCGCGCCGGTAAAGGCCCGCTATGTGCGCCTGCGCAAACTCCCCTCTGAGAAGGAGAGCTGGGTGGCAGTGCGCACATTTGAGGTCAATCCCGTGACACCCGACAACGTGGGAATATCATTCGAGGCATCCCGGCAAGAAATGGCCGTGATGGCGCTCGACCTCAACCCCTGCACCTCCTATCAGCTCAATGGCACAATGACCATCGACCTCACACCCGGCACCACCGAGTGCGTAATCCTGGCCCGCAATGCCTCCCTGGCCGTGACTCAGCTCAATGCAAAGGGCGCAGTGGTGACCGCAACAAGCCACACCACCCCATTCATCTCCTTTGCAGTGGAAAAAGGCACAACCCGCCTGAGCATCTCTGGACGTGCTGAAATCTACGACATAGTGCAGAAATAATCCCCCACCCCCTGAAATATCAGTCGAAACGGATTTATCTGATAAACACAGTAAAGCACTCTGAGGGTGTATCAAAATTCACTATGATGATATTTTGATACGCCCTCTTTCATTTGCACTAATTTTAGATAAATTGGGCAGCACTCGGAGGATGTATCAAAATCCGGTTTGATAATATTTGGATGTAGGGACGCACTCTGGTGCGTCCGCGTAATAGCCTCATAATTAAGCGATAGCCAAAGCGACTGTGGACGGACGCACCGGGGTGCGTCCCTACATAAGTGGTTGTTTTCCAATTTTGACACACCCTCACTCGCCTTGCACTAATTTTGGATAAATTGGGCTACTCTCGGCTGGAATAATAAGAAAATTAGATTTTCTTTTTGTTTATGCACTCATTTGCACTAATTTTGCCGAGCGAAAGCGATGTGGGTGGGTTTTGTGCCTGCATCGGGCTTGTTTTTTGCTATGAATAATGACTACTTAAATAGGGTGTTGTGGCTGGTTGTGGCCACTATCACCATTCTGCTGGCTGCTTATTGGTTGCCCTCGTTAAGCCTTGGTGGCGTGGAGATGAGGCGCGTGGAGCTGCTATCTGACCTTTTTCCCGACGTGGAGGCCGATTCGTTGCTCTTGCCCGACTCCGTTGTGACTCCCCGGCAGGACAGTGAGTGGGTGGATTCGTGCCGTCAGGGAATGACGTGCATTGAGGACTTCAGCACCGATGGACGCGGCATGAAGCCTTTCTATGAGGCTCTGGGAGGAATGGCCTCGCTCGGCAGGCCTGTGCGCATCGCGGTGCTTGGCGACAGCTACATTGAGGGCGACATTATCACTGCCGACTTGCGCAATTTGCTCCAGGACCGCTACGGCGGCTGCGGCGTGGGCTTCGTGCCTATGGCTTCGGAAACGGCGGGATTCCGCCGCTCGGTGGTGCATCGCTTTGGAGGCTGGAGCGCCTACAACTCGGTGGGCGGCGGCAGCTATAACCGCGACTATGGCATCATCTCGGGGCATTACTTCAAAAACGACAGTGCGGCATGGTCGCTCTTCAAGGGGCAGAGCAAATATTGCACTCGCCTCGACACTTGCTACCGCTCGTCGCTGCTGCTGCTTGCGCCCGACACTGTGCGCATATCGGCGGTGGTGAATGGCGGGCGCAGCAAGCATTCAATAACCGTGCTGCCCTCTGCCGGCATACAGTGCGTCACCGTGGCCGACACCATTCACTCCATACGCTGGCGTCCCACGCGGTGCAGCAGCCGCACCATCTTCTATGGTGCTACGCTCGACGATGCTCGTGGCATAATCGTGGATAACTTCTCGCTGCGAAGCAGCCCCGGCTCCAATCTGGGATATGTGCACGAGGAGATGCTTCGCAGCCTCGACCGCGTGCGCCACTACGACCTGGTGATACTGGTGTACGGACTCAATGTGGCCACGCCGCGCGGCAGCGACTACGACTACTACCGCAAGGCGATGAACAAGGCCATTGAGCGGCTCAAGGAGTGCATGCCCGGCACAGGCTTCCTGCTGGTGAGCATTGGCGACCGCGACGAGCGCGTGGATGGCGAGATGCGCACCATGCGCGGTGTGAAAAACCTGGTGCGCTACCAGCACACCATCGCCGCCGAGAGCGGCATAGCATTCTGGAATCTCTATGAGGCCATGGGAGGCAACGGCAGCATAGCCGCTATGGTGAAAGCCCATGAGGCAAACCTCGACTACACACACATCAATTTCAAGGGCGGGAAGCGAATTGCCCGCCTGCTATTCGACGCAATGGAATATGGCAAGGAGCAGCACGAGCGCCGCAAGGCGTTCATGGCAGGAAAGGAGGTGGCGCAATGAGTGAGATGCTTGAGCGGCTCATGGCTGTGCTTAGCTACAACAGCGCAGAGCCAATGATCTTCAGCAGCGGAGTGTTTCTGTGGCTCTTTGCAGCGTTCATAGCCATCTATGTGGCCCTGCGCCGGCACGACACGGCTCGAATCATCTTCGTGACGTGCTTCTCCTACTACTTCTACTACAAGTCGAGCGGATTCTACTTCTTCCTGCTGGCGGTGGTCACGGTGAGCGACTATTGCATAGCGCGCACCATGCAGCAGGTGGCGCGGCAGGGGCTGCGCAAGCTGCTCGTGGCACTGAGTGTGAGCATCAACCTCGGGCTGCTGTGCTACTTCAAATACACCAACTTCTTCGGCGAGGTGTGGGCAAATGCAATGGGACTGCATTTCGACGCGCTCGACATTTTCCTGCCCGTGGGAATATCATTCTTCACCTTCCAGTCGCTGAGCTACACCATCGACGTGTACCGCCGCCGCATCGAGCCGCTGCGGTCGCTGCTCGACTATGCCTTCTATGTGTCGTTCTTCCCGCAGCTGGTGGCTGGCCCCATAGTGCGTGCCAAGGACTTCATTCCGCAGATACGCCGCCCTCTGCGGGTGAGCCATGCGATGATGGGCGAGGGTGTGTGGCTCATCGCCACAGGACTCTTCAAGAAAGTGGTGATAAGCGACTACATAAGCGTGAACTTCGTGGAGCGCATCTTTGCCGACCCGTCGCTCTACTCAGGGGTGGAGAACCTGCTGGGCGTGTATGGCTACACGATGCAAATCTACTGCGACTTCTCGGGCTACAGCGACATGGCGATAGGCATAGCGCTGCTGCTCGGCTTCCGCTTCAATGTGAACTTCGACAGCCCCTATAAGTCGGCCTCAATCACCGAGTGCTGGCGGCGGTGGCACATCTCGCTGTCGTCGTGGCTCAAGGACTATCTCTACATCTCCCTGGGCGGCAACCGCAAGGGCCGTGTGCGCCAGTATGCCAACCTCATCATCACCATGCTGCTGGGCGGACTGTGGCACGGCGCATCGTGGAACTTTGTGGTGTGGGGAATGCTCCACGGCATAGCCCTTGCGGTGCACAAGGCTTGGATCACGCTCACCGGCTCTCGCGTGGGCGACCGCGGCCCGTGGTGGCGGCAAGTGCTCAATGTGGCGGTCACCTTCCACTTCGTGTGCCTGTGCTGGGTATTCTTCCGCAATGCCGACTTCACCGGCTCGGCAACGATGCTGGGGCAGATTGCCGGCAACTTCCATGGCGAATTGCTGCCGCAACTCCTTGTGGGATACTGGAAAGTGATGGCGCTCATCGCTCTGGGCTATGTGCTTCACTTCGCCCCGGCACGCCTTGAGCGCCGCGCCAAGGTGGCGATGCAGCGGGCGCCATTTGCAGTGTATCTGGCAGTGATGGTGGCAGTAATCTACCTTGCCCTGCAAATGCGCAGCACCGAAATCCAGCCCTTCATCTACTTCCAGTTTTAGCAAGGAAGCATGATAGGAGAGGGGAAAAGTGATTTTTTGTGGAGGGAAGGGGTGTGGGTGTGGGGTAATTTTGCGGAAAAAAAAGGATATGGAAAACATGAGGAAAAAACCTATGGGACCGGATGCTGTGAGAAATTTCAGTGTGCCGCTCACGGTGTCGGCCGGGGAAGACCACAAGGTGCTTGAGGCTGCGCTGAGGGCATGGATGAGCTGGGGTGAGATTCGCCGCCGCAGGCGTCGCAACAAGGATTTCACCTACGGCCGCCAGTGGGGCGACTTGGTGAAGGACGACAATGGGCAGTGGGTCACTGAGGGGGAGATGCTTGCCAAGTGCGGCAAGGAGCCGCTCACCAACAACATGCTGCGCCAGCTCATTAAGTGTGTGGTGGGGCGTTTCAGGAAGTCGGTTGCCGATGAGGTCAAGGCTGCGGAGCGTGTGCTGAGGCGTGGCAAGGAGATTGCCGGACTCAGGCTGCTGTCGAGAGGTTGCAGCGTGAGTGCCTCCGACACGTCCGAACGCCGCGCTGCGGCAGCCTACAAGTGCAACTGCATTGAGGAACTTGATGCCCGGTCGCTCGAGGAGTTCCTAATCTCGGGGTGCTGTGTGCAGCGTGTGGAGGCCGGGGAGGCTTTTCCGCTGGTTGAGATGCTCAATGTGAACCGTTTTTTTGCCAACCAAATGGAGGATGTGCGTGGCACCGACTGTGAGATTGTGGGCTATCTGCACGATTTGCATGTGAGCGAGCTGATAATGAGGCTTGCCGAGGGCGATGTGGCCAAGGGCAGGAGGATTCGCGACACTTACAGCTCGCTGCAATCGATCTACACTTCGGCCGATATAGGGAGCGATGCCGAGCGATGTGGCTCGTTCTGGCAAGCCGGGGGCGGCAAATGCCGAGCTGTTGAGGTGTGGACTCTTGAGCTGAGGGAGGAGCTGCGTTGCCACGATGTGGTGAGGCGCAAGTCATTCACCGCCGGCTTGGAGCAGCAGGCGCATCTCGAGGCCGAGAACCGCGAGCGTGCCAGCCGCGGAGAGGAGCCGGTGGTGGTGCGTCGCAGCATTGCCAAGGAGTGGCATTGCCGGTGGTTTGCCCCCGATGGCACACTGCTTGCGCACTACACTTCGCCTTACGCCCATGGCGGCCATCCGTTTGCCTTTCGCTTCTATCCTCTCACCGATGGCGAGGTGCATTCTTTTGTGGAGGATGTAATCGACCAGCAGAAATATGTGAACCGCCTCATCACGGTTATCGACCACATAATGAACTCGAGCGCCAAGGGTGTGCTTCTCTTTCCTGAGTCGGGGCTTCCCGAGGGCTTCACCTGGGGCGATGTGAGGAAGCTGTGGTCGAATGCCAATGGCATAATACCCTTCGTGCGCGACCCTAATGGGACGATGCCGCAGCAGGTGACATCGCACAATGCCGACATAGGCGCCTACCAGCTGCTCAACACGCAGATGAGGCTCATTGAGGATATATCGGGCGTGAACGGTGTGCTTCGCGGAGTGACGGCCAACAACCGCACCGGCGCACAGCTCTATGAGGCTCAGCTCGACAATGCCGACACAGACCTCACCGACATATACCGCACTTTCGACTCATTCCGCACGATGCGCGACAGCAAAGTGGCGTCGATGCTTCAGGGCGCGTAGGCGGCTAATTTGCTGCAACGTGGTGGGGGATTTCAAGAATTTTATTAATTTTGCGCCCGGGAAGGGCGCACAGGGGGCTTCATCAAGCCTAATTATGACACATCCTCGTGTGGTGTTCTTTCCCCGGCAGGCACTGCAACGAATTGCGAATGAAACCACCACATAAAGCAGAAAGAAATGGAACAGCAGGAAAAGACACTGATTGTGATAGCAGGTCCCACCGGTGTGGGCAAAACGGCGACGGCGATAGAGCTTGCCGAGGAGCTTGGCGCGGAGATTATCTCGGCCGACTCGCGCCAGGTGTTCCGCGAGATTCCCATAGGCACTGCCGCTCCCACTGCCGAGGAGCAGGCGCGTGTGCGCCATCACTTTGTGGGGACTAAGAGCATTACCGACTACTACAGCGCGGCCGAGTTTGAGACCGACGTGCTGCGGCTTCTGCCCAATCTCTTTGCCAGCAACGACTATGCCGTGATGTGCGGCGGCTCAATGCTCTATGTGGATGCGGTGTGCAAGGGAATCGACCAAATGCCCACCATAGGCACAGATGTACGCGAGAAGGTACTCAGGCAATACCGTGAGTGTGGAATTGAGTGCATCGTGGCGCAGCTTGAGCTGCTCGACCCCGACTATCTGCGAATAGTGGACGTGAGAAACGAGAAGCGGCTGCTGCACGCGCTGGAAATTTGCCTACAGGCCGGGGTGCCCTATTCTTCGCTGCGCACGGGACAGGTGAAGCCACGTCCATTCGCGATTGTGAAATTCGGGTTCGACATGGAGCGTGAGCAGCTGTTCTCACGCATCAACCGCCGCGTGGATGCCATGATTGAGGCCGGGCTTGTGGATGAGGCACGCAGCACCTACGAGCTTCGCCACCTCAATTCGCTCAACACGGTGGGCTTCAAGGAAATGCACGCATGGATGAATGGCGAAATGGACTTCGACACTGCTCGCGAGCGCATCAAGAAGAACACGCGAGTGTATGCCAAGCGACAACTCACCTGGTATCGCAAAGACCCTGAAATGACGTGGCTGCATCCCTGTGGCGCTGTTCAGGCGATACTTGCCCGCCTGAAAAAGCAAGAGCAAAAAAACATAGGGCTGAATCGGCCTAATATCGGGGAATTTTTGTAATTTTGCCGAGATGCAAACTAAAAAATCAACAACGACACTATGGCAAAGAATATCGTAGAAACACCACTGATGAAGCAATACATCGAGATGAAAGCAAAGCATCCCGACGCGGTGCTGCTCTTCCGCGTGGGCGACTTCTACGAGACTTTTTCCGACGATGCCATCACTGCATCGGAAATCCTTGGCATCACCCTCACGCGCCGCGCCAATGGCGTGGCGCAATCGGTGGAGCTGGCAGGATTTCCGCACCATGCCCTCGACACCTACCTGCCCAAACTCGTGCGTGCCGGCAAGCGCGTGGCGATATGCGAGCAGCTCGAGGATCCCAAGCTCACCAAGAAGCTGGTGAAGCGCGGCATCACCGAGCTGGTGACGCCGGGCGTGTCGATCAACGACAATATCCTCAACCACAGGGAGAACAATTTCCTCGCCGCAGTGCACTTCGGCCGCAAGAGTGTGGGAGTGGCGTTTCTCGACATAAGCACAGGTGAGTTTCTCACCGCCGAAGGCTCGGCCGACTATATAGATAAGCTCCTGGGCAATTTCTCGCCCAAGGAGGTGCTCATAGAGCGCAGCCTGCGCCAGCAATTCAACGACACTTTCACCGCCCGATACCTCACCTTTGAGCTCGAGGACTGGATATTCACCGAGGAGTCGGCCACCGACCGCCTCCTAAAGCACTTCGAGACGCGCAACCTGAAGGGATTCGGCATAGCCTCTATGCACAGTGCCATAGTGGCGTCGGGAGCGATTCTCTGCTACTTAGACATCACCCAGCACACCCACATTGGCCACATCACCGCCCTCTCGCGCATAGAGGAGGAACGCTATGTGAGACTCGACAAATTCACCGTGCGCAACCTGGAGCTGATTGACTCTATGTGCGACGACGGCAAGAGCCTACTCTCGGTGATCGACCGCACCCTCTCGCCAATGGGCGCACGCCTGCTGCGCCGCTGGATTCTGTTCCCGCTCAAGGACGTGGCGCAAATCAACAGCCGCCTCGATGTGGTGGAGCACTTCTTCCGCGACACCGAGGGACGCGAGCTGCTCAGGCAGCAGCTCGAGATGATTGGCGACATAGAGCGACTCATCTCCAAAGTGGCTGTGGCACGCATCACGCCACGCGAACTGGTGCAGCTCAAGAACGCGCTCGTGGCAATAGCTCCGGTGAAGGAGCTGTGCTCCACATCGGGCAATGAGGTGCTGCGACGCATTGGCGAGCAACTCAACCCGTGCAGCATCATCCGCGACCGCATTGAGAGCGAAATCAACCCCGACGCCTCCAATATGCTAAACCGCGGCAACGTGATACGCAATGGCGTGAACGCCGAGCTCGACGACCTGCGCAGCCTCTCGAGCTCGAGCAAGGACTACCTTATGAAAATTCAGCAGCGCGAGAGCGAAATCACAGGCATCCCAAGCCTCAAGATAGGCTACAACAACGTGTTTGGCTACTACATAGAAGTGCGAAACACCCACCGAAGCAAGGTGCCGCAGGAGTGGATTCGCAAGCAGACGCTCGTGAATGCCGAGCGATATGTGACCCAGGAGCTGAAGGACTATGAGGAGAAGATTCTTGGCGCCGAGGAGCGCATACTCGCACTGGAGCAGCAGCTATTTGCCGGGCTGGTGAATGCCGTGAGCGAATACATCCCCGCCATTCAGCTCAATTCCAACCTGATAGCCCGCCTCGACTGCCTCTGCGCTTTCACTCGCGTGGCAATCGAGAATCACTACAACCGCCCCGTGCTCGACGACTCGCTCGACATCGACATCACCGAGGGCCGGCACCCTGTGATTGAGCGCCAGCTGCCTCCGGGTGAGCGATATGTGAGCAACAGCATTCACCTGGGCAACGACTCGCAGCAGATTATCATGATAACCGGCCCCAACATGGCAGGAAAATCGGCTCTGCTGCGACAGACGGCTCTCATCACACTAATGGCTCAGATAGGTTGCTTTGTGCCCGCAGAGAGCGCAAAAATAGGCATTGTAGATAAGATATTCACCCGAGTGGGCGCCAGCGACAACATCTCGCTCGGCGAATCGACATTTATGGTAGAAATGACCGAGGCGGCCTCCATCCTCAACAACATTAGCCCACGCAGCCTCATTCTCTTCGACGAGCTGGGACGCGGCACAAGCACCTACGACGGCATCTCCATCGCATGGTCGATTGTGGAATACATTCACGAGAATCCAAAGGCTCACGCCAAGACACTCTTCGCAACCCACTATCACGAGCTCAACGACATGGAGAAGACCTACAAGCGCATCGCCAACTACAACGTGTCGGTGAAGGAAATCAACGGAAAGGTGGTGTTTGTGCGCAAACTCGTGAAGGGCGGCAGCGAACACAGCTTCGGCATCCATGTGGCAAAAATAGCCGGTATGCCGCCATCGATCGTGAAACGCGCCGGTGAGGTGCTAAAGCAGCTCGAGGCCAACCACCGCAGCTATGCCTCTACCCCCAAGATTGCCCCACAGCAGGAAGGCGGCGTGCAGCTATCTTTCTTCCAGCTCGATGATCCCGTGCTTTGCCAGGTGCGCGACGAGATACTCCATGCCGACATCAACAACCTCACCCCCATGGAGGCACTCAACAAGCTTCACGAAATCAAGAAAATCATCACCGGCCGCAACCAGTAAGTCGGTGAACGGCCCTAACGCCGGGTGTGACGACGGCGTGCATCACCAGGTGGTTATGCACACGGGGTGGGGGAGAGTGATGCTGCGGCCGGTGGCAGTGAGATGGCCGGTGACGAGGTCGCGGCTATATGCGATGATGCTGTTGTCGTCGCGGGCGGCAACGAGCAGATAGCGGTCGCATGGCGTGATGAAGAAATTGCGCGGGTGCTTTCCGGTGGGCACATATTGCACGCTGGAGAGAAGCCCTTTGCCATCGATGGCAAAGACTCGGATTCCATCGGCATGGAGGCGGTTGGAGGCGTAGAGGAAACGCCCGTCACGGCTCAAGTGAATGTCGGCTGAGCCTCTCACATGCAGCGTGTCGCACTCCACCGTCTGCCTCAGCGTGAGGCTGCCGGCATCAATTACGGCAATATCGCCGCTAAGTTCGCCAATCACATAGCACAATGTGCCGCCCGGGGCAAAGGCAATGTGGCGTGGGCCGAAGCCTGGCGTGAGCTGCATAGTGTCGGCAAGCAGTGCGCCTTCGGTGCCAATTGTGTAGCGGTAGATGCGGTCGGTGCCAAGGTCGGAAACAAGGAGCATGGAGCCGTCGGGCGACGGCATAGTGCAATGAATGTGGGGCGAAGCCTGGCGCAGCGAGTCGGGGCCACAGCCAGCAAATTTGTCGCAGCGCTTGCGTTGCGCGACACGTCCATCGGCAGTGAGGCCGAAAACCGTCACCGAACCGCCGCTGTAGTCGGCAGTGACAATCTCATTTCCGGCAAGTGCTATGAAGCAGGGGTCAGCCCCCACGCCCTCCACACGCTCCACCTCGCCAAAGTGGCCTGTGGCGGCATTGTAGCCAATGGAGTAAACGCACGAGGAGCTTCCACTCTCGCCCACGGCATAAACGTGCCGTCCGTCGGGAGCTATGGTGAGGAACGACGGGTTTGTCGCAGCGGCCGAGTCGATGACAGCCATAGAGCCGTCGGCTGCCGAGAATCGCACCGAGTAGATACCGTGGCTGCCCGAGTCGGTGTAGGTGCCACACACAAGAATACAGTCGCCCGAGGGCGCATTGCCGCAACCCGTGGCGGCAGAGGCAACCATCCCGGCAGCCATCAACTTCAAGAAACAGTTTCGCAGCATATCAGCAGGTATTTTAGCTTGCCGCACAGAGCAGCAAGGAGTGATTGTGACAAAATTATTGCATTTTCTTGAATCGGCCAAATAATTTTTTTGTATTTGAGAGGCGTGAGCGGACGGGGATGTCGTAGAAGCGCAGAGCCAGAGCGGCAAGCACTATGCTCGCTGCCACGGCAGCCGCCACAGCCAGTACGGTGGCACAGGTGCTGTGCTCACCGCCATTCCACAGCCAGGAGTAGAGGAGATACATCACGGGGTAGTGCACGATGTAGAGCGGAT
>JAQXTJ010000087.1 GCA_029219425.1 Bacteroidales bacterium
CATTGGCGGCTACCCCGGCCGATATGCCCCGGGCGTGAAGGCTGCCCTGCTTGCCGAGCAGCCGCAGCTCTTCGTGAGCGGACACTCCCACATACTCAAGGTGGTCAACGACAAATACCTGCACCTGCTCCACATCAATCCCGGCGCGGCAGGCCGCCAGGGCTGGCACACAGTGCCCACCATTGTGCTCATCACGCTCGACCACGGCGCGGTGACAAGCTGCGAGGTGGTGGAGCTGTCGAAATAACCAACACAACACTTTTTTTGCTACAACTATGAAACAAATCTTCGCTTACGCCCTTGTGGCGTGCCTTGCCACGCTGCTCCACTCCTGCAAGACGTCGGAGGCCAACTACCGCGCGGCCTACGATGTGACCGTGCAGCATGTGAAAGCACGCGAGGCGGTGGACTCATCCACCTACGACCGCATTCAGGCCGAAAAGCGCGAGGCAACTGCCGTGGTTGCCGGCGACTCGGTGCGCCTCGTCACCCACCGTGTGAACATTGTCGATGACCCCATATCTTCATTGAAACGCTATGGCGTGGTGGTGGGCGAATACAAGCAGGCTTTCAACGCACGCTCCTTCCGCGACCGCCTCAAGAATGAGGGCAAGCCGGCCTACGTCGTAATCAACGCCGAGAAAACCTACTATGTGATTGTACACGGCTTCGACACATCGGCCGAGGCTGCCGCCTACCTAAAGCGAATCGACAAGGAAGTGAAGATGCGCATCCCCATTGAGCGACCATGGATTCTCGCTCGCCCATAACCGGCGTAGGCCGGGAGGCTGCACTGCGTGAGTCGATGTGCGCACTGTGGCAAGAGGCCTTTGGCGACGACCGCCAGTTCATAATGCACTACCTGTGCCACTACAGCCATCCCCACAACCGCATCCTGCGCTTCGGCACTGCCGGCAACCGCGTGGTGGCGATGATGCACTGGCACGAGTTCACCTTCGGGCAGCAGCCGGTGGGCGAGGAGCCACTTGTAGCCCTCTCGCCCATGCCGCAGCACCTTGCCGGCTGCCGCGGCGCCTACATCTATGGCGTGGCCACGGCGCGTGCATGGCGTGGCCATGGGCTGGCGCGCGCCATGATTGCCGAGGCAGCCGCCACAATGCGCCGCTGCGGCACGCACTATGCCATGCTCATCGCCGAGGAGCCATCGCTCAGGCAGTGGTATGCCACCATGGGCTTCACGCTGTGCGAGGGCTGCACCGCCACAATCACAGCCCCATGCGGCACCAATCTTGCACTCGACGACACCGCCCTGTGCGTGCCAATGATTGCACGGCTGTGAGAACAAAAAGTAACGCAAAAACGTTACCAAAATAGAGAACCAAGATTAATATTGCATTATGAAAACAAAATTCTTCAAGTGCCGCCATTGCGGCAATGTGATTGTGAAAATGGTCGATTCGGGCGTGCCAGTGTCGTGCTGCGGCGAGGAAATGACCGAGCTGATGCCCAACACCACCGATGCATCGGGCGAGAAGCATGTGCCGGTGGTGACGCAGATTGACGACTGCACCATTCATGTGGAAGTGGGAAGCACACCTCACCCCATGCTGCCCGAGCACCACATCGCATTTATCTATGTGGTCACGGAGCACGGCGGCCGCTTCATGACCCTTACCGACCGCCCCGCGGCCGACATCTGCACCTGTGGCGACAAAGTCATTGCCGTGCTCGAATACTGCAACCTCCACGGCCTCTGGACCACCCAGCTCGGATGAAGCGTGGGAGGTTGTCGCCACCACCAAAGATGCTGTTTTTTTCTTATTAGAAACACTCACAGGGACGCACCAAATTTCCACTCTGGTGCGTCCCTGCGGCAAAATATCATCATATCTGATTTTTTTCGGAATTTTCACGCTTTTTCTCAGCCAGCGGTCACAACGAGCAGAAGAGAGCCACAAGGAATGGCACGGAGAAATCGGTGACGAAGCCATGCGCTATGGAGAGTGGCACATAAGCACTGCCCGAGGCTTGGGTGATGATGGGCAGGGTGGTGTCGGCAGTGGTGGCCCCACCGGCGGCAATAGGCGCAAGCGGATTCACCTTTAGTGCGAGAAGCGGAGCGAGCAGCAGGGCAAGCAGCTCGCGCAGCACATTGGCAAGCAGAGCCACCACACCCAGGTCGGCGCCCGAGTATTCCGAGACAAGCACGCTCGACAGCGAGTAATAGGCCATCCCCGACCCCACAGCCATGCACTCGGCAGCAGTGTGGGGCAGCACAAGGGCAGCCACCGCACTGCCGGCAAGTGTTCCGGCAATGGTGAGCAGCGGCAGGGCGAAAAGCCGGGGATTGAGGCTGCCGAGGCTGCGCAGCGTGCCGCCGTCGCTTCCTATGCCCACTCCCACAAAGAAGATAAGGGCGCAGAGCACATAGTAGCTCAGTCCCGAGCCGGCAGGAAGCTCGGCAAGGTGCAATGCCCCAATTGCCACCCCAAGGGCAAAAAACGCCACTATCACCAGGCTACCTCTCATGGCCGGCGGTTATTGTTGCGTTTCACACTTCGCCACAGCAGCGCCGAGCCAAGCACGCTGCCGGCAGTGGCACACAGAGCCACCACCAGAGCCTCCAAGCCAAGGCGGTGCAGCCCTGCCATAATATCACGGTTGCCGCCCACCTCCATGCCGAGCAGCAGCAAGAGCAGCCACACCAGCACGGCGACCACCCTTGCCACCCACCCCATGGCGCGGCGGCGCATCGCGAAGCCCACGGCGAGGCCCGATGTCATCATTGCAATAATTGTAATCATAGCAGCAGGATTACTCTATTTTTTCGCTTACAGGCTGCAAAATTACGAAATATCTTTGGCACGAGTGTGAGTGTTTTGAATATTTTTAGCTAATTTTGCTGCAACTTATGTGCAACTATATGCGTCATAAAGATATAGAATTATCCACAATTAATACAAAACGATTATGAAACCATCCGTCAAGAACCTACTGATAGCCGGCATCATCGCCGCATCGCAGCTCGTGGGCTTCAATGCCCAGGCACGCAACGTGAATCCCAGCGCCACCCGCACCACCATGGAGGTACCTCAATCGAAAATCTCCTCCATCTCCCTCAATATCGCAGCAAAGGTAATCTACACTCAGGGCAACGCCACATCGCTCGTGATGGAAGGCCCCGACAACCTCCTGCCGCTCATCGTGCTCGACAACCGTGGCGGAGCGCTGAGCATCAACTATCCCAAGGATGTGAATGTGATCTCAAGCAAGAAAAATGAGGTGATTATCACCATCACCTCGCCCACGGTGACCGCTCTCGCAGTGGCCGGTGCCGGCGACCTGGAAGTGCCCTCGGCAATATCGGTTGGCAGCCTCAACCTCGCCGTGACCGGAGCCGGCGACATGGAGCTGAAGGGCGTGACCGCCACCGGCAACGTAAATGCCGCCGTGAGCGGAGCAGGCGACCTGGAGATGGACGTGCGTGTGAAAGCCGCATCGGTGACTCTTGCAGTGACCGGGGCCGGCGACCTGGAGTGTGAGAACCTCAACGCCACATCGCTCAATGCCACAGTGACCGGCAGCGGCGACATGGAGCTGAAGGGTGGCAATGCGTCCACTGCAAAATATGCCGTGACCGGAGCCGGCGACCTCAACGCCCGCAAGTTGCAGGCCACCCACGTCACCGCCACCGTAAGTGGCTCGGGCGACCTTATCTGCAACGCCCTCACATCGCTCAATGCCTCAATCACCTCCTCGGGCGACTTGAAGTATGTGGGCGCCCCACAAATCACTTGCGCCACCCGCAAGAAACCCACATCGGTGGGACTGTAACCACCCATAGGGTGGGAACGTATCACAACGGCAAAACAGCCGCCACAATCCCTACATCCGCGGTTGTTTCCCCTTTTCGACACACCCTCGCGTTACAGCCACAAAATCACGCGTTTGCAATGTGGCGGCAACTGGGCGGGGGAATCACCATTTCACACCAGCAGCATGATTGAAATCATTGCCACAATAATAAGCACGCAACGGAGTGCAGAAAGATCAGTCTTGTTCATAATTGGTAATAAGATTAAAAGTTGAAAATCAGTTGTTTCGCGAGATGAGGGTGTATCAAAATTCGGTTTGATAATATTTTGTTGTAGGGACGCACCCCGGCGCGTCCGCGTAACAGCCTCATAATTAAGCGATAACCAAAGCAACTGTGGGCGGACGCACCGGGGTGCGTCCCTACATAAGTGGTTATTTTCCAATTTTGATACACCATCTTATCGTGCTGCAAAATTAGGCACACTATGGGCGATTTATTTGCCCATTCGTGTAAAATACAATTAAATTATAGAAAATACAGCCCGATAGTTGCAAATTTGGCGTCGAAGTATTAACTTTGCAACGCAAAACCAAAGGTGCGGTAGTTCAGCCTGGTTAGAATACATGCCTGTCACGCATGGGGTCGCGAGTTCGAGTCTCGTCCGCACCGCAAAGCGCTCTGGAGCAACCCTCCAGGGCGCTTTTTTGAGTTCCATTGTTGATTTTTTGGCTGTAAGCATCTGCCATTTTCCCGAAGCACAAGTGTAAATGGAATCTATTGTGACCCTGCTTTCATATCCCCTACTCCTGCAACAAGTATTTTCCATGCAGTTGCAGGCAGGCTCAAAAGGATATCATTTGGCATCCACACCACTTGGCGGAATCGCGACCAAAGCAGCACGGCCAGCATTGCTCGTATTTTGCAAATTGACAAAAATAAACTATTTTTGTAGTAGAAAACAATAATTATGTAATTACACATAAGTTATTTGAGTAACAGCGTTTACTATTTATTCGGATGTCCTGAAAACCTGAGAAATTTTCGTGAGATTGAAAATGCCGAATAAGTCGTTAAATGTCTGCGTCGATTTGACGTAGGCCGGCTTATCTATTTTTCAAGGCAGTCTCAGGGCCTCAGGACAAAGATAAGCGGCCTACGCTTTTATTTGTTCCAAGGCCTTGAACTGCTGTGAATTAACGAGTAGCTTACGTCAAATCTTTGTGCTATATGAACAATGAAAACTCAAGCATGCAACGCATCGACAAAATCTACGACTTGCATATAGGCAAGATGATTGAGAAAGAACTCCGCCACCAGCGACGTCCCGTAGCGTGGCTTGCATCTCGCCTCTTTTGCGACCGTACTAATGCCTACAAACTGCTCAAGCGACGCAATATCGACATTGAGCAGCTCATACGAATCTCGGTCATTCTAAACCACAATTTTCTCGACGAAATATCAACTTTTATAGATAGCCGCCACCACACAGCTGTAGAATAATGCTCCACACCATGTAGCCCATTGGGCAACTACCTCTTTCGGGCAATCACAGTGGAATTATGTACTTTTGCGCACATACTTTTCAAGTAATTCAGTTTTATATCATAATTATGCGCAACACTACTGTTCTTTTTGCATTACTTCTATTGATTGCCTCCTCTGTGGCAGCTTCGGCACAAAAAGTTGATTACTCTGTGGTAACCGTACCCGAAGAATCGGGCACTGAGTTTATGAAAATGACCAAGGAAAGCGACTATGTGTGCATGCCATTAGTGAAGCGCTCAAGCTCAAGGCTCGACTGGTTCACCAATACCATCATTGCAGTGACAAGCGATGGCTCCAGCATAGCCTATCTCTCGAGTCGAAACAATGCCACCAACATATTTATCAAGGACCTCTCCAAGCAAGGCAGCTCCATGCAGCGAACCAACCGTCAGGCAGTGCTCGACTTCTCATTCTCGCCCGACGGCAAATATCTGTGCTTCTCAGAGGCTCGGGGCAAGAACAATTGCATCTTCCAGACCGATGCCCGCAACGGATATGTGTGCCGACAAATCACAAGCGGCGACAACGACTATTCCCCTATGTACGCCCCCGACATGAAGACGCTCTTCTTCGCCCGCACCGAGGCACGGGGCGTTAGCCTGTGGGGCTACAACTTCAGCAGCAACTTCGTGTCGAGCTACGCGGCTGGAATGAACCCCTGCCCACTGCCAAATAGCAATTCGCTGCTGTGCACTCGCCCCAGCAGCACAGGCCGCAGCGAAATTTGGCGCGTCAACTACCAGACGGGACTTGAGGAATGTATCGTTTCCGACCCCAACCGAAGCTTTGCCTCACCACGCGTGTCGCCCGACGGAAAATGGATTGTATTCGCCGGCGAGAGCATTCTGCACAACGGAACCTCATCTTATCGAAATACCGACATCTTTGTGTGTCGCGCCGATGGCACCGACTTAACACAGCTCACCTACCATGCTGCCGACGACCTAAGCCCGGCGTGGAGCGCCGATGGCAACTATATCTACTTCATATCACAGCGCGGTGATGCCGACGGGCTGGCCAACATCTGGCGCATCACGTTCAACCTTTATTAATCGACTGATATTTATAATATTATTTTTCAATTTATTTA
>JAQXTJ010000088.1 GCA_029219425.1 Bacteroidales bacterium
GGGACATAAGAGCCCGTTGTTAATAACTATTTTGAGGCTGGGTAAACCCGCAGACCTCTTTTTTACCACAAAGATAGTATCGGTCTTGATTTTTTTCTTATTCACCGGGCGTAAAAAATCTCTTTTTTATGTACCTTTGCAATTTGAAAATATCTTACGACTTATATTGGCATAGATGAGGCGGCTCGAGGTGATATATGCGATGATTGCGGTGGTGGCTATGCTCATGGCACAGCCGGCACTGGCTTTCACGCTGGTGGTTGATGCCGGGCACGGCGGTCGCGATATGGGCGCGCCGGGGCTGCACAGCTATGAGAAGAACATCAACCTTGCCGTGGCTCTGGAGTTTGGCAATATGGTGAAGCGCAACATTGATGGCGTGAAGGTGGTGTATACGCGCGACCGCGACAGATATCTCACTTTGCAGGAGCGCTGCGACGTGGCTAACCGTAACAAGGGTGACCTGTTTGTGTCGATACACACCAACTCGCTTGCGAAGAAAGCCAGGAACCGCCGCACGATACATGGCAGTGCGACCTACACGCTGGGTCTTCACCGCACTGAGGAGAACCTTGAGGTGGCGAAGCGTGAGAACTCGGTGATTTCGCTTGAGGACGACTACACGACTACTTACCAGGGTTTCGACCCGGAGAGCACGGAGTCGTATATTATGTTTGAGCTGAGTCAGGATAAGCACTTGGAGCAGAGCGTGAACTTTGCCACGCTGGTGCAGCGCGAATTTGTTGCTACTGCGGGACGTGCCGACAAGGGTGTCAGGCAGGCGGGATTCCTGGTACTGGCGCGCACGTCGATGCCGGCGGTGCTGGTGGAGCTTGACTTTATCTGCAATCCCAAGGAGGAGGATTTTCTCACGTCGGAGAAGGGTAGGCGGAAGATGGCCAGTGCTCTGTACCGGGCTTTTGAGAGCTACTACAAGATGATACCCGGGGGGAGTCAGCCTAAGATGAAGACAACGAAGGCTTTGGGGAGTGGGGAGCCGGCAGTGGTGTATAAGGTGCAGTTTCTCACGAGCAGCAAGAAGCTGGGTGAGGGGGCTGTGGAGTTTAAGGGGCTTCGTGGTGTGGAGCGCTACCGCGACAAGGGGCTGTGGAAATATACCTACGGCTCGGCAAAGAGTGAGCGGGAGGCTTTGAAGATTATGAAGGGCGAGGTGTTGCCGCTGTTCAGGCAGGCATTCATTGTGGCCTTCAGGGGTAGTGAGAGGGTTAGATAGGCAAGAGTGGGGATGGCTGTCGGGGCTTCAGGCTTTTGGCTAAAAAAAGTGAATAATTAAGGATATTAAGTATATAGAGATGAAAAAATTTTTTTCGAAGGAAGTGAAGATAGGCGTTACCGTGCTGGTGAGCCTTGCGTGTCTGTTTTGGGGCATAAAGTATCTGAAGGGGGTTAACCTGTTTACCCCGGTGAATTTCTACTATGCCCACTTTGAGAAGGTGGACGGACTCACCGATTCGGCTCCTGTGACCATAAATGGCTATCAGGTGGGACTGGTGCGAGAGATAATCTACGACTATGAGACTGGCAGCCTGCGCGTGCTTATGAGCCTCGACAAAGAGCTTAAGATACCGGTGAACTCGGAGGCGGTGATCACGAGCGACATGCTTGGCACTGCGCAGATAGAGCTTTGCCTTGCAAAAAACACTGAATACTATGAGGTGGGGGCTGACATTGCCGGCAAGAGTGCCAAGGGGCTTATGGACAACGTTGCCAACGACTTGCTGCCGAGCGTGTCGAATATTATGCCTAAAATCGACAGCGTGCTTACAAGCCTCAATAAAGTGGTGGGCAATCCGGCCTTGGTGAAGTCGATTGACCGCCTTGATGCCATCACTGCCAATCTTGAGCAGAGCAGCCGCCAGCTTGCTGCTGTTCTTGGCGGAAAGGTGCCCGGGATTGTGAGCAATGTGGACAGTATCACCAGCAACATAAATGCCCTCACTGCCGACCTTGCCGAAGTGAGTGGGTCGCTGAAGCAGATGCCGATTGACTCCACCATGAGCAACCTGAATGCTACAACTGCCAATCTGCGCCTTATCACCGACAAGGTGAACGGCACTGACTCGAGCCTCGGGCTCCTGCTCAACGACCGTGGACTCTATAACCACATTGACCATACGGTGGTGAGCCTTGACTCGCTCTTTATGGATATCAAGAAGAATCCCAAGCGATATGTGACGATTAAGGTGTTCTAAGGAATGTGTGGTTCTTGGAGTGCTTGTGCGCACAGATTGCATAGCTACATCAAAATATCTCAAGCCTAATTATGATACGCCCTCCTGCGAGCGCAGTCTTCATGGTTGTTAATACACTTGTCTCAACGATGGCTGTTGTGGCAATGTGGATGCTGATTTCTGCGCATTGGCAGTGGGACATGGGGTTTACGAAGATAAATGGGTGAGATACGTTATTTGGAAATTGTCTAAATAATGACTGTGGAGAAGATTTTTGTAAATATCTATAAAACAAAGACTCTAATGCACTTTTATCTGTAGGATGGATACTCCGGAGAGATTGGCGACCGCTTGATTGCGTGGGATGCAAATCACTGGGAATCAACTTGGTGTAAGTGATGTATTGGAGTGTTTCTTTAAGGTTTAGCAGAGGGCGTGTGCAAATGGTTGAAATTCAGGGGGTTTAATAAATTACCTAAAAAACAAATAAAATTTGATTTTTTTATTTGAAATGTTTTTGCAAATTTTGTACCGCCAAAAGTAACGAGAATAAGTAACTCAGATGCAAGAAATGAACGACAACAGATGGAGCAAATGCCTTGAGATACTCAAGGACAATGTGCCTCAAGCCCAGTATGACGCTTGGTTTGGGCCAATCGTGTATAAAGGATTTGATGCCCGCAACACGATATTGCTCGAGGTGCCGTCGCTCTATTTTGCCGAGACGCTTGAGGAGAAGTATGCCAATATTCTCAAGCCTATATTTACTAAGGTGTTTGGCAATGCCTTCAAGTTGCGCTATCTCTACTCGGTGGTGAAGAATCCCGACACTAACATTGAGGTGCAGGGACTGAACAAGAGCACTGTGCTTACGAACAAGGTGGATCGCGCCTCGCAGCAGCCGGCCAATCCCTTTGCTAAGATAGAGTATGCCGACATTGACCCGCAGCTCAACCCGAAATACACTTTCGAGAACTATTGCGGCAGCATGAGCAACCAGCTTCCGCTGACCATAGGCAAGGCGATAGCCGATGATCCCAACTGCAAGACGTTCAACCCGCTCTTTATCTTTGGCCCGACGGGTGTGGGCAAGACACATCTCATAGAGGCGATAGGCATAAAGGTGAAGGAGAACAACCCGCGCAGCCGCGTGCTCTATATCACCGCGCCAATATTTGAGCGGCAATACACCACTGCCGTGAGCCAGAACAAATTCAACGATTTCATCAACTTCTACCAGAGCATCGACGTTCTGATTGTGGATGACATTCAGGAGTTTGCCGGCAAGACGGGAACGCAGAACACATTCTACCATATATTCAACCACCTGCACCAGAACCAGAAGCAGCTCATACTCTCGAGCGACTGTCCTCCCACTGAGATGGACGGCATGATGCCGCGACTGATTAACCGCTTTAAGTGGGGAATGACTGTGGAGCTGTTTCCGCCCGACTACAACCTGCGCCGCGAGGTGCTGGCGATGAAGGCCTATCAGGACGGACTCTCGATACCGGAGGAGGTGATTGACTTTATTGCGATGAACGTGACCGACAGTGTTCGTGAGCTTGAGGGCATAGTGGTGTCGCTTTTGGCTCACGCCACGATGCTCAACCACGAGATTACCATCGACCTGGCACGCGCCGTGCTGTCGAATGCTGTGAAGGTGCAGAAGCGGCAGGTTACATTTGAGCAAATTACCGAGACCGTGTGTGCGTACTACAATGTCGACACCGAACTGCTCTATGGAAAGTCGCGCAAGCGTGAGATTTCGGACGCAAGGCAGGTGGTGATGTACCTGGCAAAGAAGCTCACCCAGCTATCTTCGACCAACATAGGCTTGCGGCTGTCGCGAAACCACGCCACTGTGCTGCATGCCTGCAAGACCATAGAGGAGCGGCTCACGGTGGACAAGGAACTGAGAGAAGATATAGAAAAGATTGAAAATGAGTTTAAGAGTTAAGAATCTTAAACTCATTTTATTTATTGAGTGGAAATAGCTATATTTGCGAAAGCTCAATGGCCCTGATAGGGGGGTGGGCGAGAGGCGACCGGCTGGAGCACTAAGGGGTATGCCTGCCGGCACTCCCCGGGGGGGATTTGCTGATTGTATATAAAAAATGTGATGCTATGGAGAAGAAAAAATTACTGGCTGTGATAAATCCCATATCGGGAACTCAGAGCAAGGAGTCGATGCCCGACGTGATAGCGCGGACCATCGATGCCGGTCGCTTTGATGTGACTGTGAGATTCACACAGCATGCCTCACACGCCACATTGCTCGCCGAGGAGGCGATAAAGGCGGGATTCTACGGTGTGATAGCCGTGGGTGGCGATGGCACAATCAATGAGGTGGCTGCCGCCCTGCGCGACTCGGAGGTGGCACTGGGCATCATACCCTGTGGCTCGGGCAACGGGCTTGCGCGCCACCTTGGCATACCGATGAATGCCGAGAAGGCCATTGAGATAATCAACTGCGACAACATAGAGGCACTTGACTATTGCACGGCCAATGACAGGCCTTTCTTCTGCACTTGTGGAGTGGGATTTGACGCACATGTGAGCCAGAAATTTGCCGAGGCGAAGAAACGTGGCCCTCTGAGCTACATACAGAAGACGCTTATGGAGTATCTGAAGTATCGCTGCAAGACTTACGTCATAGAGATGAATGGCAAGGTGGTGAGCGAAAAGGCTTTTGTGATTGCATGTGGCAACGCGTCGCAATATGGCAACAATGCTTATATCACTCCGCGGGCGAGCATGCACGACGGGCTGATAGACGTGACTGTGCTTCACCCATTCACGCCGCTCGACACTGCTCTGCTTGGCTTGTTGCTATTCACCCGGCATATTGACCAGGACACCAACATCAACACATTCCGCACCCCTGAACTTACCATAAGGAGGCAGGCTCCTGATGTGATGCACATAGATGGAGAGCCGGTGATGATGGACGCCGACATACACATAAAGTGCCACCATGCCGGCATAAGGATGCTGCTGCCACCGGGCGACAGCGACAGAAACAAGTCGATACTGAAGCCAATAGAGAATGGCTTCTGGGACTTTGTGAGCACGATTAGGGAGGAACTCAACATATAGCCGGGTGCGTGGAGCGGGGCGTGTGGGGCTGCTTTCGGCTATAGTGGATAGGGGGTGGAAAGAATGTCTTCTTGTGGAGGATTATCGTGGCGAGAATGTGAATTAACAAAATTTATACTTTTGAAAATGTGTTTTGTGAGTAAAGTAGCTCAAAAACACATTTTTTTATTTGGTTAATTTTTGTTTTTGACGTAAATTCGTAACGAAACTAAGAGTTTCTGTTTTTTACCATACAAATAACCTAAAATTACTCATAATGAGCTATTTAAAATTTGATAAGAGCCTGATGATAAATCTGGAGCAGTCGCTTCCCAAGGAGATGCTCCGCACCAATCAGTCGGGCGCGTATCATTGTACGACAATCGTTGGGTGTAACACTCGCAAGCAGCATGGATTGCTTGTGATACCAATTCCGGAGATGGACGATGACAACCACGTTCTTCTGTCGTCGCTCGACGAGACAGTGATTCAGCACGGAGCACCCTTTAATTTAGGTCTTCACAAGTACAATGACAACTGCTACAGCCCCAATGGGCACAAGTACATTCGAGAGTATGACTGCGAGACCGTGCCTCGCACAACGTATCGTGTAGGCGGAGTGATTCTCACCAAGGAGAAAATCTTCATTTCGCATGAGAACCGCATCCTCATCCGCTACACCCTGGTGGATGCCCACTCGCAGACCACGCTCCAGTTCCGTCCGTTCCTTGCATTCCGCAATGCCAACGACCTGTGCATGGAGAATGGCGTTGCGAGCCGCGACTACCGGGAAGTGAAGAATGGAATAGCCACTTGCATGTATGCCGGCTATCCCACGCTCTACATGCAGTGCAGCCACAAGATGGACTTTGTGTTCCAGCCCAACTGGTATAAGGGCATTGAGTACATCAAGGACCAGGAGCGCGGCATTCCCTACCGTGAGGACCTGTATGTGCCGGGTTACTTCCAGCTCAACATCAAGAAGGGCGAGAGCATCATTTTCTCGGCAGGCATCTCGGAAGTGAGTCCCAGGAGCCTTGCGAAGATGTATGAGGCTGAGATAAAGACCCGCACGCCGCGCACGAGCTTCTACAATTGCATGAAGAACTGTGCAAAGCAATTCTATGTGGACCGCACCGAAGGAAAATACATACTTGCCGGATACCCATGGTTTAAGATACGCGCACGCGATGAGTTTATCGCCCTGCCGGGCACCACACTGTCGGTGCACCACCGTGGCGACTTTGAGCAGATAATGGACACTGCACAGAAGGCTCTCCATGCCTTTATTGCCGATGGCACCACCGACAGCGTGATGCAAGGCATCGACTTGCCCGATGTTCCGCTGTGGGCCATCTGGGCAATACAGCAATACTACAAGGAGGCAGGTGAGACCGAGACCCGCAAGCGCTATGGCGCAATTGTGAAGGAGATTGTGGACTTCATCCTCAGCAACCGCCACCCCAACCTTGAAATCAACGACTCGGGCCTCATATCGACCAACGGCCGTACATATCCAGTGTCGTGGATGGACTCTTCGAATCCCGACGGCACGCCTATCGTGGCCCGCACGGGCTATCTTGTGGAGTTTAATGCTCTGTGGTACAATGCGCTTATGTTTGCGTCGGCACTCTATGCCACTGATGAGGCCGAGCGCGAGTGCGTGATGAAGTGGGAGCAGGTGGCAGCCACATGCAAGGACGCCTTCACAGATATGTTCATGAACGACTTCGGTTACCTCTACGACTATGTGACCGGACTCTTCACTGACCTCAGCGTGCGTCCTAACATGATAATAGCCGCCGGACTCGACTATTCGCCGCTCGACCGCCGTCAGCGCAAGTCGGTTCTCGACGTCGTGACCCGCGAGCTTCTCACCCCGAAGGGACTTCGCACGCTCAGCCCGAAGAGCTATGGCTACACGCCGTGCTATCTGGGCAGCCCGTCGGAGCGAGAGTATGCCTACTATCAAGGCTCGGCACGTCCGTGGCTGATGGGCTTCTATGCCGATGCCTATATCAAGGTGTTTGGCATGAGCGGGGTTTCGTTCATAGAGCGCATGATGATAGGCTTCGAGGATGAGATGACACAGGGCTGCATAGGCTCGCTGTCGGAGCTGTATGACGGCAACCCGCCATTCACGGGCCGAGGAGCAGTGAGCTTTGCGACCAATGTGGGTGGAGTGCTGCGCGTGCTGCGCCTGCTGAAGAATTTGAATTTATAACCAGAATAAAACTGCATCATTACCATATATATGAAAGCATTAATGTTTGGGTGGGAGTTTCCACCTCATATCCTTGGAGGATTGGGCACAGCGAGCTACGGCCTGACGAAGGGTATGTATGACAATGGCGACATGGATATCACATTTGTGATTCCCAAGCCCTGGGGAGACGAAGAGCGCAGCTTTGCCCGCATAGTGGGAGCAAACAGCGTGCCGGTGGCATGGCGCGACGTGAGCTACGACTATGTGCAGAGCCGCATAGGCAACGTGATGGACCCGCAGCTCTATTTCGACTTGCGCGACCATATCTATGCCGACTTCAACTACATGGGCACCAACGACCTGGGCTGCATAGAGTTCTCCGGCCGCTATCCCGACAACCTGCTTGAAGAGATCAACAACTACTCGATAATGGCAGGTGTGATAGCCCGCACGGTGGATTTCGACGTGATACACTCACACGACTGGCTCACCTATCCGGCAGGCATCCACGCCAAGCAGGTGACGGGCAAGCCGCTTGTGATACATGTGCACGCCACCGACTTCGACCGCAGCCGCGGCAATGTGAACCCCACGGTGTTTGCCATAGAGAAGGACGGAATGAACAATGCCGACCACATCATCACCGTGAGCAACCTCACACGGCAGACGGTGATAGAGAAATATGGTATCAACCCCGACAAGGTGACCACAGTGCACAATGCCGTGGAGCCGCTCAGCGAGGAGATACGCAGCATAAAGATGCAGAAGGGCAAGGACAAGGTGGTTACTTTCCTTGGCCGCATCACCATGCAGAAGGGACCTGAATACTTTGTGGAGGCAGCATCGCGCGTGCTTGCCAAGACGCAGAACGTGCGCTTTGTGATGGCCGGCAGCGGCGACATGATGGAGAAGATGATACGCCTTGCCGCCGACCGCGACATAGCCGACCGCTTCCACTTCACGGGCTTCCTGAAGGGACGTCAGGTGTATGAGATGCTGGCTGCGAGCGACGTGTACATCATGCCTTCGGTATCGGAGCCATTCGGTATCTCGCCGCTCGAGGCAATGCAGATGGGTGTGCCGTCGATTATCTCGAAGCAGTCGGGTTGCGCCGAGATTCTGGAGAATGTGATAAAGGTGGACTACTGGGACATCAATGCCCTTGCCGACTCCATCTATGCCATCATCAAGTATCCGGCACTCTACAACCACCTGCGCGACAAGGGTCTAGCCGAAATCGACACCATCCAGTGGAAGAAGGCAGGCGCCAAGGTAATCGACATCTACCATAAGGTGATAGGACGATAAGAGTGGAGAGCTGAGAGGACAATGGGCCACCGGCACATTACCTGACTCCCGGCAAAGACTCAACCGACACAAAACAATAAACACGTCGCAGCAGAGAGGCGACGCAGCAAACAAAAAAGATAACAAACATACAACTAACATCGACAATAAAATGAAAGCCATTTGTTTTTATTTTCAGATACACCAGCCGTTCCGTTTGAAGACCTATCGCTTCTTCGATATTGGTAACGATCACTACTATTATGATGATTTCGCCAACGACGAGATTATCACGCGCATAGCACACCGCAGCTACTTGCCTGCCAACGCGATGCTCCTCGACATGATTAAGGAGAGCGGCAAGAAATTCAAGGTAGCTTTCTCTATTTCGGGAACGGCACTTGAGCAGCTTGAGCAGTATGTGCCCGAGTTTATCGACTCGATGAAGGAGCTTGCCTCCACAGGCTGCGTGGAGTTCCTCTCGGAAACTTACGGACACTCACTCTCGTCGCTGGGCGACCCGGAGGAGTTTGCCGCACAGGTGAAGGCACACGACGACAAGATTCAGGAGCTGTTTGGCCAGAAGCCGAAGGTGTTCCGCAACACGGAGCTTATCTATAGCGACGACATTGCTTCGATGGTGGCCGCTATGGGCTTCAAGGGAGCAATCACCGATGGAGCAAAGCACATTCTCGGCTGGAAGTCGCCTAACTATGTGTATGCCTCATCGGCAGCACCTAAGCTGAAACTTCTCTTGAAGAACTCGAAGCTGAGCGATGATATTTCGTTCCGCTTCAGCAATCCCGACTGGGACGCATATCCACTCACAGCCGACAAATATATCGACTGGATTGCCAGCACACCACAGGAGGAGCAAATCATCAATCTCTTTATGAACTATGAGACCTTCGGAGAGCTTCAGGCTCGCGAGACAGGCATCTTTGAGTTCATGAAGGCTCTTCCACGCTTCGCCAAGGAGAAGGACATCGCCTTCTGGACTCCGAGCGAGACACTGCAAAAGCTGAAATCGGTGGCCGAGCTTTCGGTGCCCTATCCAATGTCGTGGGCCGATGAGGCACGCGACACCAGCGCATGGCTTGGCAACGACTTGCAGAACGAGGCATTCAAGAAGCTCTACTCAATCTCGGAGCGTGTGCGCCTGTGCGACGACCGCAAGCTGAAGGAGGACTGGAATCGCTTGCAGACGAGCGACCACTTCTTCTATATGTGCACCAAGCACCGTGCCGATGGTGTGGTACACTCGCACTACAGCCCCTACGACACTCCTTTCATGGCATTTATGAACTATATGAATGTGCTGTCGGACTTCATCGTGCGCGTAGAGGAGCAGTATCCTCTTTCTATCGAGAATGAGGAGCTGAACGCTCTGCTCACCACTATCCGCAACCAGGCCAAGGAGATAGAGGAGCTCAACCGCGAGGTGGCAATGATGCGCACCAACATCCTCAAGGCCGAGGAAGGCGACATGGAGCCCATCAAGGCTGAGGAGGAGAAGAAGCCGGCCAAGAAGCCAGCCACAAGGAAGAGGGCCGCAAAGAAAGCTGAGTAATTTTAGATAGCTCAATAACCAAAAGATGGGGAGACTGCGTAGGTGCCAATGGCAACCTGCGCAGTCTCTTTCTTTGCCGGGGGGTGCTCTGCGTGAGCACAGGATGTGGCAATGAGCGAGATGGCGGGGCCGGGCAAAAAAACAGGAGACTGTGTGGGGGGGGTGGAAAGTGTGCTTTCCTCCCTTACACACAGCCTCCGTGTGAAATTGTTCGGGGGTTATTCTCTCTCACTCACCGGTGGGAGGAGAGAGGGATATGCGTGTTATTTCTTGAAATAGCGGTTGAAGAGACCCTCGAAGCCCTTGCCGTGGCGAGCCTCGTCCTTGGCCATCTCGTGCACAGTGTCGTGGATAGCGTCGAGGTTAAGCTCTTTTGCGCGCTTGGCGATGCGGAACTTGTCGGCACATGCGCCCGACTCAGCCATCATGCGCTTCTCAAGGTTGGTCTTTGTGTCCCATACTACGTCGCCAAGAAGCTCGGCAAACTTGGCAGCGTGCTCGGCCTCTTCCCATGCATAGCGCTTGAAAGCCTCGGCAACCTCGGGGTAGCCTTCGCGGTCGGCCTGACGCGACATAGCGAGGTACATGCCAACTTCGGTGCACTCGCCCATGAAGTGAGCGTTAAGGTCCTTAATCATTTCCTCGTCGCAGCCCTTTGCCACGCCTATCTCGTGCTCGCAAACGAACTCAATGCTGCCATTTTCCACAACTTCCTTGAATTTGCTTGCAGGAACTTTGCACTGGGGGCATCTTTCGGGAGCCGCATCGCCTTCGTAAACGTATCCACATACGGTACAAATAAATTTCTTTGCCATAGTAGTAATAATTTTTTTGTGTTGAACAATTGATTGTTATTATTGTGAATTGTTGTATGCCAAATTGTGTAAACAAATTGTGAATTATCTCACCACATTGGGCCCCAGGCATTCGGAGCATACGCCGTTGTAGTTAATCTCTGTTTGCTCCACCAGGTGCTTGGGTATCATGCTCAATTGCATAATCAGTTCGCGAGGGATTCTCACGTCGTAGATTTTGCCGCAGCGATGACAGATGAAGTGAGCGTGTCCGGATATGTCGCCATCGTAGTGTGCCGTCTTGTTGTCGATATTAAGCACGCGTATGGCTCCTTTCTCTCTGAAAAGCTCAAGGGTGTTGTAGATAGTGGTTCGCGACAATGTGGGCATTTTGGGCAGAAGGTCGCAGTAAATAGTGTCCACAGTAGGGTGAGTGGCATGGCTGAGTAGATATTCCATAATAGCTATTCGCTGCATGGAGGGGCGAATGCCATGACTCTTTAGGTGCAGTGCTATGTCGGTAGTCGGTTGTTCCACTATGTTTACAAATTTGTTATCATTACAAAGTTACTAAAAATTCTTTAGCCGTCAAAACGGGATATGGAACTTTTAGTATTTTTTAGGGAATAGGAGCGAGGTGGAGTGGCATAGTGGCCTTATTCGCACTCGGAGCGGATGTAGTGGTGAGAAGCCTTGCAGTCGTGAAGCGACTTATCGACAATGATGTGGCGCGACGCCATTTGCGATATTGTGGTCATTTCATGTGAAACGAGGATGATGGTGGTGTGGCGGGCATAGCTTTCGATGATGTCGTAGAGTTGAGCCTCGAATCTCTTGTCGATGTAGGAAAGAGGCTCGTCGAGCACGAGCACTTCGGGGCTTGAGATAAGGGCCCTTCCGAGCAGTGTGCGCTGGAGTTGTCCGCCCGACAGGGCGCCAATGGGGCTGTTTCGGCGAGAGTCCATGCCCACGAGCTTCAGCATCTCAAGGGCAAGTGCGGTGTCGGAGTTGTCGAATCGCTTCATCAGAGGCCTGGTGCCGAGCAGTCCGCTAAGCACCACATCCTGCACGGTGATGGGGAATCGGCTGTCGATCATGTTCTTTTGTGGCAGGTATCCAATCTTGAGCTTGCTGACTACCGCGCCACGGCTGCGGTAGGTCACTGTGCCGGTGCTTGGTGCAATGAGTTGCAGAATCACTTTGAGCAGAGTGGTCTTGCCCCCCCCGTTGGGGCCGGTTATGGCCACAAAATCACCCTCATCGATGGTGAGGTTCACCCCGGTGAGGGCAGTGCGACCGTCGTAGGCAACACCCACGTCGCACAATTCAATCATTTTCTTCTGTGGCAAGTGCATAATATAGATATTGCTGTTTCCTTGTGAATGAATAAACGCCGGCTAAGATTGTGGTGAATCGCTCTTGATGCTGCGATGGCGGTGAGTACTGACGGCGGCTTGTCGCTCACTCTGCTCACTCGGAGAGGGCAGTGGCAATGTGGCGCATTTCTTGCTCCCACTCATAGTTCATGGGATTGATGGTAACCATTCGTGCGCCAATCTGCTCGTTGATGGTGCTTATCTGGCGGGTGTCGAATTCTTTCTGGTAGAAGAGCACCCGTGCGCCGCTTGCGCGTGCCTCGTCGATTTCGGCCTTTATGTGTGCCACCGGAGCTTCCTTGCCGTTGTATTCCATGCTAATCTGCCGCAGAGAGTAGTCGCGGGCGAAGTAGCTCAGTGATGGATGCCACACGAGGAAGCTACGAATGCTCAGGGTGTCGAGTCCCGCCTTGATTTCGGCGTGTAGCTGCTCAAGGTGAGCATTGAGGGTGCTGAGGTTACGGTCGTACTGGTCGGCGTGCTTGGGGTCGAGCTCGATGAGGGCATCGTGCATGTTTTGAGCAATAATCATTGCATTTTTCACCGAGGTCCAGATGTGGGGGTCCACTTCGTGGGAGTGGTGGTGTCCGTTGCAATTGTGGCTGCCGTGAATCACCGGCACGTTCTTGGAATTGTCGAACAGCCGCAGATTGGGGTTCTCCTCCTTGGCTTTGGCCACTATTGCCAGCTCGAAGCCAATGTTGCCAATGCAGAAGTAGGCCTCACTTTTCTCGAGGTTCATGAGGTGCTGCATGCTTGGCTCGTAGGACTCAGGGTTGCTGCCCTGAGCGAGAAGGCACACCACCTTGAAGTTGTTGCCGGCAAGCTGCTCGAGCAGGTAGCGCTGAGGCTGAATGCTCACTGCGATGATTCGCTCGCTGCGTCTGCTGCCAGAGCAAGAGGCAAGAAGCGCCATGAGCAATGAGGCTGCCAAGGCGGCGATGGCAATGGATGTTGTGAATATGGTTTTTATTTTCATTAGTAGAAACAGTGTTGTGGTGTCATGCTTTATTGTCGTTGTGGTCGGGGCCGGCGGCGACGTTCTTGTTGCGGAAGTTCTCGTCGGCCTGCGATGGCTTGTGAGAGTGCAGCTTCACTTTCACCTCGTCGAATCCCACGCCATACACTCCGTTCACGTTGGCCTGTGTGATGAATGCGTTCTTGTCGATGGACTTGATGATGCGGAAGATGGTGACCGACTCAATCTTGCGGCACATCACGATGAGGAGCTTCACATCGCGTTTGGTGTACCATCCTGTACCGTGCAGCATGGTGCAGCCTCGGTGAGCCTCATTGTTGATGCTGTTGGCAATTTCTTCCCACTTCTCGGATATGATGGTGAATTGCACTGCCTGTCGGTTGGTGTTGATTACATAGTCGCACACAAATGCCACCACAAGGAGGATGACGAAGCCATACACAATCTTGTCGATGCTGTGGAAGAGCAGGTAGCTGCTCGAGATGATGAATACGTCGGTGTAGAGAATCATGCGCCCGATTGTGACGTTGGTGCGCTTCGACACCATTGCTGCCACAATGTCGGTGCCGCCGGTGCTGCCGTTGTG
>JAQXTJ010000089.1 GCA_029219425.1 Bacteroidales bacterium
TATTAGTGTCCGGTAAATATATATAAATAGCTGATTATCAATAATGTTCATTAGGATAAGCCTTAGTGTGAAGATTGATATATAATTAGCTGTGAATCATAGTTTTATCGATGAAATGATTTTTTTAGCGGACAGCAATAACAAAAAATCGAGATATGGCGGCTTTTATCATCCACACAGTGCTACATGGCATTTGGCGGTGTGCCATTCTATCTCACACTGATGAATGGGCAAGAGAGCCTGGCACAAAATATCGACAGACTGTTTTTCGCCAAGAATGCCCGGATGAGCGGGGAATTTGATGAGCTATTTAATGCGCTGTTCCCCAATGCAGAGAAATACATCGCTGTGGTAAAGGCACTTGCCGAACATCGCGAAGGGCTTATACGCCCGGAAATTATCGACTCTACGGGCATCTCGGGTGGCGACTTGAGCAAAATACTTGAGAATCTGCAACGATGCGATTTCATCGATGTGTATTCCCGATATAAAAGTATGGTGAGAAATTCACTATATAGAATCTCCGACCCATACGTGTTGTTTTATTTCAAATTTATCCATGGAAACCATAGCAAAGACGAGCACTTCTGGAGTCACAACATCAATTCGCGACAAGTGAGCGCATGGCAAGGTTTCAGTTTTGAGACAATATGCCAGCTTCATCTGTCGCAGATTAAGAGCCGATTGGGAATTGGAAGAATTGCCACAAGTGCCTGCTCGTGGCGGAAGGTGGGAAGCACAGCCGGGCAAGGCGCACAGATTGATTTGCTCATCGACCGCGCCGACCGCGACATCAATGTGTGTGAAATGAAATTCTCTGAAACGCCATACGCAATCACAAAAGATTACGAGGAACGGTTGCGCACAAAGATGGCAGTGTTCCGTCAGGAAACAAAAGCCACAAAATCGCTGGCACTTACAATGGTTACCACTTTCGGTATTCAACCCGGCATCCACTCCGGCATCGTGCAGAACGAAGTGCTGATGAACGACCTCTTCGCCCTCTAATTGGAACAAAAATCATCGGTGCAGACAATCTTTCTGATTATTTTCTCAGAAACAGTCCATGCCTGACGTAGATGCTGTTCGGCAGACTTATTGTTCCCATAAGACTCACCGTCCTTAGCTACTGCAAAATCGACAGGATGCGAATCGAGCATACTATGGCCTATTCCGCGCCATAGACTGTCGGACCCCATAATATCGAGCAATGTGGGATAAACATCAATTTGTCCCACTACCGACGACACTTGCATTGCGATGGGTGAATTCACAACCACCATCATGCACAAACTGTCGTCGATTTTTGCTCTGTTACTTTCGGGATGCAATATTCTGTCGCGAGAAAATTCACTATGGTCACTTGCTATGGCTATCACAGAATTGTCGTACAGCCCGGATTCTCGCAATGAAGCAATAAAATCTCCGAGCGCACAGTCGAAATAATGGACCTTTTCAAGATAATTGTTTGTTTCACAAGGCAATTTACTGTCATGTGAAATCCAAGTGGATGGAACCGTACATTCGTTATACGGCATGTGCATTGACACCGTTATAAGTTGCGCATAGAATGGTTCTGCCTGATTCCTTAACGCCTCTATGGCTGCGGAAAACATCTGCCTGTCGTTGACCTTATTGTCATGGGCATCTCCTACCGACTGCAAAATGTCGAATTTATTAAGCACCTTCCCGAAACCATACGACTCAAACGCATGGGAATTGTTCCAGAAAGATGGCGAATCGCAATGTACGGAAACAGAGGAGTACCCCTCCAATGAGCGCGCCAACGATGGAAAGCCGGCACACGATGAGCCATATTTCACAGCCACCGAACCCGACCGTAAAGGGAGAAGCCCCACATTATAGATAAAATGTCCATCGCTTGAGCGACCATCTCCCACCTGCGACACCACCGAAAGTGCAGTTAATGAGCTGTCGCTGTGGCATAGCGCATTGAGGATGGGACACACCTCCTTGCCGGCGACACAAAAATCAACCACCCATGAATTGAGCGACTCCACCACAATCAAAATCAGATTTTTCCCTTTCGACGTTGCACCGTGATAATCGCTCGCCGGGCACGAATCGAGAAAGTCATCAATGGCTTTCATGTCATCGGGTGACAACTCTTCGCTATAATGCAAGTAGCGACTTAATGCGTACACTCCGTAAGGAAATATCCCATTGACTTTCACATAATTCAAGCCCACTACCACCGGCTCTGTAAACCTACCCCAAAACGAATCTGTGGTTCTCCCATACTCATCGCGGTAATATTTCAATGCCTCAATAGCCATGAATCCGAATAACAAGGCACAAACACATGAGACTACCATAAATTTCCTCCTGAGCGAATAATCGGCAACAGCGAGTTGCTTGCGATATTTCTCGTAGGCAAGCCAAAGTGAGGGCATTAGCAGAAGCAATATCAAGTCTTTAATCCTAATTGAGCCAATAATGCTATCAAAAAGAATGCCATCGACATTATCCACAAGAAAAAACGATGATGCGGGCATAACATCGTGATAAGTACGGGCATAAAGCGTCTGCGAAAACAGCCAAAGTGAAAACAATATCCACCACAAAAACGATAGATTCATCCATCGCCTCCCCAACAAGACATAAGGGATGAAGACAATTGCAGAATCAGCAATAATGCGGCATATTCCGAAAGGGCGCAATGCCTCATCAGCCCCAATCTCTATCTGAAAAGCTGCTATAATAATGAAAATAGCCAAATAGCATATCACTCCAAACATACGGGATGGACGTATACTGCTTTTAACAACATTCCCGCAAATATTAAGTGGGTTTCGCACAATATTAGTTCATTTCACGTCGCCACACAGCCCCGATAGCAACAATTAAAAACACACAAAATGAGCGTGGGCCATCTTTGACTTTATTATGGTTTATGAGGCTTCTCGAAGGCCCTAATCGACATAATAGAAGATTACCCACGCTCCTTTATATTCATAATATCCTATAACACTAAGCGCATCGCCGCCCACGCAACGGAGGGCAGCGACACACATAGTGCGATACTACATAAAATAAAGAGGTGAGCGTCTTTCTGATTATCTTCGATTGAAAGTTTTCGAGAATTTCATAAACAGATAACGAAGCAAAACGCTCAACTTTTCCACAAAATCAGTCTGCCGCAGCCAAGAAGCCTCTGCAACTTGCCTTTATTGCGACAGAAAGAGCACGGGAGGTGTTAATGCCTCCACATCTCCTATCGCAAATTTACACTATTTTCGCCAACTGCTCCCTCCGTTTCCCTTAATTTTGTCGTAGATTAATAATATTTAACCAAAGACAGTGCTCCAACAAGGTGCTATTGGCTTTTAGCGGTGGAGTGGGGTTACTCTTTGTTGTGCAAGGATTCCATCACTTGTTTTGAGTAGGCTTGCCCACGGGGTGAGGGTGGGGATTGGAAAAATGCTTGGAAAAGTGGCGGTTTTGTGGGTAAATTTCGTTGGAAAAGTGGCAATTTTGCCCGAAAATCTCTTGGAAAAGTGGCAAAATCTACACTTTCTTCCTGATAATGAATGCTTTCCGCATTGGACCTGGTGAGATGGTCATTTATTATGCAGATAAGGGGATGTGTTGTGGTGGGACTGTGGTGCTACGGCGATGCACTGAATGAGTGTGGAGGGATTTTGTCAGGATTTTGGGCTGTGGAGTTGATGGATTGCAGAAATATTCGTAACTTCGCAGTCGATAAAATTCACAGAATAATGAAATTAGCACTGATAGGATACGGAAAAATGGGTCACGCCATTGAGCGCATCGCCAAGCAGCGTGGCCACGAGATTGTGAGCATAATCGACGAGAACAACCTCAGCGACATCGACAGCCCGGAGTTTGCCTCGGCCGATGTGGCAATTGAGTTCTCTACGCCCGAAACGGCCTATGGCAACTACCTGCGTGCATTCTCGCGTGGAGTGAGGGTGGTGTCGGGCACCACAGGATGGACAAACCGGCTCCCCGACATAAAGCGAATGTGCGATGAGGGCCGCGGCACGCTGCTCTACTCATCCAACTTCAGCATTGGCGTAAACATTTTCTTCGCCATCAACAAGCAACTCGCACGGTTCATGAACAGCTACCCGCAATATGACGTGGAGATGAACGAGATTCACCACATTCACAAGCTCGACCACCCCAGCGGCACAGCCATCACGCTTGCCAATGGAATAATCGAGAACCTCGACCGCAAGGACCGCTGGAGCGAGGACTCATGCGCCGACAATGTGGTGAGAATCACCCACGAGCGCAAGGGCGAAGTGCCGGGCACTCACACCGTGACCTACACCAGCCCTATCGACAAGATTACGATCACTCACGAGGCCTTCAGCCGCGAGGGATTCGCTCTTGGCGCAGTGGTGGCTGCCGAGTGGATTGCCGGCAAGAATGGCTTCTACTCGATGGACGACGTGATGGGCTTCAGGCAGTGAGCCTTGATGCGCGAAGCCGGCAATAAGCCCAGTTGCCCCCAAAAAAATAATAATTTATTGCAACTATTTTTTATTTACACATGGAAGAGAAGAAAGAGAACAAGCAAGTTGATAATATGCCACAAAGTGGCTCACTGCGCGAGCGACTGAGCCGCGTGAAGCCCACACGATGGGCGCGTTTTGCCTCGGTTGCTGCAATTTTCGCAGGCTGGGTCGTGTGGTTGCAGTCGTGGTGGGTGATTCTGTTCTTGCCACTGCTTGCCGACATTTATCTCACTCAGTTTATCCCCTGGACATGGTGGAAGCACGCCAAGAACAGTGCCGTGCGTGCCGTGATGGGCTGGGTAGATGCCATAGTCTATGCCCTGGTGCTTGTGTATTTCATCTTCCTTTTTATCGGACAGAACTACCAGATTCCCTCGTCGTCGCTCGAGAAAACACTGCTCGTGGGCGACTACCTGTGGGTGAACAAGATGGTGTATGGCCCGCGCGTGCCCAACACTCCCATCCACTTCCCGCTGGCGCAAAACACGCTTCCGGTGCTCAACTGCAAGTCTTACATCGACTTCCCGCAGTGGGATTATCACCGTCTGAAAGGTCTGCGCAATGTGGAGCGATACGACATTGTGGTGTTCAACTTCCCTGCCGGCGACACCGTGGCACTGAATATCCAGAACCCCGACTACTACACCCTGTGCCACTTCGAGCCCGGAGGGGCTGCCGCAGTGCGTGCCAATGAGGCTCGCTATGGCAAGGTAATCTACCGCCCGGTTGACCGTAGAGAGAACTATGTGAAGCGTGCCATAGGACTGCCCGGCGAGCGCCTGAAAATAAGAAACAACATTGTGTACATCAATGGCAAGCCTCTGCCCGAGCCGGTGAATGTGCAATACAACTACCTGCTCCAGACCGATGGCCGCGAAATCGACAACGCCACCTGGGAAAGCCTCGGCGTGAGCAGCGACGACCGCACCCGCATCGCCATCACAGAGCCGGGCGAGAAGTATGGCGCAAGAAGCCTCGGCCTCACCGTGGCCGACGACGGTTCGGTTCCTCCCATCTATCAGGTGCCTCTCACCGCCGCCATGCTCGAGCAGGTGAATGCCCTGGGATGGATGAAGCACGCTATGCGCGTGCCTGTGAGCGAGATGGTGACGGTGTACCCCATCACACACGACTACGGCTGGACCCGTGCCGACTATGGCGAAATCTGGATTCCCAAGAAGGGACACACCCTGAAGCTGTCGGCCTACAACCTGCCAATCTATGAGCGCGTGATTCGAAACTACGAGGGCAACGACCTCGCCCTGAGCGACGGCAAAATACTAATCAACGGTATTGCCACCGAATACTACACATTCAAGATGGACTACTACTGGATGATGGGCGACAACCGCGACAACTCTGCCGACTCGCGCTACTGGGGCTTCGTGCCCGAGGACCATGTGGTGGGCACGCCCATGTTTGTGATTGTGTCGTTCGACAAGGACAAGGGCTTCCCTGGTATTCGCTGGAACCGCATCTTCACCGACGCCAACCCCGACAAATGAGCAGCACAAACGTTTTCTTCAGCAGCATGTATGCCGGCTCGGTGCAATACTATGCACAGATGGTGAAGGCCGGCAGTGTGGCTATTGCAACCGATGAGCCGGTATCCCGGCGCGACAAATTCCATCACCGCTGCAACATTATCGCCACCAACGGACCTCAGACCATAGCCATACCAATCGAAAAGGTCACTTCGTGGCACGGTTACACCATGAAGGACGTGCGCATCTCCGAGCATGGCGACTGGAGGGTGCTGCACTGGCGCGCCATCTACTCGGCCTATGGCAAAACGCCTTTCTTCGAGTTTGTGGCGCCAGAGCTCGAGGCTCTCATCAACCGTGGCGACCACTGGCTGCTCGACTTCAACTCCGCGCTCCACGAGCTTATCGTGGATTTTCTCGACCTTCCCATCACCACACGCTATGAGGCCATAAGCGGCACAGGCCTCACCACCTGCCACATTAAGCCTGCCGAGAACCCCGTGCCATACCACCAGATTTGGGCTCCGAAATATGGATTTGCCGGAAACCTGAGCATCCTCGACCTGCTCATGAACAAGGGACGCGAAGCCATATTCACTCTCCTCGGGGAAGTGTGAGGTGACGAGAAAGCGAGATATGTATCACAATTTCCACCTTTTCTACCAACAACCTCGCCCCCCGATTCAAGATTTTTTAGTAATTTTGTGCCTTGTAATAGAGCAACAGCACCAGTTATGAAGAGAATCGCATTAATCATAATCGCCACAATTGCCGCAGCCACAGCCACCTGCCATGCTCAGATAGTGAAAATCAATGGCAGCAACTTCAATGCCGACAGCATCCGACAGGAATTCGACCGCGGCCCATACTTCACTCTCTACAAGGACAACTACTTCACCGCCGGCACTTCGCTCGGCGACAAGCCCAATGGCGACAACAGCGACGTGAAATTTCAGGTGAGCATCTCCCAGCGTCTCACCAAGAGCACCCTGCCCTTCAACACCTACCTGTTCCTCATGTACTCGCAGAAGTGCATGTGGAACGTGTTCAAGGAGTCCTTGCCCATGCGCGACCTCAACTTCAACCCCGGAATAGGACTCTCGAAGCTCCTCATCGTGAAGGACCGACTCATAGGAAAGGCCACCGTGCTGATAGAGCACGAGTCGAACGGCCGCGATGGCGACGAGTCGCGCAGCTGGAACAAAATCTCATTCTGCGGCAGCGTGTATGTGGACCCACAAGTGATGATTCACGCCAAGTGGTGGATTCCCATCATCGACGGACAAAACAACAAGGACATCCTTAAATACTCAGGAATATACCAGACGGGATTGCAATATATGTCGCAAAACGGCCGCTTCGGCGCAGCCGTGACTCTCGTGAAGCGCTCGGGATGGAACCTCAACTGCAACACCATCCTTGAGCTCAACTACCGCATATTCAAGGGCGAAAACCAGTTCTTCTTCGTGCAATACTACAATGGCTACGGCGAGAACCTGCTCGACTACAACCGCTTCCACTCACGCCTGCGCGTGGGAATCGTGATTAAGCCCCGTTTCTTCAGCGACTACTGATTTCAGCCACTATTTCCATTTATCATCAAAAAAAGGTGGTTATATATTTTGTTTTTATATAAAGTTGCGCTACCTTTGCAGCGTTATGGTTTCAAAATAGGGAATGCCGTGCGACTCGGCAACAGTACCCGCTGCTGTATTTTCCGTTGAAACTGTGCCACAACCACTGGCTGCCGCGACACCTGAAAGCGGCACTGGGAAGGAGGCTCAGCCGAGGAATAAGTCAGAAGACCTGCCATAGCTCCATTGTGATAACAATCGCCGTGCCTTCGGGACTAAGGGCTTCGCGATTGCGGGATGCCGCCTCGTGCGCTGCCTCCCGTTGCCGCACTTTTCCGCGCCTCGGCTCTTGCCGTGGAATTTTTATCACAATCAGAGCTTCATTTTGCCGCCACTCGCATACACACTATGCTGTAGGTGGACTTTTGCAACCATATCACCCATGTGTTGTGAGCATGGCTTGCAGGGGTTCATCAGGAGTATATATTTAGTAACCAAATAAAAAATAAAGCGAAAAAATGAAGAAAATTCTACTCTCAAGCATTTTGGCACTCAGTGCCATCGCGGCACAGGCACAGGAAGCCGTGGCTACTTTCGAAGAAACCAAGCTCCCTGCCGAGTCCAACTGGTTTGGCGACACCGACCCCGAGGACATGTATGCCGGTGAGGTTTACGACTTCTACAGCGGCCGCTACATGCTCACGGGCATGAGGCACAGCAGCTCTTGGTGGAGTGGCTTTGCACTGAGCAACGAGACATCCACCGAGTATGCCTCGCTCAGCGACCAGTTTCGCTCGGCTGCCGGCGGCGCTCACTCGGGCAGCAACTATGCCGTGTATTACTACGACTCATGGGACGTGGAGTCGCGCCTCTACAATATATACGATGAGGAGGGCGCACAGGTGAGCGGTATGTATGTCACCAATGCCGCCTATGCACTCAATTCCATCCTCAATGGCGATGACTATGGCAGCACGCCTTTTGCCACAGGCGACTACTTCAAGATGATTGTCACCGGCTACGACATCAATGAGGCTAAGACCGGCTCGGTGGAGTTCTATCTCGCCGACTACCGCTCGGAGGTTGAGGCCGACCACTATGCCCTCACCACCTGGGAGTGGTGCGACCTGCGTCCGCTCGGCAACACCGTGCAGTCGATTCACATCACTTTCGAGACCACGCAGACCAACGCCTATGGCGCTCTCACTCCGCTCTATGTGTGCATCGACGATGTGAATGGCTATCAGGGCAGCGAAAGCGGCATCGCCGCCGCCACCGATGCCACACGCATCTTCACCAACGGCAAGGTGGTGACCATCGACACCGATGCTCAGTGCTACGACGCTCAGGTGTTCACCACTGCCGGCACTCTCGTGGCATCGCAGCGTGGCTGCAATGGCTGCACCACCATCGACCTCAGCGGATGCGCCGAGGGTATCTACATAGTGCGTGCCGCCGGCATGGCACAGCGCGTGGCAGTGAAGTAATAAAAGCGATTCTGCACAAGCAAACTCAAATTATATAGTATTATTGTAACATTAAGTGACTATTTTTCACACCAGGGGACCGCAGCTGTGAAGCCACGGTCCCCTTTTTCCTTTTTTCGTGAAAATGATGTAACTTTGCACAAAAAACAACCGTCAACACATTATGGAACAACCTGTCCTCAACGACCACAACAAGCAGGAATACCCTCCCATGCACACCGCCGAGCACATTCTCAATGGCACCATGGTGAAGCTCCACGGATGCCGCCGCTCAGCGAATGCCCACATTGAGCGCCGCAAGAGCAAGTGCGACTACAATCTCCCGGCCCCGCTCTCGCCCGAAGAGGTGGCAGAGGTGGAGGCGCGGGTGAACGAGGTGATTGATGCCCACCTGCCGGTGACGATGGAATATATCACACATGAGCAGGCTCGTGGGCGATTCGACATGGAGCGGCTTCCCGATGATGCCTCGGCCACGCTCCGCGTGGTGCGAGTGGGCGACTACGACGAGTGCCTCTGTGTGGGCACACACGTTGCCAACACCGCCGAGATTGGCCACTTCCGCATCTCCAGCACCCGCTACGAGGCCGGCCGCTTCCGCATCGTATTCCGCCTCGACCCATAGTAAATCCCGGCATTACGCAAAAAGCCGGGAGGAGGATGTGAAGGAAAACATGGCAATTCAAGTTCCTCACACCCTCCTCCCGGATTTTTTATGTGTCTTCTCTTCTATATCATCCTGTAGTCTGTCACT
Source organism: Bacteroidales bacterium (assembly GCA_029219425.1). GTDB lineage: Bacteria > Bacteroidota > Bacteroidia > Bacteroidales > Muribaculaceae > CALZFJ01. The sequence continues at coordinate 9,805 of JAQXTJ010000089.1, forward strand.
TTGTGGTACGGGCAGTTACGGTGGCAGTCGAGGTGCCGCTCGTCACGGTGTAGCTCTGTTCGCTCACCAAGCCGGGGCAGGTGATTAGCATTCCGCCACCGCTGCCGCCGGGTCCACCTCCACCGGGTCCACCTCCACCGGGTCGTCGGGCATAGCTGGTTCCCGATGTGCCGTAGTTGCTTGGCACGGTGAATGTGGCAAGGGTGGTGCCGCCGCTGCTGATGATGCTCACTGTGTTGCCGGCCTTTGCGCTTAGTGTGGTGGTCACATAGGGCTGCGTGCTGCCCGACGAGGCCGAAGGCACGCTGTTGCCGCCGCCCACGGCAAGCACTTCGCCGCCGCTAATCACCACGGTGTAGCCTTGCTCCTCATTGGCATCGAGTCCGCACTCGGGCGAGCCGGCTCCAAAGGCGCGTATTGTGCCGCCGCTTATGTAGAGGTTGCCGTTGGCGTCGAGTCCGTCGTTGCCCGTGGCCACCACGGTGATGTCGCCACCATTAATGTGCATGTGGCTCGATGAGTTGATGGCATCGTCGCGCGAGTTCACCACCACGGTGCCGTCGTTGATGGTGAGCACAGCCTTGCTCTCTATTCCCTCGCTGCCATTGCCGGTGGTGGTCACATTGATGGTGCCGCCGTTTATTGTCACGTTTCCATCGGCTTTCACGCCCTTTGCCGACGATTTATAGTCGCTGGCAATACGGTCGGTGCTGCCTGTGTAATTGGGATATTCCACTCCGTTCTGATACACAAACACGCCTCCCGAAGTGCTTATCGTCACGTCACCGCCATTCATCACAAATTCCCCGTCGCAGCTCATTCCCTTGCCGCCGCTTCCGGTGCTGGTGAGCAGCAGTACGCCGCCATCAATGGTAATATTCTCGTCGGCGCTTATGCAGGTCGAGGCTTTCGTCTTCACGTCGTCAGCGTCCCACTTGCCGCCACCAGTGGTAGTGAGGGTGAGCGTGCCACCGGTTACAGTCACGCAGCCGTCGGCCTTTAGGCACTTGGCGGCTGTGGCTTCCACTGTGGCGGTAATTGTGCCTCCGGCAATGGTTATGCTGCCGGTGTCCTCGGCCTCGCGGTCGGTGTCGTCCTTGAACGACACCTGCACTGCGTCGTCGCCCACATTGGCGATGGTGAGCGAGCCGCTCTCCATGAGGAAGTACTGGTTGCAGTTCACACCGTCCTTCACTGCATTGAGCACCTCAATGGTGCAGTTCTTCATCTCAATATATTCCTTGGCATATATGCCGTGGCCGGTGTTGGCGTCGATGGTGAGCGAGCCGTTGCCCTTAAGCTCAAGGTGTCCCTTGCAGGCTATGCAGCCCTTCTGCGAGCCATCGGCGCAGTCGCTCAGGCTGTTGGTGGTGCCTTTCTTCACGCTCATTTCTATGCGCTTGGTGTTGGTGATGTTGATTGGCGCTCCTGTGGCGCAGCCCAGCGTCAGTCCGTTGAGCTCCACCGTGGCCTTGTAGGAGCCGCCCAGGGTAAACTGTCCGTCGGAGGCCTTGCCACTCAGGTTGTAGGTGATTTCGCCGCAGGTGTCGTCGCCCACCGCGCTGCTCTGGTCGATGCTCACATAGGCACCCGTCACCGTGGGTGTCACATATTGTGCTATGTTGCCTGCCACGGTCACTTTTGCCTGCCCCTCGGCCATGGTCACCTTCACCGTGTTGTCCTTCACCTCGCTGGCATCTACATAGATTCGGTCAACCTCGGCGATGGCAAAGTCGCGGCCAAGAATGGTGAGCGTGGTAGCGCCCGTATAAGTCATGTCGCCCGCCTGTGCTGCCGGAAAGGCGTAGGTCACATTGCCCACTGCCACATTGAGTGTCTGCGCCATGGCTGCCGTCACCGAGAGTGCCATGGCTATGATTGCCGCTGATTTTCTCATTTCACTGCAAGTTTAAGGGTTGAACCATCGTGTTTCACTATGTAGATGCCCTGCGGCAACCGGCTCACTGCCTCGGACTGTGACGCATAGGTGCCCATTTCCACGCCCTGCATGGAGAATACTCTCACCACGCCGCCCGCTGCCACTGCACTGCTCACTCCCGACTGCTCGGTGGTGAAGCACATCTTATCAAGAGCCTGTAGCTCAAGCTCCAGGTCGCCCTGTGCGCTGTGGGCAATCATCTTCCCATCGGCAAAAGTAATCACCAGCTCCTCGGCGGCCACACTCCGCGTCACGCCTCCTTGCGTGCTGAAGGTGAGGTAGGGATAGTCGTAGGCCGCAGCCGTGGCAACACACCCCATCAGCACCATCATGGCCAAAAAACACCGTTTCATAACAAAATCATAATTTTTTAATTATCAAAATATTTTCCTGCTTGCAAATATAGAATAATTCACCGAGCATCACAACACTAAAAAATCACATTTCCCCCAATAAATCGACACAACCCTCTCTTTCATCGACATTTCCACACCGATTTTCACACTTTTTTAGACTGAAAAACCCGGAAAAATCCCCGGTTTCAAGCACATTCCCCTCCTTTTTAGTGCGAATTGGTTATTATTCCCAAAATCGGGGTATGGACTGTGCGTTTTTTCTGAGTAATTTTGTACTCGGATAAAAAACAACACCCACGATTATGAAAAAGAAAGTACTGGTTATTTCCACAAGTCTTCGCCCTCGCAGCAATTCCGACGCTCTCGCTGAGGAATTCATTCAGGGTGCTGCCTCGGCCGGCCACGAGGTGGTGAAAATCTCTTTGCGCGGAAAGCACATCGACTTCTGCCGGGGCTGCCTCGCCTGTCAGCGCACCGGCACTTGCGCCATTGGCAACGCCGACGACGACATGCCACCCATTCTCGCCGCCATGCACGATGCCGATGTCATCGCCTTTGCTACCCCTATCTATTACTACGAGATGTGCGGACAGATGAAAACTCTCCTCGACCGCGCCAACCCTCTCTATGGCTCCGACTACCGTTTCCGCCAGATCTACCTCCTCACAGCCGCCGCCGAGAATGAAATCGACGTGCCAAGCCGTGCCATCGAGGGACTCGGTGGCTGGATTGCCTGTTTCCCCGAGGCACGGTTCGCCGGCCATGTGTTTGCCGGTGGTGTGACCGCCATGGGCGACATCGCCCACCACAAAGCCCTCGTCGATGCCTACGAACTGGGCCACTCAATTTAAGAAGAAAAAAGCATCAGTAACCGATGAATACAAAAATAATAACAGTTTTAGCTATGTCTATCGCATTTGCAATTAATGCTCCGGCTCAGATGGCGTCAGATAAGTTGGCCGGTAAAGAACCTCTGCACTTGGTGGCTGAATGGGACAAAACATTCCCAAAAAGCGACCTTGTGAATCACGAGAAAGTCACTTTCGTCAATCGTTTCGGCATCACACTTGCCGCCGACCTCTACCGCCCCAAAAATCGGCAAGGAACGTTGCCGGCTTTGGCTGTGAGCGGTCCTTTCGGGGCTGTGAAAGAGCAGTCGTCGGGGCTATATGCCCAGCGTCTTGCCGAGGAGGGGTTCATCACCCTTGCCTTCGACCCATCTTTCACCGGCGAGAGCGGCGGCAATTCCCGCAACCTTGCTTCTCCCGACCTCAACACCGAGGATTTCTCAGCGGCTGTCGATTATCTCATCTCCCGAGAAGATGTAGCAGCCCACAAGATTGGCATTGTGGGAATCTGCGGCTTCGGCTGCTTTGCCATAAATGCCGCGGCTATCGACACACGCATCAAGGCCACCGTCGCCGTAACTATGTACGACATCAGCCGATGCACCGCCAATGGCTACAATGATGCTGCCGACGATGCCGCCAGTCGCCGTGAGATGCGTGCGGCACTGAACGCACAGCGCACCGCCGACTTCAAGAGCGGCACCTACAAACGCTCTGTGATGAACCCCGAGCCGGCTGCCGACGCGCCACAGTTCATGAAGGATTATTACGATTACTACAAGACTCCGCGCGGATTCCACCCTCGTTCCATCAATTCGGGCCAGGGCTGGAACATCACATCGAGCCTCGCTTTCCTCAACGCCCCCATACTTGCCTATGCCGGCGAGATTGAAAGTGCCGTGCTCCTCGTCCACGGCGAGAAAGCCCACTCGCGCTATTTCAGCGACGACACCTTCAAGCGTCTCAAGGGCGACAACAAGCACCTGCTCATCGTTCCCCAGGCCGTCCACTGCGACCTCTACGATAATCTCTCACTAATCCCATTCCCCGAAATCGTGAATTTCCTCAACAAATCAATATAGAAAAATTATGAAAAAAAGTGTAATCTCAGCAATTATTATGATGATGTCGATAATGGCTGCCGGTGCCAGGACACTGGTGGTGTATTACAGTTTCACCAACAACGTGCACACTATAGTGAGCGACCTGAGCACGCAGATTGATGCCGATGTGGTGCGCATTGAGCCTGCCGAGAAAGGAATCGACTATGCCGCCAATAATTATGCCGCCGGCAGTGCCTTGATTTCGGCAATCCGCAACAACCCCAGCGACCCAGCCTCCTATCCGGCAATCGACCCGGTGGAGATGAACATGGCTGCCTATGATGTGGTGATTGTGGCTGCCCCACTGTGGTGGAGCAATATGGCTGCGCCATTGCAGACGTTCCTCTTTCAGCGCGGCGGCGAAATGGCCGGCAAGCACATTGCCCTCATCGTGTCGAGCGCAAGCAGCGGAATAAGCAATGTGGTGGCCGATGCCAAGCGCCTCATTCCACAAGGCATTTTCCTTGAGCCAAACCTATGGATTCGCTCCTCGCAAGTATCCAATTGCCACTCAATGATTGCACAGTGGCTATCCGACATCAATTATACCGGCATAGCCTCGGTCGGTGCTGCCGTGAGCGGTGACGAAGTGCCTGTTGCCGCATATAATGCCTGTGGGCAAAAAATCGCCTCTCTTCGCAGTGCCTCAGGCTTCAGCATTGTGCAATTCAAGAAAGGTGGCAACACTTATTCAAAGAAAATCTACCGCTAATCTCCAAGTGCAATGGATAGAAGAAACTTCTTAAAATTATCGGCTGCCGCAGGTGCTTTAATGGCGGCAAGCCATGGATTGTCCCTATTCCCGGCACCACCAATCCCGCCCATCTCGATGACTTCCTCGGTGCCGCCAATGTGCGACTCACTCCCGAAGAACTGGCAGCTTTCGACAGCGACTACTCACAAATCCACCTGATGGGACATCGCGCCGATGCTTTCACCGAAAGCCAAATCGATAAATAATAACTTATAAAAAACAGATAATCATGTTAGGCAATTTCACATTTCACAATCCCACGAAACTCTATTTCGGTGAGGAAGCGTTAAGCAACTTGAGTAAAGAACTGGAGCATTATGGCAAGAAGGTGATGCTGGTGTATGGAGGCGGCTCCATAAAGCGCAATGGCATTTACGATGCTGTGAAGGCTGAATTGCAGAAGGCAGGCAAGGAGGTAGTTGAACTTGGCGGTGTGATGCCAAACCCAACCATCGACAAGGTGCGCGAGGGAATACAGTTGGCTAAGGCTGAGGCTGTGAACCTGATTCTTGCCGTGGGCGGCGGCTCCACCATCGACTACTGCAAGGCAGTGGCCGGCTCTACCTACTTGGAAGCCGACCCTTGGGAATATTATTTCTGCAACTGGGGCGAGATGAAATGCCGATGGATTCCAGTGGGCTGCGTGCTCACCATGGCCGGAACAGGTTCGGAAATGGATAGTTGCTCCGTAATCTCCAACCACCACGAGAACCGCAAGAAGTTCTACTATTTCCGCAACCCCGACTTCTCTATTCTCAATCCGGCATATACCTTCACCGTGCCACAGTATCAAACGGTGGCGGGCATTTACGACATTATGTCGCACATCCTGGAGCAGTATCTCTCGGGCAACGACGACAACACCTCCGACTATATCGCCGAGGGACTGATGCGCTCGCTCATCGTCGGCTCACGCCAGGTGCTCGCAAATCCCGAGGATTATGAGGCTCGCAGCAACATCATGTGGACTGCCACATGGGCACTCAACGGACTCATAGCCTGTGGCAAGCCAACCGACTGGATGGTTCACATGCTCGGACAAGCCGTGGCTGCCTACACCGATGCCACCCACGGTCACACCCTTTCTGCCGTCAGCGGAGCTTATTACCGTATGCTCATCAGCCACTCGAAGGATGCTGTGAGGAAGTTCTGCCGCTTGGCAGAGAATGTGTGGGGTGTATCCCGTGACGGCAAGGCCGAAAACGAGATTGCCATGGAAGGCCTTAAGCGTATGGAAGAATGGATGCATGAGTTGGGATTGGCTATGAACATCACCGACTGCGGTGCCGACGAGTCGATGCTGGAGGGTATGGCAGATGCTTGCCCCATCACCGAAAGCGGTTATGTGGTGCTCACGCGCAAGGATGTCATCGACGTATTGCGCAAGAGTCTGAAATAGCCACACGAACTATGAGATTATTATCAGTAATGTTGTTTCTCTCCCTATTCCTGTCGTGCACCTCACGGCAGGAGGGAGAGCCACCTAAACAAAACGACACTGAAATGGAGAGTGAAAACAGTTCGGGAATGTGTGCCAAGCAGACGATGGCGGCCGATGGTATCGTGCGACTGTCGAAGATTGAGGTTTATCCTCAATATCTCGGCGAGTACTTGAAGCTTGCCGTGGAGGTGGGCGAAATATCTCTGCGTACAGAGCCGGGAGTATTGACAATGTATGCCGTGCAGGACAAGGAGAATGCGTGCCTCGTGACCATCCTTGAGACCTACGCCTCGAAGGAGGCATACGAGAAGCACATTGCCTCGGCGCACTTCCAAAAATACAAGCAGGGCACGCTGCACATGGTCAAGTCGCTGCAACTCTGCGACCAGACTCCGCTGCCCCCCGCCAACAAGATAAACAACTTTATTGAATAGTAAAGCACATGAAGAAAACAATTTTATTCACATTATTGACAGCAATGACAATCAACGTTATGGCACAACAGAAAATAGTACAGACGGCAGGTCGCACACAGCTTGGCGAGTTTGCCCCCGAATTTGCCCATCTCAACGACGACATACTCTTCGGCGAGGTATGGAGCCGCAACGACCTACTGAGCCTGCGCGACCGCAGCCTCGTCACCCTCACGGCTCTCATCAGCCAGGGAATGACCGACTCGTCGCTCACGTTCCACTTGCAGGAGGCGAAAAAGAACGGCATTACCCGAACGGAAATTGCCGAAATCATCACCCACATCGCCTTCTATGCCGGCTGGCCCAAGGCATGGGCAGCCTTCCGTCAGGCAAAGGAGGTGTGGGCAGACGACACCGCAGCCGACGATGCCAAGGCTCGCTTCCAGCAAGAGATGATATTTCCCATAGGTGAACCTAACACGGCATACGCCCGGTATTTTAAGGGCAACAGCTATTTGGCCCGCATATCAAGCGAACAAGTTTCTATTGCCAATGTCACCTTCGAACCCGGTTGCCGCAACAACTGGCATATTCATCGTGCCAAAAAAGGCGGCGGACAAATGCTCATCGGCGTGGCTGGTCGCGGCTGGTATCAGGAAGAGGGCAAACCCGCTCAGGAGATACTTCCCGGCACCGTCATTCATATCCCTGCCAACGCAAAGCACTGGCACGGAGCGGCCGCCAACAGTTGGTTTGCCCACCTCGCCTTCGAAGTGGAGGGAGAAAACACCTCCAACGAGTGGCTGGAACCGGTCACCGATGACGAATATGGCAAGCTGTGCGCGAAATGATAATAATGATGCTGCTCTCAGCGTTATGATTTTATAAAGGATTTATTATGCAGGAGATTTTTCTCAATTCGGTTAAGGATTTCAACGACTACAATGGCGTGCCCACTCTCCACCCGCTGGTGAGCGTGGTGCATGTGCACAACACTGAGCATATCCATAAGTGCGTGATGCACTATGGGCTCTATGCCATCTACCTCAAGGAAACCAAGGGCTGCCGCCTCTCCTACGGCCGCACGCCCTACGACTTCGACGAGATGACCGTGACGAGTTTCGCTCCCGGCCAGGTGGTGACGGTGGAGCCTAATCCCGATGTGCCTCTGGCAAAATACACTGCACTGGCATTTCACCCCGACCTCCTCAACCGCACTTCTCTGGCCCGGCAGATGAGCCGCTATGAGTTCTTCGATTACACCAGCACCGAGGCACTGCATCTCTCGGCGCAGGAGGTTGTGGTGTTTCAGGGTGTGCTCGCCATGATTGAGCAGGAACTTAACCGCGCCATCGACAAGCACACGCGCGAACTCATTGTGTCGAACGTTGAGCTTCTGCTCAACTACTGCCTGCGCTTCTACGACCGCCAGTTTATCACCCGTGAGGAAATCAACCACAGCGTGGTGCGCAAGTTTCTCGCTCTTCTCGACGACTACCTTCTCTCCAAGGCCGGGCAGCAGGGACTGCCCTCGGTGGCCTATTTTGCCGGCAAGTGCTGCCTCTCAACGGGCTATTTCGGCACTCTCGTGAGAACTGAGACCGGCCGCACCGCCAAGGACCTTATCAACGACCGAATCCTCGCCCGCGCCAAGCAGTTGCTCGGCACAAGCGAGGATATGACGGTGGCTCAGGTGAGCCGCAGTCTGGGCTTTGAGTACCCACAGCACTTCGTGCGCTTCTTCAAGGCTCTCACCGGCTCCACGCCATCGCAGTGGCGCTCGGCATAGCAGGGTGCTAAAGACTTATAGTAGGGTGCTGCTGCTCGCCGGGAATCCACAGGTTCTCCACGGTGAGGGTGAGGCGGTTCTGCGCGTCGGCGGTGATGTGTCGTGAGGTGAATGGGCGCAGCTCAAAGGGATTGCCGCCCCGGGTGAAGACGAAGGTCATAGATGTGTTGTTGGTGAGCCGCAGTGTGCGCACGCCTTTCTCATTAGTCCTCACCACCTCGGCCTTCACGCAGGCGTGGAAGAAGTCGCGCACAAGCTGCTCCTCGCCGGCTACCGAGCCGTAGGCGTAGGCCAGGGTGCGGTGTGCCACGAGTGCCTCCTTTATGGCCTCGGGCGTGTTGTCGTGGGCAAGAATGAGCGTCATGTCGCGCTGCTGCCCGTTGATGCCGTAGGTGGTTGCCGTGGTGGCGTGTATGTCGGTGCTCGAAGCCATGAATAGCCCCAGCTCCCTGGCGCGTGTGGCCACGCAGGGATAGAACTCAGGACCGTTCATAATCTCTATGCCGTCGATTAGTTTCTCGGCAAACACTTGCTTCTCGAAGTCGTTCATCGCAAGGTTCTTGCGCGTCCAGCCCGGGTGATTCTCCATGATTAGCGCTCCCTGGGCGCGTGCATTGCGCATCGACTGTGCCGGGTCGTTGTGGAAAACGGTGTTGGCATCGGTGATGAAGAGTGCATTGAAGTGCCCGCAGGTGGCCATGTCGCGCGTAATCTCCACGGCAGGAATCAGCGTGATTCCATAATTCTCGGCCACGGGCTTGGCGAGGCGGTAGGGCAGGTTGAGGTCCACCTGTATGCCCTGCTTGTCGGCCTCGGCATGCACCAGCCGGTTGTTGCGGGCCTTGGCGTCTTTCTTCACATATCCCTTCAGCCAGTCGATGTAGTCCTGTTCCCATGGGCGATACTCCACATGGTCGGCAATGGCAAGCACGTCGAGTCCGTCGAGCCACGCCTCCTCCACGCGGTAGCCGGGTGTGACCTGGGCGTCGGAGTAGATGGTGTGGGTGTGCAGGTCGGCCTTCAGCACTTTGCAGCCATTCACCTCGGGAAGCACAAACTCCCGGCGGAGCCTGTCGCGCTGAGCCACATGGCGCAGCATGTCGCAGTTATTTGAGTCCTGATAGTAGATGGCCTGAGCCTGTGCCGAGGCGATGCCGGCACACGCGGCTGCAATAAGCAAAAGATTGCGCATAATTGTGTGTGATTTGTTTTTGATTTGTTGTGTCAGGAAACAAGTGTCACGGCGAGCCACTTAGCCCGCCGTGACTAATAGGGTGAGTTACAGGCATATCGCCGACTCCAGTGCAAGCACCATCATGTCGCGGAACGACTTTTGGCGCTCCTCGGCCGAGAGTTCCTCATGATTGACGAAAGAGTCGCTTATAGTGAGCAGGCATGCCGCACGCTTGCCGAGCACGTTGGCATTGTGGAACAGGGCAAAGCTCTCCATCTCCACGCAGTCGCTGCCCGTGTTGTCGGCGATTTCCTGCCATGTGCCCTGCGAAGGCTCGCGGTAGAACACGTCGCTTGAGTGCACCACGCTCAGTTTGCACTCAATGCCCAGCTCCCCGGCTTTCTTGATGATGAGGTTGTTGATTTCAGGGCTTGGGGCAATGCTCTTGTCGGGGCAGCCGCCCTGAGTGATTGCAAACGACGACTCGCTCACGGCAGTGCGGGCCAGGGTCACGTCCATCACCTTCAGCCAGTCGCGGTAGCTTCCGGCCGAGCCTATGCGTATAATGTTCTCCACGCCATAGAACTTGAAAAGCTCATAGGAGTAGATGCCGATGCTCGGCATTCCCATTCCGCTTGCCATCACCGATACGCGCACGCCCTTGTAGGTGCCGGTGTAGCCCAGCATGTTGCGCACCGAAGTCACGAGGCGTGCGTCGTCAAGAAAATTCTCTACTATAAATTTGGCTCTCAGTGGGTCGCCGGGCATAAGCACCGTCTTTGCGAAATCGCCTTGTGCGGCCGAGATGTGTGGTGTTGCCATTGTGGTAAAACAGTTTTATTTTTGTTTATAATCAGTTATCTCAAGATATTGTGCAATCTTGTTTCCCACAAAGTTACATAAAAACCGCGAGATTCCACACCGGCAAAAGAAAAATTCTTTTTCTTCATCCTTAAATTAGCAGACTAAGTCTTTCCGTATATTCTTTGGATTTTTATCGTGCGCATACGCATATCTGCACGATAAAAATCCAAAGACGTTCAAATTAGGGCACACCGCCCTTTTCCCCATTGAGGATTGAGATTCAAAAGCCTCGAAAAAATGGGGCTATCCAAAAGAAAGTTTGTCATACGGCATGCCGGTATACAAATTCGGCCACCATCTTCTTGCCGTCCTTGTCCATTTGGCGAATACGGCGGTAAAGTGGAAGACAAACTTCTTGACTTTTGATGTAGATGATAAGCTGATGAACACGGATGACACTGCTCTTATGAAATACGAGAAGAAATTCATGCAGAAGGCTGTCAGTATCATGTACACGGTGTTCTCTTTCAAGAAGGAACATGGCAGATGCTTCCATCCGAAGTCATTGTTGAGACAGTCGAAGTCGCGCTCTCTCGCCCCACGTTTGTTGTCCGTTTCGATAACGCACTGTGTATGCCCCGTATGTAGAATATGCGGCAGTTGCCGTCAACAGTCCTTATGATATCCTCCGAATAGGAGCCGCCACAGAGGAACACGTCAGACATGGCTGACATTATCTCGTCCCACTGGTAGTCGTTGTAGGTAGAACTGCGAACACCAAGAGTGCCGTTGATGATTTTGTCAAGTGAAAGCGCATAAAAAGCCTTGCTTGCGTAATAAATTTCTCCGAAAGGAGTGATTTTCTCAGATTTTATGTTTACTTTTGCCATATGTCAGATATTCTTTATTTGAGTTTTTTGCAGCACTAAGATAAGTGAATATTCTGACATATATATATCCACACAATGTTTGTCATTCATTTATCTTCTTATTCCGAGGTCTTACATCAGAAAGTCACTTGCAATCCATTCCAATTCCCTATCCACCTTGGATAGTTCCTCTTTGGATAAAGCATATATACAGTTAATCGCCAGTCGGTTAGCTGCTATTTTTCTGTGTGCGAGGATAACCTCTTCACCACCGATGGAGGAGCGGTTTGCATCGCTTGCCTCCAAGTAGGTGCTTACAATGTCACACATGGTGAACTGCCCCAAACCTGTCGTTGCCCAATGGTTAAGGGCATTGATTGCCGTCTTTCTTGTCTGGGTGTATTCGCTGTCTTTCATAATGATGTTGTTTTGAGTTTGCTAAAAAAGTTTGATACATATCCAGATGGTGATTTCCACAAGGATAATTGCCCAACTTATAAAAGCCAAGCCGAACATCCAAGCATAGGTGCGACCATTGAAGTAAGCACCTTCTTCAATGTTTCGGATGCGCTTTAGTTCTTTCTGTTGGTGAGTGAATAGGACATTTATTCGCTTTTCATGTTCATCGAGAGCTTGCTTGAAGACTGAAATGGCGGCATCGTTCCGCTCATTCAACTGTGCAAGTCCTTCATCGTTGATACCTACTTTGAGGTTGCTTTGTTCTGCCTTGACAATAGCATTGCAGATTCCGTCAACGATATTCTCCGTACTCTTTTGGACAGCCATAAGAGCGGTTTTTGTTAATTTCATTGTACGATTGGCTTCTGAAAGTTCCACCATTACAGAAGAGAGGACTTTTTTGGCAGACGCAATTTCATCAAGAGTGCTGCGGATTTCCTCTTTGCCTCTTTCAATAGTCTCGTCTTCCTGCATCTGATTGTACAGGGTTAGCACATCCTGTGCTGCATCTTTCTTGTTTCTTCCCATACTGATAAGTGTTTTAATATTATCTTCTACGACTTCTCTTTATCGGTTTGCAGAGCCAATTGGCTTGCATTGCGCAACGTCTTGCCCAGTCACGGTCATCTTCGTCCTTGTCACGTCCCCAACTACTGCCTGGACTACCACCGCCACCACACGACTCCGACATACTGGTGGCAGCATCAAGGTAGCCCATAAAGAGCAGCATCGCCACATTCATAATGTCATTATGACTTGCAGATCCATTTTCGGGAACTTTGATACAACTGTTCATCGCATCGTATGCTATAGTTGGCATATGTATATTGAAGTGCTTGCCATCAACTTGCAGCACCTTTCTGAAACAAGGAGAGTCTTTTGGTTGAACCACATTGTAAGGATGAGACAAACCACTTGGCTTGGCTACATCCCGACCTTCTTCTGTTGTTGGATTTGGCACAAAGGCAGATGACCTTTGACTAATAGGAAACGCTTGTGGATGCAGCCTATGGAAGGTGCTCTCTATTTTCGATGCCGTGAGATTTCTGCCAACGCCCAGTTCAGATGCCTTGATGGTCGTTCTACCAAATTTGAAGCGATACCCATGCACCTTTGCTTGATTTGTCTTGTCACGGATTAACTCAATGTTGTACCCCTTTGACCTCAATCTGTCGGTATAGACATTCCAGTCAAAGGCAGACATGGAACTCAACACATTCATGCAGGCGTTAGTTACCTCTGCAATACGCTGATTGCGAATATCCATAGCGTCTTTCCATCCATGATGCAGATTGACGGCTTTCGCTGCCATTACGGCACGTTCACCGATGAACTTCACATCATTGAGATTGCCGTCCATGTCAAGGCGGTTCACCACCAGGTGCAGGTGGGGAATACCACTCTTGGAGTCATGGTGCAGAGCTGCAAAATACTGTGAGTTGGCTATATTGGTAGGTTTTACTGATATTGCAGACTTACCTTTTCTTTTGCCGATATGGTTCACTTTTGAGATATTGTCTATCTCATGGATGAACTCATTAAGGCATCTTTGCCAATCATCCAGATTCCAGTTTCGTGCTTCTTCCTCAGACGGGGAAAGCTCAAAACGTATGGAGGTCAGTTCGATGGGTTTCTTGACATACCTCTGCTTGAACATGGACTGATGCAGAACCATCTCATCCCACATGCCCATAGGAGGCAGACCTTCGCTAAGATGGTTGGTCTTGACGATGTCTGCACGGTTGTTCTTTGTTGCATAATTGGTCATTGCCTGACCATGCTGAATGGCTGATGCTTTTGCTATCATATCATGTCTAAAAATCTGTCTCTAATATGGCTCCATTCCCTGATGATGTCGTTGACACCTTGAAGCCAACGCTCCATGAAGTCTGCTCTCTTGAAGAGTTTCTTCCGCTCTGCTTGTGGCAAGGCGTGAAGCGCATTGCGCACGTAAACCAGTTCTGCTCTTGCACCAGTCAAGCCTTTCAAGGCTTCTTGTTGTTCAGCAGTCATGGGTAAAGAGGGATTATGCCCAATGGCAATGTCGTGGAGATAGATGCTCTTACTTCTTCCCGACAATTGGGCATTCTTCAATACACGGTTAAACTCGTCTTCTGTGAAACGAACATCAATATGCCTGTCTTTAGGAGATCTCTTCATTGAAGTCTTCTCTTTGTAGTTGTCTTTATCTTCTGTCATTGTAAATGCGTTGTTGAAAATGATACTCTGGTATAAAAGGATTGCCAATGTGAGCCTGCGAACATTCAAGGATGCCAGTAGGAAGCGGCAAGCGAAGCAAAACCGTCAGACACTGGTACTTCTTGTTTAGACCACCTAAAAAGCCTACGGCAAACGGAGGTACAGACTCTGTGGTGATATATCCATAAAGATTGGTTGCTGGCGAAAAGAAAGGGAAAGAAAAAATCTTTTTTCATCACTCGATAGTGGCTTTGGCATCTGTAAAATGCGATGCCAAGCGAACGTATGTCCCAAGCTGTCCCTCGGTTAAGGGTACAAATCCTTTATTTATCCTATACACTATTATTTTTAGCCTTTATAGGAAAATATTAGGGACAAAGGGACATGAAATAAAAGAAAGGAGATGGTCAGAATGGTTGTTCTGACAGCCAATTTTCTTCTTTTCCCTTTTGTTCTTCTTGTTGAACACTTATTCTCA
>JAQXTJ010000090.1 GCA_029219425.1 Bacteroidales bacterium
TTGTAGTATTGCACATAGTAGTTGTAGTTGTTGGGATAGGCTATGAAGTCGCGGTTGGTGGCAAAGATGTAGGTGGTGGAAATATTTGGCTGCGGCAGTCCATACAGTTCCGGCCTCTTTATCTCATACACCTGCTTTGGGTTATAGCTCAGGTTGCGCCCCAGCTTGTAGCGCAGGTTGGTGTTGGTGCTCTTCTCCCCAACCACCTTTATGGGCTGATCCACGCGCACAGTGCCATGGTCGGTGGTGAGCACCACGCGGAAGCCTTTCTCGGCAATGCGCTTGAATATCTCTATTGTGGCCGAGTGGCGGAACCACGACTCGGTGAGAGAGCGGTAGGCTGCATCGCTGTAGGCGAGTTCGCGTATCATCTTCGATTCGGTTCGGGCGTGCGAGAGCATATCCACAAAGTTTATTACCAGCACATTGAGGTCATTAACCATAAGGTTGCTGAACTGGGTGAGCAGCTTCTCGCTGGCCTGCGAGTCGTTGAGCTTGTTGTAGGAGAAGCGGTAGTGCTTGCGGTAACGGTCGAGAATGGTCTGGATAAGTGGCGACTCATTGAGGTTCTTGCCCTCATCCTCATCCTCATCCACCCACAGCGAGGGAAACATCTTGGCAATGTGGATGGGCATAAGGCCTGAGAAGATGGAATTGCGGGCATACTGCGTGGCGGTGGGTAGGATGCTGCAATAAAGCCCGTCGTCGTCGATGGTGAAGTATTCGCTGAGCAAGGGCTTCACCATGCGCCACTGGTCGAGGCGGAAGTTGTCGATAACGATAAAAAACACCTTCTCGCCGGCATCGAGCAGTGGAAACACTTTGGTCTTGAATATCTCGTGGCTCATGAGGGGGTGGCGGTCGGTGGTCACCCACTTCTCATAGTTCTTTTTCACGAATTTTGCAAACTCCTGATTGGCCTCTATCTTCTGCATTCGCAGCAGCTCGTCCATGTTGGTGTCGGTGCTGGCGAGCGTTAGCTCCCAGTGCACGAGCATGCGATACACATCGCACCACTCCTCGAAGGTGGAGGCACTGTTGATGAGCATGCTGATGTTGCGGAACTCCTGCTGATAGTCGAGCGTGGCCTTTTGCGACACGAGCGTACCCGAGTGCAGGTTCTTCTTTATCGACAGGAGTATCTGGTTGGGGTTCACAGGTTTAATCAGGTAGTCGGCAATCTTGTTGCCAATAGCCTGATTCATGATGTTCTCCTCCTCACTCTTGGTAATCATTATCACCGGCACCTCGGGGCAGGAAATCTTGATTCTCGAGAGGGTCTCAAGCCCGCTTATTCCGGGCATGTTCTCATCGAGAATGATAAGGTCGAAATTCGATGTCTCGGCAGCGTCGAGGGCGTCGCGGCCATTGTTCACGGTCACCACGTCGTAGCCCTTTTGGCGCAGAAACATTATGTGTGGCTTGAGCAGATCTATTTCGTCGTCGGCCCAAAGTATTGTTCCATTGCTGTTCATTATTCTTCTTCCTCCTCTTCTTCTACTACTACTTGTTCTTCTTGGTTATTATCCTCGGCAGGCTCCCCATCTGCTTCTTCGGCCGGAGAGTCGTTCTCTATCTCTCCAAGTTTACCATCGAGAAACTCAAAGTATTCCTCGAGCGAGCGACCCTCGTTGAGCAGAATCTTGAAGTTGTCCTCGCTTATCAGCACATGGCGCACTTGTGGCGGAATATGTAGCTCGACATCTTCCTCAAGCACAGTCTTGTAGTGACCCACTTCTTCAAAGTTGGCAAAGCCCTTCACTATGAGCAGTCCCATGCGGCCAAAGGTCATTTGTTCCAGGTCGAAGTCCTTCACCACAAACGAATTGAAGTTGTGGCGTGCTATGGCGAAGAGCAACTCGTTGGCCGAAACAGTGTCGGTTGGATAGGCCAGCACATAGTAGTGCGGACGGTTCTTGTCGGTGCTGAATGGCGTCACCGTGGTGCCGGTGGCTCCCGTTGCGGTGGTGTCGCTGGTGAGGCGTGTGGCCCATATCATTCCTCGCAGGTTTCCGCTTCCGGCATTGGGCGTGCGTCCCTGTGCCATCTGCTTCAGTATCGACGATGCCATAGTGGTCATGTCGGTTTCGGGATAACGCTCAAGCATCTCCTTGAGTGTGGCCTTAAAGTCGTCGTAGCGCTTCTCGGTAACATAGGACAGCGCGTTGATAAACATGAACTTGGGCAGAATCTTCGATAGCGGATAGCGAGTGTTCATATCCTCGTAGGCAGCGTGAACCTCGTCGTTGCGGTTATTGAGGTAGGCATCATAGGCCCGCTCATACATAGCCTCCTGGTCGCGCTCCATATTGCGCAGGTTCTCGAAGTAGTTGGGGTCGCGCATCGCCTGACCGTAGGCACTCTCAGCGAAGTCGCCCACAATGAGCTGGCGGTAGCGCTCAGCTCCGGCCTCATCGCCCATGCGCATGGCCATGAGATAGAGATTGTAGTAGCTGTCGAGGCGATACTGGTTGTCGGGATATCGTGTGAGCAGCATGTTGAACTCGGCAATCGAGGCCGGCAGGTCCTCGAGCTTGTCCTTCAGTATCACGGCCATGTTGTAGAGACCCTCCTGAATAATGTCGTTGCAAGTGGCGCGTTCCTCATCGGTCTGCGGAATCTGCTTCAGGTAGTATTCGGCGAAGTGTGGATCGGCATCGTTGGTCTTATCCTTGCCCACGGCGGTGGAGTCGGCTGCGGCAGTGGCGGTGGAGTCGGCTGCCAGGCCATCGCCTGCATTGGCCTCAAACTCGTCCATCGAGAAAGTGGCCTTGTTGCGACGGCGCCAGTCGTCCTCGAGCTTGCGGCTTCCCCACTGCTTCTGGAATGCCGTCTTGCCGGCACTCTTGGTGGTGCTGTTGTAGAAGTACCACGACTTGTCGGTGTTCATCTGGAACTCGGTGGGAGCATTGCTCTGCGTGTTGCCATTCTGGTTCCCTTTGGCAGCCTGCTCAGCAAGATACTCCTCGCGGTGGGCATTCTCGGCCTCTTCCTTCTCCTTTTTCACCAGCTCGTCGGCAAGACGCTGTGCCACCTTCCGTTGCTCCTCGGGCGAGAGCTGCGAGAGAGTTAACAGCGAGTCCTGGAGCTTCACGTTCTGGGCATACACGGCCAGCTCGTCGAGCACGTCGGAGCGCAACTTCAGTTGCTTGTAGCCGGCATAGTCCTCACCAATGAGGGGAATTGCCTCGGCATAGCAGGGCTGTGCGTCGGCATAATTGTGCTGCGCGTAGTAGATACCGCCCAAAGTTAGCTGACTTATGGCCTTGTCGATGCCGTTGCGCGTGCTCTTCTGCGCGGCAAGCACATAATTCGATATGGCATTGACGGTGTCGCGGCGCGAGAGGTAAAGGTTGCCTATGGCGTAGTATATCTGGTCGAGGTAGTCCTTGTTGCGGTCGAAGCGCGTCATCTTCTTTAGCGAGCGCACTTCCTTGTCTATGTTGTTGCCGTCGAATACCGCGCTCTGCTTTATTCGGGCATTGAAGCGCGTGCGGTAGGTTGCGCCACTGGCTCCTGCCACGCTGTTGAAGGCACGGTAGGCAGCGGCATTGTCGCCGGTGGCGGCATAAAGCTGTCCCAGCAGGAAGCGCAGACGCACCTTCTGCGCGCCCTTACTGTCCTTCACCGCATTGGCGAGGAAAGGAATGGCGGTGGTGTCGCGATGTGTCTTTATGTAGAAGTTTGCGGCAGTGAGGTCGTATTGCGTGCGTAGCGAGCCTCGGGTAATCTTGTCGCGCTTGATGTGGGTGAACACGTTGTCGGCCTCGGTGGTCCAGCCCATAGCGCAGTAGCTGCGCACCTCCCACAGCTGTGCCTCTGTGACCACTTCAGGTATCCACTTAAAGCGGCGTGCCGTGTAGTGAAACGTGGCGGCCGACGCTGCAAAGTCTCCCTTCATGTATTGAGCCTTGCCCATAAGCAGCCACGCATTGTGCAGGAAGGGATTGTACTCCTCGCGCTTGAGCCACTCCTGATATTTTGGGTCGCGAGCCTTCTTGGGATTCTTCTTTGGACGGCGAGTGATGCTGTGGAGCTGAATAGCCTTCTGCATCTTCTCTATGGTGCGGTCGTAGCTTCCCTTGGGCTTGGTGGCCTTCTCAATGGCATGAGCCTCGGCAGGGTGTATGAGCACGCGGCGGGTATAGTCGTCCTCATAGCTGGTTTCCATGGCGTGGAGCTGCTCAATGTAGTTAGTCTCGCCATTGTAGTACACGTTGTAACGCGTGTTGAAAGCCTGCCAGAAACGCGACATCGAAGTGTTCTTCTTTGTGCTGCACGAGGGCAGCAGCACCGTGAGCAGTGCTGCAAGCATAGTGAGGATTATATGTCGGGCAAGTCGGGTCAAGTTTGTCTGTGGGTTATTTTAGTGTGTGCTAAGGCAAAAGCCTATCATATTATTAACGCAGATTTTCGCCTTTTATTGCCCGCCAAGCGAGCCAACGCATAGGCAGCAACGAGCATTATCACTATCGTGGACGATGCCGGCACATTGAGCAGGTAGGAGCAGATAAGTCCGGCCACCGAGCACACCACGCTCGCCGCAACGGAGAGCAGCGCCATGGAGCGGAACTTGCGTGTGAAGTTCTCGGCAATCATCTGCGGCATGGTGAATAGCGAGAGCAGCAGCATAATTCCGATAAGGCGAATTGTCAGCACGATACTCAGCGCTGTGAGCACCGTCATAGTGCAATTGATTGCCGCCACCGGAAGGTTCATAGTGCGGGCAAAGTCAGGGTCGAAGGCACAAGCTATTATCGTGCGGTAGAAGAGCGTGAAAAAGGCAAGAAGCACCACCAGGAACACTGCCGAGAGCACAATGTCGCTCGTGGTGATGGTGAGAATGTTACCAAAGAGAAACGAATTAAGCTCAGGCACATAGCCCGGTGTCAGGAAGATGAAGAGGGTACCAAGAGCCATACCCAGCGCCCATATCACCGCTATGGCAGAGTCCTGCCGCACCTGCTGCCGCGTCGATAGCCACTCCACACCCATCGACGATGCCACGGCAAACAATGCCGCCATAGCTATGGGACTCACGCCAAGGAAGTAGCCCAGTCCGAGGCCGCCAAAGCAGGCGTGCGTCACTCCTCCGGCAATGAACACCATGCGGCGAGTCACAATGTAGGTGCCGATAATGGCAGCCGCCACACCGGCAATGAGCACCCCAAGGAGTGCATTCTGAAAGAATCCATATCCAAAAATATCCATCTTCGTTTCCCCTCAGTGTTTATTTGCCCACAAAGTTACGCATAATCCCCGAATTTTCGTCCCCAATTCCTCCAAAATCACCACCGCCCCAAGTTTTCCACACCATTCCCCACTAATCTGCGTCTCATCGCACTCAACAGCAACATCCTCCGCCATTGTACTGCAAAATTTTGCCTGCAATTTTGTTGATGCGCCTGTTTTGTTGTATCTTTGCAGGGTGACGGCCTTGACTGCCGGCACCATAAAAGCTACACGGTTATGAGCATCTCCCTGAAACTGCCTGTGGGCATTCAAGAATTTGAGAAATTGCGTAATGAGAATTACCTGTATCTCGACAAGACCGCATTAATCTGGCGCATGGTTAATGAGGGTTGCTATTATTTCCTTTCCAGGCCCAGGAGGTTCGGAAAGTCGCTGCTCATGTCAACCATT
>JAQXTJ010000091.1 GCA_029219425.1 Bacteroidales bacterium
AGGTAGCCGCGAATGATCATCTCCACGCGGAATCCCTCGCACTTCAGTCCCACGGTGACCATTGGGTCGGGGGTGGCGAGCTTCCAGTTGGGCACGATGTCGGCGGTAGCGTCGAGGAAAGTTGCGGCAATCTGGTTGAGCACCTGGCCCTTTGATGGGATTCCCTTGGGCAAGATAACGTCGAAGGCCGAGATGCGGTCGGTGGCAATCATCACGAGCACGTCGTCGTTGATGTCGTACACGTCGCGCACTTTGCCGTGATACACACTCTTTTGACCCTCAAAATTGAAATCGGTTCTAACTAATGTAGCCATGATTATAAGATTAGTGTTACTGTTGTTGAAATTTCGGTTAATCACCGGGATTGTTGCTGCGGGCTGCGCGGGCCTCGGCGGCCTCGGCGCGTGCAGCCTCGTCGTATCGCTCGTAGGCCTCCACGATGCGCTGCACGAGCTTGTGGCGCACGATGTCCTTCTTGCCGAATTCCACTCGCCCAATGCCGGGCACACCGCGCAGAATGCCGAGGGCCTGCACCAGTCCCGACTGTGTGGTTCGCGGCAGGTCGATCTGGGTGACGTCGCCTGTGATAATCATCTTTGAGCCCATGCCAAGGCGTGTGAGGAACATCTTAATCTGGTGAGTGGTGGTGTTCTGTGCCTCATCGAGCACGATAACGGCCTCGTTGAGCGTGCGTCCGCGCATGAATGCGAGCGGTGCAATCTGTATCACGTTGCCATCCATATATTCCTTGAGCTTTGCGGCAGGAATCATGTCCTCGAGTGCGTCGTAGAGCGGTTGCAGGTAGGGGTCGATTTTCTCCTTCATGTCGCCCGGGAGGAATCCCAGCTTCTCGCCGGCCTCCACGGCAGGGCGCGAGAGGATAATCTTGCGCACCTCGCGGTTTTTGAGGGCACGCACGGCAAGTGCAATGGCCACATAGGTCTTGCCCGTTCCGGCGGGGCCGAGAGCGAAGGTGAGGTCGTTCTGCTTGAATGTGTTGACGAGAATCTGCTGATTGGGCGTGCGACCAGAGATAGGCTTTCCGTTGACGCCGTATATAATCACGTCGTCGAGCTCAATTTCCTTGGGCGACTCGCCACGGATGGTGTCGATAATGACCTCGCCCGGGAGCTTGTTGTACTTGGCGCAATAGTCCTCGAGCTTCTTTATTTTCTCCTCGAAGAGCGATGTCTCGGCATCGTCGCCAATCACCTTGATGATGGTGCCGCGGGCAGCCATGCGCAACTTGGGAAAGAGGTTGCGGATGAGCTGAATGTTTGCGTTGTTCACCCCGTAGAAAATCACGGGGTCCACCTTGTCGATAATTATTATTCGTTCAATCATTTGCAGAGTTTAATCCCGATTGCGGGCATGCGCGGAGGCGCATTGTCCAAATCATGGTGCAAATGTACATAAAATCCGCGGAATATTCACACCATAGTGCGAAAGAATCGGCATTTATTGAGGAAAAAGTGCAGCGTGACCACTGAAAAAAAAGGGAGCAAGCCCGGCCGGCAGGCCTGTTTTATCTTGTGTGATTGGCAGAAAATTATTAAGTTTGCAGCGATATAGCCAATATGGCTAATCGGGCACACAAAACGTAAAAAAATATGGCAATGGAATATCAGAGAAAGGAATTTACGCTCGACCGCATTGTGCGGCTTGCGATAGGGATTGCGGTGGTTGGGGCCATCCTGTGGCTCCTGAATTACCTGAAGGGCGTGCTTCTGCCCTTTGCCGTGGCGTGCCTTGTGGCCTACATGATAAACCCTGTGGTGGAGTGGAACAAGCGTGTGCTGCGGCTGAAGGGACGCACAGTGCCCACCATACTGACGCTGCTCGAGGTGGCTCTGGTGGTGACGGGGCTGCTTTGGCTGCTTGTGCCCTACGTCTATGAGGAGTCGCACCGCATGGTGCTGATGCTCACGGAGTATGTGCAGGCACAGCTCCATGTGCCCTACTTGCCGGCGGCGATACACGAATTTGTGAAGCAGTATATCGACCTGGAGTATATCCAGTCGCTGCTCACGCGAGAGCAGTGGATGAGCCTGCTCACCGAAGCCGCCAACCAGACGTGGAGCTTTGTGAACGGCACAGTGAGCCTTGTGCTGGCGATGTGCAGCTGGGTGCTTGTGCTTATGTATATCATTTTCATCCTGGTGGATTACGACAAGATAATGAGCGGCTTCAAGATGGCGGTGCCGAGCCGCTACCGCAAGGTGACTTTCAGGCTCTTTGAGGACATGAAGACGAGCATGAACCACTACTTCCGCGGACAGGCTCTGATAGCCTCGATAGTGGGAGTGATGTTTGCCATAGGATTCACCATCATAGGACTGCCCATGGGAATAGTGCTTGGGCTGTTCATCGGACTGCTCAACATGGTGCCCTATCTACAGCTCATCTCCATCCCCATAGCCACGATGCTGTGCCTGGTGAGCTCTGTATCGACCGGGGGCAGCTTCTGGGAGATGACGGGGTGGATGGCACTGGTGTATATCGTGGTGCAGGCCACGCAGGACCTGGTGCTCACGCCCAAGATAATGGGGAAGTCGATGGGGCTGAATCCGGCAATCATGCTGCTGTCGCTCTCGATATGGGGCGCGTTGCTGGGTTTCATAGGGCTGATAGTGGCATTGCCTCTCACCACGCTCATCATCTCCTACTACAACGAGTATGTGATGCCGCGCCGCAGGCGTGCCGATGCTGCCGAAGTGAGCGAAAAGTGAGGGAACAAGGGGTGGCGGCCCTCATCATCGCGCACAGCCGGCACGCTGCGCTGGAGGGAGGGGGGGCCTCTGCGCCTGTAGCGAGGGCTTGTAGCTACGAAAAATGAGCAATACAGGAGGGAAAAGAAGGAAAAGTGGCTGAATTTTTGGGAATGTTGGAAATTTTGTGTATCTTTGCACACACTTTCGCGCATGTGGCGTAATTGGTAGCCGCGCCAGACTTAGGATCTGGTTCCTGACGGAGTGGGGGTTCGAGTCCCTTCATGCGCACACGAGAGGAAGATTAGCACGCCGGGCTGCAACCGGAGTGCTAATCTTCCTCTTTTTTTGTGGTTGTGCCGGGAGTGGTGTGCGGCTGTGGCGACCCGCTAAAGCAGGTCGGCCTGTGTGGCCCGGAGGGCGGCAAGGCGGTGATGGAGCAGGTGTGTGAACTCGTGGTTCTTAAGCCCCCAGCGCGGGGTGATGAGCAACTCGGCCGGCGACTGCGACACGAAGCGCTCCACGGCAATGCGGCGCGGCAGGCGGCGCAGCAGGTCGATGCACACATCGACATATTCGTGGGCTGTCCACTCGGTGACCGACACTTCGCCGGCGGCTACCTGACGTGCGAGGCGGGTGCCTCGTATTAGCTGTAGCTGGTGCAGCTTGAGTGTGTCGATGGGCAATTGTGCCACAGCGGCGATGGTGTTGCGGAAATCGTCGTAGGTTTCATTTGGCAGGCCAAGGATGAGGTGCAGGCCGCACAGAATGCCATGGGCATGGGTGCGTGTGACAGCATCGACGGTGTGTGCCCACAGGTGGCCTCGGTTGATGAGCCGCAGGGTGGTGTCGCACGCAGTTTCGGCGCCATATTCCACCAGCACGAAGGTGTGGCGGCTGAGGCCGGCAAGGTAGTGCAGCAGCTCGTCGGGCATACAGTCGGGGCGGGTGCCGATTATCAGCCCTGCCACACCGGGCACGGCGAGAGCCTCCTCATACATTGCCCGAAGTCGCTCCATGGAGGCGTAGGTGTTGGTATAGGCCTGAAAATAGGCCAGATACTTCATTGTGGGATATTTCCGCGAGAAGAAAGCCTTGCCCTTGATGAGCTGCTCGGTGATTGATGAGGCGGCGGA
>JAQXTJ010000092.1 GCA_029219425.1 Bacteroidales bacterium
GCTGCTACTGCCGAGCCGATTACGCCGGCAACGTTCGGGCCCATGGCGTGCATGAGCAGGTAGTTGCTGGGGTCGTACTTCTGTCCCATGTTGTTGGAGATGCGGGCCGACATTGGCACTGCCGACACACCGGCGTTGCCAATGAGCGGGTTAATCTTCTTGTCTTTGCCCAGAAAGAGGTTGAAGAACTTCACGAAGCAAACTCCCGATGCCGAAGCGATGCAGAATGCCATGAAGCCGAGTGCAAAGATGAAGATTGTCTCCTTGGTGAGAAACTCCGATGCCTGAGTGGATGCACCCACAGTCATACCCAGGAGAATGGTCACAATGTCGGTGAGGGCATTGCTGGCAGTCTTGGCAAGACGGGTGGTCACACCGCTCTCGCGCAGCAAGTTACCAAAGAAGAGCATTCCGAGCAGTGGCAGGCCCGAGGGCACGAAGAAGCAGGTGAGAATAAGTCCGAAAATCGGGAACAGAATCTTCTCGTTCTGCGACACGGCACGCGCGGGCTTCATGCGGATGAGGCGCTCCTTCTTGGTGGTGAGCAGGCGCATAATAGGCGGCTGGATGACGGGCACAAGTGCCATGTAGGAGTAGGCCGACACGGCTATGGCGCCCATAAGGTTCGGGGCAAGTTTCGAGGAGAGGAAGATGGCGGTAGGACCGTCGGCACCTCCAATGATGGCGATTGCACCGGCCTGGTCGGGGGCAAAGCCCAGCAGCAAGGCCACCATGTAGGCGCCAAAGATGCCAAACTGCGCCGAGGCTCCCACAAGCATCAGCTTGGGATTGGCAAGCAGGGCCGAGAAGTCGGTCATTGCACCAATTCCCAGGAAGATGAGTGGCGGATACCAGCCCGCGCTCACTCCATTATAGAGGATGTTGAGCACCGAGCCCTCTTCGTAGATTCCAATCTCATTACCCAATTGGAAAGGAATGTTTCCAATCAATATACCAAACCCGATTGGTACAAGCAGCATAGGCTCAAATTCATGCTTTATCGCAAGATAAATGAAGAAGAGTCCCACGCAGAGCATTATCAGGTGAGGTATGGTTACGTTATAAAAGCCAGTGAATTCCCAGAATTGCTGGAAGTTCTCACTGAAAAATTGCGCTAAATCCATTATTATTCAATTATGATAATGTCGTTACCTTCAAGGACAGAGTCGCCCTTGTTCACACAAATAGCCTTCACCACTCCGCTCTTGCCGGCATTGATGTTGTTCTCCATCTTCATTGCCTCAAGTATTGCTACCACGTCGTTGGGGCCTACGGTGTCGCCTACTTTCACCTTCACGTCGATTATCACGCCGGGGAGCGGAGCCTTCACTGCCGACTGGCCGGCCGATACCGATGGCTTGCTTATCACCTTCTCGCCTGTGGCTGTGCGCGGCGCTGCCGTGGGCTTCACCGACTTAATCACCACGGGTGCAGCCTTCTTTTGCTCAATCTCCACTTTATAGGGCACACCATTCACTTCCACGGTAGCGATATTGTGGTCGATGTCGCCGATAGAAACTTTGTAGTCGTTTCCGTTAATTTTATATTTATATTCTTTCATTGCTTTGAATTAATTAATTGAGTTGTTGTAATTGAGTGAAATTACCACGTCTTGCGGCTGGGGGTCTCACGAAGGGTGTAGATCTTCGAGCTCCAGGGCGAGTAGGCCTTCTTCACCTTGTTGATAGTGAGGATGGCATCCTCCTTGTCGTGGGCATTGAGATGCTCATAGAGCGCCATGGCTATGGCTGCTATCTCCTCTCCCGAGTCGCCCTTCACTGCCTCTGCCGAGGCCGAGGCCGCGTTGGGCGCGATTGCTGCCGCCTTCTTGCGGGTGGCTCGCTTCTCATTGAGCTTGCCGAAGAAATAGAAGCAGATGCTCAGCAGCAGCAGGGCCGAGAACACTATGCCCATTGCCATAAGCGTGAGCACAAACCCGTGTGGGTCGTTGGCGCGGAATTTCTCCACGCTGCTGTTGGTGCTCTCCACCTTGTTGCACTCTCCGGGAGTGATGTAGCCGAGCTCTGCGCCATCGCGCACCTCCCAGCACTCCGGGTGGAATTTCACATTGTCGTCGTCCTTGTCGCCGCTCACGCCATCCTCCTTCAGCGCAAAGGTGCTGTTGGCAGGAAGAGAGGCCGGAACGACCACCTCATCAATTAATGTCTTGCCATCGGCATCGAAGAGATAGATGTGGTTGTCGATGCCGGGAGTAAGCTCAAAGCTCATGTGGAACGTGCCCTTGCCCGGCTCATTGTCGGCAAAGAACACAACGTGCTGTAGCGGGCCCAGCTTGGTGTTGTGGTCGCCGCGTGGCACGCCATACTTGGTGGGGACGCTCTTGTCGTCGGTGATATACACGTTGGAAATCTGCATCGAGGCTCTTGTGGAGTTGAACAGCTCTATCCAGGCGTGTCGCTTGCCGTAGGCGTCGGTGATGTTGCTGTCGTTCCGCACCATCACTTCGTTGAACACCAAGCCCTTGCGGCCCTGTGCCATAGTTGCGATGGAGCAAAACAGTGCTGCCAGCAATATTAATATTCCTTTTTTGTTCATTTCTTGCTTTTTTCTTGAGTTAAGATTACAAAGGAATGTTGCCATGCTTCTTGGCCGGATTGGTCACCTTCTTTGTCTGTAATTGCTGGAGGGCGCGGATAATGCGGAAGCGGGTGTTGCGCGGCTCAATCACATCGTCGATGTAGCCATACTTGGCTGCGTTGAACGGTGTGCAGAAGAGCTGGTTGTACTCTGCCTCCTTCTCGGCGATAAACTTGGCGAAATCTTCCATTATCTTCTTTGCCTCCTCGGGCTTGCCTGCATCCTTGGCCTCCTTGGCTGCAACCTTGGCTGTCTTGGCCTCCTTGGCATAGAGCACCTCGGCCGCTCCGGCTGCTCCCATCACGGCGATTTCGGCTGTCGGCCATGCATAGTTCATGTCGCCACGGAGCTGCTTGCAGCTCATCACAATGTGGCTTCCTCCATAGCTCTTGCGCAGTGTCACTGTCACCTTGGGCACTGTGGCCTCACCAAAGGCATAGAGCAGCTTGGCTCCGTGCAGAATCACGGCGTTATACTCTTGTCCGGTTCCCGGCAAGAAGCCCGGCACATCCACAAGTGTGACAAGTGGAATGTTGAAGGCGTCGCAGAAGCGCACGAAGCGGGCTGCCTTGCGCGATGCGTTGCAGTCGAGCACTCCGGCAAGATACTTGGGCTGGTTGGCTACGATACCCACCGACTGGCCATTGAAGCGGGCGAAGCCCACGATGATGTTCTTTGCATAGTTGGCCTGAACCTCAAGGAACTCTCCATTGTCGATGATTGCGCCAATCACGTCATACATGTTGTAGGCCTGGTTGGCTGCCTCCGGGATAATGTCGTTGAGTGAGTCCTCCAGACGGTCGATTGGGTCGGTGCACTCCACGAGGGGAGCTTCCTCAAGGTTGTTCTGCGGAATGTAGCTGAAGAGCTTGCGGATTATCTTGATTGCCTCCTCGCCGTCCTCGGCTGCAAAGTGAGCCACACCCGACTTCGATGCGTGAATTTCGGCACCGCCAAGTGCCTCTTGTGTCACATCCTCGCCTGTCACGGTCTTCACCACCTTCGGGCCGGTGAGGAACATATAGGAAATTCCCTTGGCCATAATGGTGAAGTCGGTGAGCGCAGGCGAATACACTGCCCCACCTGCACACGGGCCCAGGATTGCCGAAATCTGGGGCACTACGCCCGATGCAAGAATGTTGCGCTGGAATATCTCGGCATAGCCGCCAAGTGCGTTGATTCCCTCCTGAATGCGGGCACCGCCCGAGTCGTGAAGGCCTATCACCGGAGCGCCGGTCTTCATGGCCCAATCCATAATATTGCATATTTTCTGCGCCATGGTCTCCGACAGCGAGCCACCAAACACGGTGAAATCCTGTGCAAACACATACACCAGGCGGCCTTCTATCGTTCCGTATCCCGTCACAACACCGTCGCCGGGATACGACTTCTTCTCCTGGCCAAAGTTAGTGCAGCGATGACGCACAAACATATCCAGTTCCTCAAAACTTCCCTCATCGAGAAGCTGTGCTATTCTCTCGCGAGCTGTGTATTTGCCCTTTTCGTGCTGTTTCTGTATGGCCTTCTCGCCACCACCGATTCGCGCCTCTTCGCGCATACGGATCAGCTCCTGTACTTTTTCAAGTTGACTACTCATGTCTGTTTCTTATAGAGTGTTTTGTAATTACGTTTCCGGCTTCGCCGGTGCCTGCTGCGACGCCTGCACGCAGGCACCGGCGAAGCCCGGATAGTTGTTGTTTCTTCTTTTTAGTTGTTGGGCTTCTCGCAAAGTTCGGTAAGAGCTCCACAAGTCGATTTCGGGTGCAGGAACGCAATGTTCAGCCCCTCTGCTCCACGGCGAGGTGCCTTGTCGATAAGGCGGCAGCCCTTAGACTCGGCCTCGGCAAGCGCATTGGCCACACCATCGGCCACGGCAAATGCAATGTGCTGTATGCCTCCACGGCCACCATTGTTGGCTATGAACTTGGCAATTGCGCTGTCCTCGCTTGTTGCCTCAAGAAGCTCCACCTTCGTCTGACCCACCTGGAAGAATGCTGTTTTCACTTTCTGGTCGGCTACTTCTTCAATTGCGAAGCACTTCAGGCCAAGGATGTTCTCATAATAAGGTATAGCCTCCTCAAGACTTGTCACGGCTATTCCCACATGTTCGATATGCGTAATATTCATAACTTAAAAAGTTTAAAAAATTAGTTTTTTGTTCTTTAGTTAATTATAGTTGTTCATTATTTCTTCTCTTTGTGCAGCAGCGTGCCATAGCTTTCTCACAGCCCACTGCACACCACTTTGCAAATTTACTACTAAAAAATCAATTGCCCTAACCATTTCGCAAAAAAATTCATCACACCCCTCTAAAAACCGCACTAAAAACCGCCCTTGCCTCATCTACTAAGTCCTCCACATTCTGCGGAAATGATGGCGAAGTCTGCACTGTCACTTTCAAGATTACCGGTGAAGTTGCCCCCGGCGACTTCACTGTGTCACTCAAGAACATAGTGATATCTGACGTAACAGGACAAACATCGATAAAGCCTGAGCCAACTACAGCCACACTGACCGTGCCACTGCCGAGTGGTGCTGAGCTTGTCGGTGCCGATGCTCTTGAGGTTGCTGAGATTTATGATGCCGACGGAGTGCGCCGTGCCGCACTTCAGCAGGGCGTCAACATCATTCGCTACGCCAATGGCACCACCAAGAAGGTGCTGGTGAAGTAGCCTAATCCCGTTTTAGCAATAGCACCAATCCCAAGATAGCACTTCTCGAGAATACGGACTCCCGACGGCAATCTTCCACGGAGTCCGCATTTTCTTTTCGGGCTGAATGTGGCAACGCTTGTGGTAACCATATTATTTTTTTGATAATTTCGAAAAAATAATTGGGTGAAAAGGGTGGGAATATTTGGTGGTTTCGCTGAAAATGAGTAATTTTGTGCGCTTATTTCCGAAAGGCACGACTAAGTGGCTGCTCCATTGCTGTGAGCCAGCCCGCCGCACGGGCAAAACCAGTACAAAAAAATCAAAAAATTAAAATGTACGCAATTGTTGACATTAAGGGACAGCAGTTTAAGGCCGAGGCCGGCAAATACCTGTATGTTCATTTCCTCGGCGACGAGGTTAAAGAGGGCGACGCTGTAGAGTTCAGCAACGTTCTTCTCGTTGACGCCGACGGTGACGTGAAAGTTGGCGCACCTACCGTAGAAGGTGCAAAAGTAGTTTGCGAGGTACAGACTCCCCTCGTGAAAGGTGAGCATGTAATTGTCTTCAAGAAGAAGAGAAGAAAAGGTTATCGTCGTCTGAACGGTCACCGTCAGTGCTTCACTAAGGTTGTGATTAAAGAAGTCGTAGCTTAAACCCCTAAAATTTTAAGAAGAAATGGCACATAAAAAAGGTGTAGGTAGTTCGAAGAACGGACGTGAGTCGGAAAGCAAACGACTCGGTATTAAAATTTTCGGTGGTCAATTCGCCAAGGCAGGCAACATCATCAAGCGTCAGCGCGGCACCGTTCATCACCCGGGTGCAAACGTGGGTATGGGCAAGGACCACACTCTCTATGCTTTGACTGATGGCACCGTGGTTTTCGTCACTAAGGCCAACCGCAAGTATATCACTGTGGCTCCCGTAGCTGCCGAGAACTAATCACGGCTATCATGGCGATGCCCACAGGCGCACCGCCACAACTCAAAACGACACTCACAAAGCAGCCTCCCCCCTACATGGGGCGAGGCTGCTTTTTTGTGCCACACCCCACCATATCCCTACTGACTCCCCCTATCAGCCCCGATTAATCCGATAAATTCAGTGATTCAACAAAAAAACGCACTTTTTTCAAAAAAAAATTGCGAAAACTCTTGCAGTGTGAGATTTTTTTTGTACCTTTGCACTCGCAAACGGCTCCTTAGCTCAACTGAATAGAGCATCTGACTACGGATCAGAAGGTTACAGGTTTGAATCCTGTAGGAGTCACACAGAAAAAGCTGCGCAGCAATTATCAATGCTACGCAGCTTTTTTCTATTCCACCCAGTCACAGACAGACACACACTATCGCTGCTTCTCGGCACTCTTTATCATGCTGCGCAGAAGAAGGCACGCAGGCTCGAGCATTGTGCCATGGTCAAATCCCTTAAGCTCATAGAGTTCCACCTTGTTGCCCTTTGCATTGAGTATCTCCTGCAAGTGCAGGTTCTCGGTGTAGCGCGCAAGCAGCTCCTTGTCGCGGTCGCCAGTGAGCAGAAGCATAGGCGCATTGAGCTTGCGGGCATTATAGATGGGCGCATAGCGGTCGATGATAGGTATCTGGCTGTCGAGGTGGCGCTCCTTGCGTATGGTATAGTGCGTGTTGGTCTGTCCGCTGAAAGGCACATATCCGGCAAGGCTGTCGGCATCCACGCCGTATGCCTCGAGATAGCTCTTGTCGAGTGCCAGCATTAGCGTGAGGTATCCTCCTGCCGAGTGTCCACACACCCACACCTTTTGGCTCGAGCCGCCATACTCCGCAATGTGGCGCATGGTCCATGCCACGGCAGCGGCAGCATCGTCGATATAGGCCGGATGCTGCACCTTGGGGCTCAGGCGGTAGTTGGGCGCCACCACCGCAAACCCCTGCTCCTTGAGCAGCTCGGGAATGAATTTCTCACCACCCTCAAGTCCGCCTCCGTGGAAAAACACCACCGTGGCAAAGTCATTCTCGCCATCGGGCAGATAGAGGTCGAGCTTGCAGCGCGCGGAGCGGTAGGCATCGGCCTGCGGTGTGGCTGTATAAGCCACGTTGCTCACTGTGCGGTATTTGGTGGCCGCCTGCGCTTGTGCTCCCCACATTGCGAGCAAGCCCACAAGCATTGCAAAAACAAATCTTCTCATTTTTCTTCGTGAAATTTGTGTGATTAAAAAAAAGCGCCGGATAGTCCAAACCCCACACTCACTGAGGTGCGGCTTCTACTATCCGGCATTTTATGGTCATTTGTGATTCGCCTGATTAGTTCTCCTCGGGTGCATGGTCGATGAGGTCCATGAATTGGTCGAGCTTGGGAGTGATGATAATCTGCGTGCGGCGGTTGCGCTGCTTGCCAAGAGCAGTGCTGTTGTCGGCAATCGGATTAAACTCTCCACGGCCACCTGCTGTGAGGCGTTTTGCGTCAACGCCATAGTTCTTTATGAGATATTGCACCACGCTCGATGCACGCAAGCACGAGAGATCCCAGTTGTTGCGGATGTTCTTCATCGAGGCTGCC
>JAQXTJ010000093.1 GCA_029219425.1 Bacteroidales bacterium
ATATGCACTTCTACGACTGGCGAAGTTATGGATCGAATGGCATCGGCGATGGCGATGGAATAGTGTGTGTAGGCTCCGGCATTGAGCACGATTCCGTGGGCTGAGAAGCCGCGGCGGTGAATCTCGTCGATAATCTCCCCCTCGCCGTTGCTCTGGAAATAGGAGAGCTCGGCTCGGCCTTGGAAGCGCTGCTTTAGCTCGTCGAAGAAGTCGGCCATTGTGCGAGAGCCATACACATCGGGTTCGCGCACGCCGAGGAGGTTGAGGTTGGGGCCGTTGATTATAGCAATTTGTTTCATATAGTGCAAATTATCCCATAAGAGGGCGTATTTAATGTACAAAATTACGGAAAAAATGCGATATAATAAGAGCTGGCGAGCGAAAAGTGTGTAAAATTCTGCTTTTCAGTATATTTTTGGCTGTAAATTTAGGTGGGTTGAATATTTTTATGTAACTTTGCAAAATGAAAAGGCGCAATAGTGTGGTGGAGAAATGCACGGAATAGCATGTTTTTGTCGCATTACGAGCTTGGCGCGTCACTGAGTGGAGTTGCCTTGCTTGCCAAGAAATCGGGAGGCTCTGAGATGACACAGGGCGGAAGGATTCTTGAAAAAAATTGTGGTATGTAGAACGAGTGAAGATTGTCGCGATATTTCTCCGGTGCCCGCCTTGACAAAGCCCTTACTGTGGCACAAAGCCATGAGATGGGGTGAGAATAAATGTGGTTGAATCTTTTGATAACATCAACATCTGATTGATGCTAAAAGAACCAAAATTTGAAGTCGGACTTAATCCGAACTTATGTTTAATGTATAGTGTAACTGCTTGTGCTTCAGTGAGATTAGGGGCGTGAGCAGGATTTAGAGTTTTGCGGTAGATTGAAACTGAACCGTTTTTTGGAGAATATGAAAATCCACAATGCTAAAGAGATATGATAACACTTTCACCGACCAACCTTGAAATTCTTAATTCGCTGTCAGTGCTGATAATAAGTGTGCTGATGGCTGGGGTGCTAATTCCGCAGATACTGCTTATTTCGTTCAGGAAAAACCTGTTTGATGTGCCAGATGAGCGCAAGATACACAAGAGTCTTGTGCCGAGGCTTGGAGGTATTGCGTTCAAGCCGGTGATATTTTTCTCGATAGTGCTGCTGCTTGGATTCGACACACTGATAGGAGGACACAGCATACTATCGAACTTTGCGGCCGAGAGTCGTCCGCTGGCGTTTTCGTTCTGCTGCATCATGGTGCTTTACTTGGTGGGTATGGCCGACGACCTGATAGGAGTGCGCTATCTTGCCAAATTCATAATACAGATAGCCTGTGGCCTGATGGTGATAGCCGGAGGGCTTTGGATGAGCGGCATGCATGGTCTGTTTGGAGTGGGAGATATGCCGGTGTTGGCAGGCTATCCGCTCACCATACTTGTGGTGGTGTTCATCATCAATGCCATCAACCTTATCGACGGAATCGATGGCCTTGCCTCGGGACTGAGTGCCGTGGTGATGCTGTTTTATGGCATTATATTCCAGATGATGGGTCAGCCGGTGTATGCCATGCTTTCGTTTGCCACACTTGGTGTGCTTCTGCCTTTCTTCTATTATAATGTGTGGGGCAATGCAGAGCGTGGCCGGAAGATATTTATGGGCGACACGGGAAGCCTGACGGTGGGAATGATGATATGTGTGCTGTCGCTGAAGATGATTAGATGCGATGTGGAAGGCAGCTTCGGGGTGAACAACTTTGTGGTGGCCTACTCGCCACTGATAGTTCCGTGCTTTGATGTGGTGAGGGTGTATATGCACCGCGTGCGCAATGGGCGCAATCCATTCTTGCCCGACAAGAACCACATACACCACAAGATGCTTGCGCTGGGCATGCCGCAGCGCGTGGCGATGGTGACGATAGTGATGGTGTCGGCGGTGTTCACGCTGATGAACTTCGTGCTGTCGGCATTCATGGCGGTGACATGGATACTGCTTATTGATGTGATTGTGTGGACCATTGCGAATATAGCCATAAGCAGGGCGATAAGGAAACGCAGCAAGAAATAATATAAAAAAATACTATAGTAGATTACAAAGAGATGAAATTTTGCAAAATTCTGATGATTGGCGTGGCACTGCTCGCTGCTGTGTCGTGCTCCACGCCTAAGGACATTGTCTATTTTCAGGACATGAAAGCCGGGGAAACCGAACTTGCGGTGACCGAACCGGTGGAGATTAAGGTGCGTGCAAAGGACAAGTTGTCGATTATCGTGAGCACGCAGGACGAGAAGCTGAGTGAGCTCTTCAACCTGAGCACACGCAACCAGCAGACCAACCAGACCGGAGTGAAGATGGGCTACACCGTCGATACTGATGGCTACATCAACTTCCCGGTGCTTGGCAAGCTGAAGCTGGCCGGAATGACGCGAGAGCAGATTGCTGAGTTTATCACCAATGAGCTGAAGACGCGTGAGCTGGTGAAGGACCCGGTGGTGATAGTGGAATTTATGAACCTGTCGGTGTCGGTGCTTGGCGAGGTCTCGAGCCCGGGACGCTACGACATTGACCGTGATAACTACACGGTGCTCAATGCGATAAGTGCGGCAGGCGACCTGAGCATTAATGGCCGCCGCGTGAATGTGAAGGTGCTGCGCGAGGAGAATGGGAAGCAGAAAGTGTATGAGATGGACTTGTGTGATGCAAGCACCATTTATTCGTCGCCTGCCTACTACTTGCAGCAGGATGATGTGGTGTATGTGGAGCCGAATGCCAACAGGGCACGCCAATCGACGGTGAATGGCAACACGCTGCTGACGCCTGCGTTCTGGATGTCGGCGGTGTCGTTCTTGATGTCGATAGTGGTGCTTATTGCAAAATAGTTCTAACAGTTAGGAGTTAGGAGTTAGGAGTTAGGAGTTAGGAGTTATATCAGATGTTAGATATTAGATATTAGATATTAGATATTAGATGGTGGGGATTGGGGGATGGCTTTTGACTTGGAAAAAAATTAATGAAAATGGCAACAATACAGAAGAATAACAACAATCTACAGAATGCACAGGATTTTATCCGCATTCAGGATTTGCTTTACCTGTGCCTGGCGAAGTGGCACTGGTTTGTGCTGTCGCTGGCTGTGTGCCTTGGCGTGGCAGTGGTGTATCTGCTGAAGACTCCGCCGGTGTTTACGCGCACGGCGTCGATACTAATCAAGGACAATGGCAAGGGACAGTCGTCGGCCGAGATGGCGGCATTCTCCGACCTTGGTATCTTCAACACGAGTACGAATGTGAGCAATGAGATGAACACTCTGCGCTCGCTCGACCTTATGAAAGAGGTGGTTATGCGCCTTCACCTGGATATGAACTATATGGTGGATAGCCGTTTCCACAAGAAAACTATCTATGGTGAGAGTCTGCCTGTGCAGGTCAGTATGGTTGACTTCCCTGAGAATGAGTCGGCATCGTTTGTGCTCAATCTTGCAGCCGATGGCAAATATACCATTAGCGACATAGTGAGAGGCGGCGAGAGTGTGACCGGCAAGGTGGAGGGCAAGCTCAACGACACCGTGCCGAGCAAGCTGGGCCGCATAGCAGTGGTGCCGACGGCGCACTATAAGAAAGAGGCTGCTGAGATTTATGTGTCGCGCTCGTCGATAGGCGCAGCCGTGGGTGCAGCCGGCGCATGCCTGACAATAGCGCAGACCGATGAGAAGTCGAACATCATCAGCCTGTCGTATCTCGACGTATCGACTCAGCGTGCTGAGGACATACTCAACACGCTCATAGCCGTGTATAATGAGAACTGGGTGAAGGACCGCAACCAGATAGCTGTGAGCACGAGTATGTTTATCACCGACCGTCTTGCTGTGATTGAGAGCGAGCTTGGCAATGTGGACAATGATATTTCGTCGTTCAAGAGCGCGAACCTTCTGCCCGACGTGGGAGCTGCTGCCGGAATGTATATGTCGCAGGCCAATGAGGCAGCGTCGGCAATAAAGCAGCTCAACAATCAGGTGTATATGGCGCGCTACATACGCAACAACCTGACGAGCGAGGGCGACAACTTCCAGCTCTTGCCCGCCAACTCGGGCCTGGAGGGCGCCAACATCTCATCGCAGATATCGGAATACAACAACTTGCTGCTTGAGCGCAACAACCTGGTGTCGAAGAGTAGCGTGAAGAACCCTCTTGTGGAGCAGATGGACGTGCAGCTCGCCGCGCTGCGCGGAGCGCTGATAAGCACCATCGACAATGAGATTGTGGCACTCAACGCGCAGATAAAGAGTCAGCAGAGCTATGGCAGCCAGGCTACGTCGCAGATAGCGTCGAACCCGAAGCAGGCCAAATACCTGCTCAGCGTGGAGCGTCAGCAGAAGGTGAAGGAGTCGCTCTACCTCTACTTGCTGCAAAAGCGTGAGGAGAATGAGCTGTCGCAGGCGTTCACGGCCTACAACACGCGCATCATCACCACACCTCATGGCTCGAATGCTCCCACAGCACCTATCAAGAAGAATATTCTGCTGGTGGCATTTGCGCTTGGACTGCTTGTGCCTGTGGTGATTATCTTCGTGCGCGAGAACAC
>JAQXTJ010000094.1 GCA_029219425.1 Bacteroidales bacterium
ATGATGCACATTCGGCCTTGGGCAGTGAGCAATGTCACTGCGGCTCTAATAAGTGCCTCGTAGGTGAGTGCCACGCTTGTGTGGCGTGCGGTGGCTCGGCGCGGATCGCCCGAGGTGGTGTCCTCTGTGAAATATGGGGGATTCGACACTATTAGGTCGTACTTCTTGCCACACACCGCTGCATATTGCAGAAAATCATAGTGCGTCACTGCAAGTCGCGATGCCCATGGCGATGCCTCGAAGTTGTGGCGCGCCTCCTCGCACGCCCCGGCATCTATCTCCACGGCATCTATTTTGGCAGTGGCATTGCGCTGCGCCACCATCAGGGCTATCAGGCCTGTGCCTGTGCCCACGTCGAGCACGCTGCTTGCATGCGCCACATTGCACCACGCGCCAAGCAGCACCCCGTCGGTGCCCACCTTCATCGCGCTGCGGTCGTTGCGCACGGCAAATTGCTTGAACCTGAAAATCTTTTCTCTCATATAAAAAAATTGGGGTGAATCGTTTCAATTATTCACCCCATATTCTTGATTGATTACAATTTAGTGGCAAAAGAGCTTTTAATACTCTCCCCACGACTTTATCTCTATCTCATCGAGGGTCATGTCGCAGAATGCGTCGATAAATGCCGATGCAAGGCGGGCATTGGTGAGCAACGGCACATTTAGGTCGATTGCCGCGCGGCGTATCTTGTAGCCGTTTGTAAGCTCGGCCGACGAGAGGTTCTTTGGAATGTTCACCACCATGTCGATTTGCTTCTTGTGGAGCATGTCGAGTGCCTGCGGCTCCATGTCGCTCTCGCTTGGCCAATACACGCGTATGGCCGGAATGCCGTTGTCGTTGAGATACTTGTGTGTGCCGCCGGTGGCATAGAGGGCATATCCCTTCTCGTGCAGTTTCTTGGCTGCATCGAGCATCGAAGCCTTTTGCTTCGGTCCGCCGGTGCTTAGCAGAATGTTCTTCTGCGGAATCTTGTAGCCCACTGAGAGCATCGACTTCAGGAGTGCCTCCGAGGTGTTCTCGCCTATGCAACCCACCTCGCCGGTCGACGACATATCCACGCCAAGCACCGGGTCAGCGCCCTGAAGGCGTGAGAATGAGAATTGCGATGCCTTGATGCCCACATAGTCGAGGTCGAATGCGTTCTTGTTGGGCTTCTCCACCGGTATGCCGAGCATAACCTTGGTGGCGAGGTCGATAAAGTTGATTTTCAGCGTCTTCGACACGAATGGGAAGCTGCGCGATGCACGCAGGTTGCACTCTATCACCTTGATGTCGTTGTTCTTGGCAAGATACTGAATATTGAAGGGACCTGATATGTTGAGCGCCTTGGCAATCTGGCGGCTAATTTTCTTAATGCGGCGAATGGTTTCCACATAGAGCTTTTGCGGCGGGAACTGAATGGTGGCGTCGCCCGAGTGCACGCCGGCAAACTCTATGTGCTCCGAAATGGCATAGAGCTTGATTTCGCCGTTCTGTGCCACTGCGTCGCACTCTATCTCCTTGGCGTTCTGTATGAACGAACTTACCACAACCGGGTGTTCTTTCGACACATTTGCCGCAAGACGCAGGAATTTCTCCAGCTCCTCATCGTTGGAGCATACGTTCATTGCCGCACCCGAGAGCACATACGACGGACGCACAAGCACCGGATATCCCACCTCGGCCACAAAGTCGTTGATGTCCTTGAGCGACGTAAGTTCGCGCCAGCGTGGCTGGTCGATTCCGAGCGAGTCGAGCATCGACGAGAACTTGTGGCGGTCCTCAGCGTTGTCAATGTCCTTGGCGCTGGTGCCGAGTATGTTCACCTTCTGCGCATCGAGTCGGGTGGCGAGGTTGTTTGGTATCTGTCCGCCGGTCGAGAGAATCACGCCGTGAGGCTGCTCAAGCTCAATGATATCCATCACGCGCTCAAAAGTCAGCTCGTCGAAGTAGAGGCGGTCACACATGTCGTAGTCGGTCGATACGGTCTCGGGGTTGTAGTTGATCATCACCGAGCGCCAGCCCTCGCGCTTCACTGTGAGCAGCGCGTTCACGCTACACCAGTCGAACTCCACCGAGCTGCCAATGCGGTAGGCTCCCGAGCCGAGCACCACTATTGAGCGGTGGTCGTGCAGGTAGGTCACATCATTGTCAGTGCCGTTGTAGGTAAGGTAGAGGTAGTTAGTCTGTGCCGGATACTCGGCGGCAAGGGTGTCGATTTGCTTCACCACAGGTGTGATGCCCTTGCTCTTGCGCAGGTTGCGCACTTGCAGGTTGGCGTCGTGCGAGGCTGTCATGCGATCCTTGAGCACGGCGCGTGCCACCTGGAAGTCGCTGAAGCCCTGCTCCTTGGCAAGTCGCAGCAACGGTGTGGGAATCTCGGCTATCTCGTTGTAGCCCTCAAGCTCCATGGCTGTGCGGGCTATGTTTTGCAGTTTCTGGAGGAACCACTTGTCAATCTTCGTGAGTTCGTGAATCTGATCCACGGTATATCCTGCGCGCAGGGCGTTCTCTATCACGAAGATGCGCTTGTCGGTAGGCTCGCGCAGTGCACGGTCGATGTCGGCCACATTCAGCGCCTTGTTCTCGATAAAGCCGTGCATGCCCTGTCCTATCATGCGCAGTCCCTTCTGTATCACCTCCTCAAAGGTGCGGCCTATGGCCATCACCTCTCCCACCGACTTCATCGACGAGCCTATCTCGCGGTTAACGCCGTGGAATTTGCCGAGGTCCCAGCGCGGTATCTTGCACACAATGTAGTCGAGCGCAGGCTCGAAGAATGCCGATGTCACCTTCGTCACAGAGTTCTTCAGGTCGAAGAGCCCGTAACCAAGTCCGAGCTTGGCGGCGACGAATGCCAGTGGGTAGCCTGTGGCCTTCGAGGCAAGTGCCGAGCTGCGGCTGAGGCGTGCATTCACCTCAATCACGCGGTAGTCCATCGACCGGGGGTCGTAGGCATACTGCACGTTGCACTCTCCCACGATGCCTATGTGGCGGATTATCTTTATTGCCAGCTCACGCAGAAGGTGGTAGTCGTCGTTGCTGAGAGTCTGCGAGGGAGCCACCACGATGCTCTCGCCGGTGTGTATGCCCAGCGGGTCGAAGTTCTCCATGTTGCACACGGTGATGCAGTTGTCGTAGCAGTCGCGCACCACCTCATATTCCACCTCTTTCCAGCCCTTGAGCGATTTCTCGATGAGCACCTGGGGTGAGAATGAGAGAGCCTTCTCCACGAGTGTGCGAAGTTCTGCCTCGTTGTCGCAGAATCCGCTGCCAAGTCCGCCCAGCGCGTAGGCTGCTCGCACAATCACAGGGTAGCCCAGAGCGTCGGCAGCAGCCACGGCATCGGCTACGCTGCTCACAGCCTCGCTCTTTATGGTCTTCACGTCGATTTCATCGAGCTTGTTCACGAAGAGCTCGCGGTCCTCGGTGTCCATGATGGCCTGCACCGGCGTGCCGAGCACCTCCACGCCATATTTCTCGAGTATGCCCTGCTTGTGCAGCTCCACGCCGCAGTTGAGCGCGGTCTGTCCGCCAAACGCGAGCAAGATGCCCTGCGGACGCTCCTTGGCTATCACTTTCTCCACAAAATAGGGCGTCACGGGCAGGAAGTATATCTTGTCGGCTATGCCTTCCGAGGTCTGCACGGTGGCAATGTTGGGATTGATGAGAATGGTCTCTATCGACTCCTCCTTGAGTGCCTTCAGAGCCTGCGAACCTGAATAATCGAACTCGCCGGCCTCACCGATTTTCAGTGCGCCCGATCCGAGCAACAATACTTTCTTTATATTCTCTTTCTTCATAATCGTCGTAGGTGCTCTTTTTTTTACAATAACTCTATAAACTTGTCAAAAATAAACTCAGTGTCGGTGGGGCCGCTGCATGCCTCGGGATGGAACTGTGCCGAGAAGAAGGGCTTCGTCTTGTGGCGTATGCCCTCGTTGGTGTCGTCGTTCATATTGATGAAGAGCGGCTCCCAGTCGGCTCCTAGGGTGCGGTTGTCCACTGCAAATCCGTGGTTTTGCGAGGTGATGAAGCAGCGGTTGGTGCCCACCTCACGCACGGGCTGGTTGTGGCTGCGGTGGCCATATTTCAGCTTATACACCTTTGCTCCGGCTGCCTTCGAGAGCAGCTGGTTGCCCATGCAGATTCCGCATATCGGCTTGTCGCCCTCTATTGCTTTGCGCAGGTTGGCAACGGTCTCCTCGGCAAAGTCGGGATTGCCGGGGCCATTCGACACAAACAGTCCGTCGTAGTCAATCGTGCTGAAGTCGTAGTTCCATGGCACGCGCACCACCTTCACTCCGCGGTTCACGAGGCACCGGATGATATTGAATTTCGTGCCGCAATCCACAAGCACCACGGTCTTGTCGCCGCTGCCATATTCCATCACCTCCTTGCAGCTCGTCTTTGCCACAAGGTTCTCGGTGTTGGGATCCTTGAAGTCGGTGTCGCCACAGCCCTCAATCACTATCTTGCCCAGCATCGAGCCATGCTCGCGCAGTCGCTTGGTGAGTGCGCGTGTGTCGATGCCACACAAGCCCACCACTTGCTCCTCCTTGAGCCAGTCGCTCAGGCTGCGGCTTGCCTGCCAGTGGCTGTACTCCCACGAGTAGTCCTGGCACACTATT
This sequence comes from Bacteroidales bacterium, assembly GCA_029219425.1. GTDB lineage: Bacteria > Bacteroidota > Bacteroidia > Bacteroidales > Muribaculaceae > CALZFJ01. Next base: position 4,614 of record JAQXTJ010000094.1, read on the forward strand.
GCCTCGCAATGGATTTTCTCACTCTCGAAATGCTCGCACATCTTTTCGTCGCCATTTCTTGGTGGAACGCCATAGTTGCCAATTATGGGATAGGTTGTTACTAAGATTTGACCGGAATAGGACGGGTCGGTGAGACTCTCGGGATAACCGGTCATGGCCGTACTGAACACCACTTCACCGGCACATGGCTTTTCGTAGCCAAACGACCGACCTTCGAATATTGTGCCGTCCTCAAGCATGAGGGTGGCTTTTCTTGTTTCTCGCATACGATAGAGTGTTATTTTTGATTCAAATTTTGGCTTTTCAAGAAGTTCTATCGTGAAAACCGTGCAAAGTTAATCAATTTCCACCACATCCGCAACATTTCACCCTCCTTTTCCTCCTCCCCGCCACTCCTTGTGGCTCTATCTCTTCCTGAAAGTCGTCTGGCTACTCTCCAAGCCTGCAATCGCTTTGGGAATTTTCATCGTGGTATGAGGCAATATTGTGGGGGCCGTGGGCGTTATTAGTAGGAAGCAAGCTACGTTTTTTATGGATGGATTCTTGATTATGGCGGCGCCGCTGCAAGGGCACACCGATGCTCACTGGCGCGCCGCTCACGCTCTCACTATGGCACCTCACTCGGGTGCGGCTCACTGCTATTTCACTCCTTTTGCCCGCGTGGAGCACGGCGAGATTCGCCGCCGCGACTTGCGCGATGCTGCTGCCGCTCTCTCGAGTGGCACGGTGCCGCAGATTCTGTTCCGCGACATTCGCGAGTGGGATATGCTCACTGCGGCTCTCGTGGAGCAGGGTCACCGCCGCATCGACCTCAACCTGGGCTGCCCTTTTCCGCCACAGGTGAAGCATGGGCGTGGTGCGGCATTGCTACGGCAGCCCGATTTGCTACAGTCGGTTGCCGAGCGAATGAGCGCGATGCCCGAGGTGAGTTTCTCGGTGAAGATGCGCCTTGGCGTGGAGAGCACCGATGAGTGGCAGCAGGTGGCTCCGGTGATTGCCGCAATGCCGCTCACCCATGTGGCGGTGCACACGCGCACTGCCCGCGAGCAGTATGCCGGCAATCTTCACAACGATGTGATTCCGGCCATTGCCGCTGCTATCCCCCACCCTATTATCCTCAATGGCGACATCACCACGCCTGAGCTAATCGCCGAGGCTGCCGCTATGCCGGGGGTGGCCGGCGCGATGATTGGCCGCGCACTGCATTGCCGCCCCTCGCTCATCGCCGAGTGGCGCGAAGGCCGCGAATGGAGCCAGGAGGAGCGCATAGCAGCACTGCTTGCCATTCACGAGCAAGTGCTCAGCGCACGCCGGGAGCTGCTTTGCGGCGACGCACAGTTGCTTACAGCCATGCGCACCTTCTGGGAGTATGCCGAGCCTGAAATTGGCCATAAAGCCGCCAAGGCGCTGCGCAAAGCCTCCTCAATGCCCAAATATCACGCCGCCGTGGCTGCGATAGAATAGCATTTGCACCAAAAAATGTAGGAATCGCACTCGCATTGGATGGTGTATCAACATTCAGTAGGGTCGCTTTTCCCATAGGAGGGTGTGTCAAAATGGATAAACAATCACTTATGTAGGGACGCACCCCGGTGCGTCCGCCCACAGTTGCTTTGACTACCTCTTGATTATGAGGCTGTTACGCGGACACACCGGGGTGCGTCCCTACATCAAAATATTTTCAAACCGAATTTTGATACACCCTACTTCAAAACACCTCACTGCGGCTCTGGATAGTAGGCGGGAATATATTTGAACTTATAGTTACGGAGCAGGTAGTCGAATACTTGTTTTCGTGTATCTCCTTCGGGCATTCTATTGTAATATGTGTCGTAGAAATTCTGTATCGACTGATTTAGCTCATTAACAAAGTCAGGCATCTGCATTTGCTTGGTGGTTTTCGCGCCCGATTGATAGCTGATGGTGGGCGTGAGATAGTCGGCATTGTAGTAAGCTCCAAACACAAGGTTGTGGTCGGAGTGCGCCACCACACCACCTACCTGTGGGGACTCACCACCTGAACTTGCCACCACCTTGCCCGTGTGATAGCATGCCACAATATGCCCATTATTGGTGTTTTGTCCCACAATTCCTGCCACGAGGTCGGGCGCCTCTACTTTTCCATTGTGGGTACAGGCAAGCACCAGTCCGTCATCGTTGGTTCCCACCACGCTGCCCGAGTAGGCTGTCGCGTTGGTTCCCACCACATCACCTTTGATTACTATTCCTGCCACAATGCCAAGATTGGTCTCGGCCAAAGCTCCGTTGCCGTTCACCTCAATCACATAGTCGAGAATTAACTTTTCCACCATACCTTTATCATCGACTGAGGCAAACAGTGGTGCTCCATACAGGTTACTTATACCGCGTTTTCCTCCATCGAATCTTCCATTAAATTGGTGCGAGGCATCGCCTATGCCTATCCACTTGAGCAGCTTCGAGGGATTTTCCTTGGCCTTGTTCACATCGGCATAAAACTCCGGCTGCAAGTGAATACTGGCATCGAGGCGCACATAGCTGTATGACTTGGGCTTGGCATCGCCAAAGGTGAAGCCGTTCTTCACCTCGTAGGCAAAGGAGAGAAGCTGGCGCGCGGTGCTTATCACATAGGCATCGTCGGGAGTGCGTCCTTTGTGGCCGTAGATGTCGTAAATCACGTCGTAGCCGTCTTCCTGCACTATGTTGCCGGCAGCGTCGCGCTTGTAGTAGAGCCAAGTGGCATCGGTGGCGGTGGCTGCCGCGTCGGTGTGTATCGTCACGCTGTCGCGCGAGGTTGTGTCGAGAAAAGTCGATTTCTTCGACAGACTGCCGTTATCGATTGTTTGCACGGCCTCCCAGTCGCCATATTCGGCTCCCACGGTAATTCCCTCGTCCTGGTGGTTGAGCGAAATCTTCACTGTGGTGCGCTTCCCGGCATAGAATTTCACCGCATTCTTGGTGGCTACATAGGTGCGGGTGATAGTCTTGGTGTCGGGGTTGAGCGGGTCGGGATATGTAACCTTGAATTTCACACTCAGCGTGCGCCCCTCATCGGTTGTAGGCACGGCAAGCGTGTTATATACAAACTGGCGATACTGGTTGTTGTCCTTTCCCTCGGGGAAGAAGGTACAGGCCTTGAAGTGCTTTGTGCGGCTGCCCGAGGTGGGCTTTGCCTTGTCGCTGCTCATGTCCCAATAGTAGTCGATAGGCTGGTTCATAAGGGTGAGATCCCACACACGGGCATGATTATCGGCGGCATCGCTGCTCGCCGAGAAGCCATTGATGTTAACCACCACCTGCACGAAGCTCAGGGCGTGGGCAAACTGTACCAAAGCCACCGAGCCTCCGGGCTGTGCCTGCATGGTGGTGCTGTGGTGCAGCACAAGGTCCTCGCGGCGCAACTTCAGCGAGCCACTGTCGGCAGGAGCAATCTCGCCGGCGGTGTAGCGGCTGGCAAAGCTCACGCTGTCGGTGGCATTGTCGGCCGGGCCTATGGTGCCGTGGTAACAGCCGTCGGAGCGCAGTTCCCAGTCGAAAGTGCTGCCCGCTGATTGCTGCGGCAGGCTGTAGGCGGTGAAGGTGTGGTAGTTGCGCGAGTCGCTCCAGTAGATGCGCTCGGGAGAGCCTTCGCTCATGATTCGCATCCATGAGTCGTCGGTGCGGTGCCACTCTATTCCCTCGTATGTGAAGTTGCTTATGGGATTCGTGGTGCGGCCTATGTAGGTGAACACAATGTCGTCGCCGTCGGTGAATGCCTTGCGGCCTATGTAGTCGGGGTCGGTGAGGCTCAGCTCTGCACGCGAGCGCGATTCGGCTGCGCCTATCGAGGCTATTATCCCGGTTATCGGCTGCGCATCGTTGTCGCCGCTGTCATTGCCGGGAACGTCCTCCTTGCTGCACGAGGCGAGTGCCAGGGCTGCCGTGCAGGCTATGATGAAGAGGCGGTGTGGTGATAGTGTTTTTGTCATATCTTTGATAGAGTGTGTGGGTGGGCCGGCTTAGTCGGCCTGGGGAATATTGAATGTCACGTTGTAGAGCTTACCCTCCTCAAAGTTCTTGTGGCTCAGTGAGGCGGTGTAGCGCTTCGTGCCGCTGCGCAGCACCATGCGCGGCTCGGCATCGAGGGTGCAAGGCGGCACTATGAGGCGGTAGGAGTGGCTGCCGGCGTTGTAGGCAGTGTAGATACCGTCGTTTGGCACGGTGGCTCGCGAGTCGGGATTGGGGTTGCCGGTCATAGGGCGCGTGTAGGCGCTGTAGCTGCTGTCGTCGTTCACGCCCACACCGAGTACCTTGCCATTGTGCTCATAGGCGCACTTGCTCTTGTCGCGGTAGCTATAGGCGCTGTTCGACTTGCTCTTGGCGGCATAATAGTCGCCCACCACTATCTCCGCCTGGTCGATGCCGGGCATTCCTTCTACCGAGAGGGTGGCATCGGCGGCAATGGCGGCGGTGTTGCCCTCAAGGGTTATCTTCAGTGCCGACATCACATGCCTGAACTCAAGGTGTATTGCCGAGGTGCCGGTGGTCATATAGGTCTGAGCCCATAGTATATCGCTGTTGCGGTAGTTTTGCTCCTGCGTCTGGTCGGCATAAAATGCGGGGGTGTATTGTAGGTAGAGGCGGCCGTTTCGGCCAAAGAATTTGCGCTCCACGCTCCAGGTTGAGGCGGTATAGACGTAGGGTGTGGCCTGTGCCTCGATGTGGCTCGTGAGCACGCGCGAGTCGCTGGGGCGCGAGTCGCCGTTGATGTCGAAGCCGTCGGCTGAGAGCAGGTAGGTCCACCCTGTGTCGGTCCACTTCTGTAGCCAAAAGCTGTCGAAGGAGCTGCTGTAGGTGCTCTCGCCCAGCTCGGTGTCGGTGCTGTAGGGGCAAATTATCTTCAGGCGCATGAGGTCGCCGGGGAGAAACGCCGTGCCCTCCGTGTTCACGCGCGAAAGCTCATCATCGCCGTCGAATGGGGATATGCTGCTGGTGATGAGCATGGGGGTGTCGCCGGCCTGCGGCTCATCGCCGCCGTCGCTCGTGTTGCAGGCGGTGAGCAGAAGCGTGGCTCCGGCGAGTAGGGTGAATATGCTGTGATATAGTTTCATCGTGAGTGAATTGTTATTTTAGTATGTTGCCTATTTGCTCGGTTGTGGGAATGACGTCGAGCAGCACGGGGTAGCGCATGTCGTAGCCGGTGCTGTTCACCTCATAGTGTGCTTTGCAGGGTTGCAGTCGGCCCACGGCAGTGGTGTTGTAGCGGTCGATGGCGCAGTTCATGGCTCGCCAGGGTGCGATGCCATAGAAGTCGGCCTTCTGGTTGGGATCGGTGAGCTTGTCAAACACAGCCTCATCAACCTTGTTGTCGATCCTCGCGCAAAGCACGTGGGTGCGGCGTCCGCGCACATATTCCTTGTAGGCGTAGGTATCGGCAATGTCGGCCACGGCATTGGCTGCCGGCGACTGCTCGCTGTCGTAGTAGCAGCACATTATGTTACCCCACGTCACCGGCTCTTTGTCCTCGAGCACCTGCGGAGCAAGGAACATATTCGAGCCGTCGGCGTAGCTGCCCAGTATGGCACCGCCTGTGATGCCTCCCACGGTGTTCATGCAGCCCCACACCTTCAGGTGGTCGCCGGTGCCTATGAGCGGAGCTTTGCCATCGGCCGCCGAGCGCGAGCGATGAATGCAGCCCACAACATAAGAGGGCGACTTGGCGTCGGTGCCGGTGAGGCTTGCCACAATGGCTGCCTGCGCGGGCGATGGTGCCTCGATGTCGATGCCGGCGATGTGGCTCTCCACTCCCACGTTGAGAAGCCCAAGCGCGTAGCTTGAGCGCAGGCGCAGATTGGTGATTGAGCCACCCTGCACCTCGCCAAAGAGGTAGCTGCCCTCCACTGCCACATTGCTCACCGTGTACATGCCGCCATTAAAGTTACCCATAAAGGGTGTGGCTGCGCTGCCTATTGGTGGAATCACGCAGTCGTCGAAATCCACATCGCAAGCCAGGTTCACGTTGAAGTGGCGTTTCACTATGTCGCTATAGAAGTTGTAGGAACCGGAGAGGTAGTCCTCGGTCACGTAGGATGCCTTGTCGCCGTCGGCCGGTATGTAGCGCTTGTAGAACACGAAGCCTCGCTCCCGAGCCTCCTCATGCGTCACCCAGATGGTGTCGCCATTGGCGTCGCGGAGATTGTCGGGGTCATACCACCAGTAGCGCAGCTCGTTGTCGGGGTTGGTCTTTCCTTTACGGAAGACACGCTTCAGCGTGCCTGTGTGTTGGTCGGCAGTGCCGTTCACGAGCTTCATGAAGGAGACAAACTCATCCTTGGTGCTTATAGTGAACTCGGGCTTATACTGCTCGTTGAGGTTCACCGAGTTGTAGATGGCAGTCTCTATGGCATTGTTCCACCAGGCGTACTCCGAAGCGTCGGGAGCCGGTGTGGTGGTGTCGGCAAAGTCGCGGGCAGCAATGTCTTGCTCGGTCCACGAGAACGAGGGGTCGGTATCCACGGTGAATGTGTCGTAGTGGTATCCCACATAGAAAAGGTAGCTGCGGCCGGCCTCAAGGGTGAGTCCATAGTTGGTGTCGTTGAACACCTGGTTGCCGTTGGCGTCCTTAACGTCGCTGAGCGAAAAAATGTGGTAGGTGCTCTCGAGCTTGTCGCCCGCAGGCGTGTCGCCGCTATTCACGTCGCGCAGCCACACCTTGAAGCGGGTGTAGGGCGGCAACGTGATAAGCTGTCCGGCCTGGGGGAAGTCGCTGCTCATGTCGTTGGGAATGGAAATCATGTAGAAGCGGTTGTCGTTTGGCACAAAATAGGGGCGCACCACCTCGCTCTCAATATCTGCCATAGTCTTGGTGCCAAAAGTCACCATTTGAGCCTGCGTGGCATCGAGATACAGCTCCTGCACCTTTCCGCCGCCATCCACATACGACTTAACCAGTGCGTTGAGGCGGCTGTTGGCCAAGTCGATACCGCCGGGTGTGCACATGCGGTTATACACTGAGCGCACATAATCGGCATTGGTGGTGGCTGCTTGCAGTTTGTCGGCCTCATCTTCGTCTGCCGAGCCGGCATTGTCGTTGCGCATATAGTCCTCCGGGTCGAGGCAAATCTCCACCTTAGCTATCTGGTTGCCCGAGTTGCGCGGCGCGAAGCCTATGCGGCAGCCAAGGTGTCGCATAGTGAGCGGCACACTCTCCGACGGCCCCGACGACGACACGGTGTTCGACAGCATATAGTCGGGGTAATACGAGTTCCAGTTGTTTCTGTCGAGCGATCCCGAGAGGTTGCTCAGCGCACTGGCATAGAAGCGCACACTATTGCCATTCTCCCACGAGAGGGAATCGGCTTCGGTCTGCACAAAGTAGCTGCCATTGTCGCTGCCTATCTTGCCCGGAAGCACATGCCACTGCCAGCCATTAGGAAGCACAATTTGCGTTCCCCCGGCATATTTGGGCACATAATAGTAGATGCGGTTAGAGGTTGTGGCGGGGTCGAAGGTAAGTCCGCCATCGGGGGAGTACTGGCGGAAGATTTTCATCCAGTCGCCCTGGTTAAACTGCCCATCGTGGTTATAAGAGGCACGCGACTCAAAGGCATCGGCAATGCTTGCGTTGAAGTTCACCGCCCGCCCGAGCAGCTGCTTCTGCTCACGGCTCATTTCGGGCGTGAGCTGCACATCGTCGCTGCACGCCACGAGTGCCACCAGCAGCGTGGCTATGTAGTAGTGATATATGCGTTTCATCGTCATAGTGATATTCTCAGTATTTTGGAATTCCGTTGCTGTAGTTTTTCACCTTGCCATTGTGGTCGCTGCAATTCTGCACGTTGCCGCTCACGTCGGCTGCTTCGGTGCTGCCGGTGGTGTAGCCGTCCTTGAAGAGGGTGGCTCCTGCCACGGTGGTATTGAGCACCTCGGCGCGATAGCCGCCCACAGGCACCCAGTAGCTGCCCTCCTTGTGCACATTGGCCTCCCACTGCTCGGCAGGCAATGCGGGATTGCTCTCCTGCGCGGTGGTATATATGCCGTTTAGCCCGGCAAAGAGGTGGCTTGGGCTTGTGTGCGTCACTGCCGGGTGGTGAATCGGGACGTTCACATAGAGCGTGGGCTTGGTGTATTCCACATAAGTACCGTTGGCAGTCTTCTCATAGAGCTGCCCGACGTAGCTCATCATTTCGGCTATAGTAGTTATCCGCTCATATTCTGCCGGCTGAGCCGGAAAAACCTCGATAATCTCGCCCACAGTGCTTGCGCGGCCTGCATCTACATCGTCCTGTGTAGCTTCGCGAGTCACTGCCGGCACTGCATCTTTGGTCTTCTTGTAGATATTATAGGGCATAGTGAACTCGCTGTAGTTCTCTGCCCCGTCGTTCACATAGTATTCGCTGCCCGAGTAGTCGGCGGCAAGCTGGTAATTGTCCTCCCACCACTCTGCCACATCTGTCACCTCGGTGCCGCAATTGGTGAGGGTGATGGTGTGGCCGCGTGCATCGAGATGGCCGGTAAACACGAAATCCACAGGAATCTTCGTGGCCGAAATCGTGATATCACGGTCGAGAATGAAGTAGTCGCCGTGGTGCTTGCCCTCCTTGGTAGCCTCCAGGAAGCGCTCTGTCCACTTCTCATCGCTGATATACTGGCCGTCCTCGCCGGCGATATGGTCGGCCTCGTCGTTCTCGTTGTAGTCGCTGCCGTCGGTGATGTCGGCAGGGCCGCCGCCACAATTGTTGCGGTAGGCTCGCTGCCAACTGCTGCCGGCTATCGAGAGGCTGTTGCCATTCTCATTGTTCACGCCATAGTAGCCGTCGGAGAAGTCGTTCTTGTCCCACACCTCCGAGCCGGAAGTGTTGTAATCCACAGCCTCGCGGTTGATGCGCAGATACACTGCCGTCTGGCGGTTGGCATCGAGGTCGAAAGTGAACATTTTCTCATATTCCAGGCCGTTGTTGAGGCGAAGCACAAAGGTGATTGAGTTTTTCTCCTCATGGGTGATACCCGCAGGCTCATCATACATCACATTCTCGGCCGTGGTGTAGGTGGGGCGCACGATTATGTTATACACCGGCACCTTGCCATAATTGGTCATGCGATATTTCGTCACTCCCTCGGCATAAGCCTTTGCCGCCTGTTTTTCGGCGTTGGTAGCTGTTTCGGCATTGATGCCGTTGTCGGCATAATACTTATTCATTGCTGCATCAAAGGCATCTTTCACTTGCTTCCACGCCTCATCATTACTCGGGAAGAGCGGAGTGCCATCCTCAACCGACTCAAAGAGAATAAAATCGTGATAAAGCTCGTTAGCATTGCTGCCCATACTGCCATATTCGCCCTCGGAGTGCGGAATCACGCGGCGCACAGTCTCCCAGTGAGGCGTGAACATCTCATTGCCATCTTCCACCGTGCGCTCCACGTGGCGCAGCACTTTCACGTTCTCAAAGCGCAGCGTGGTGGTGGTGGGGTCGTCCTTGCCGCCCACCGATATGTCGTAGCCCTCGAGCTTCACGTCACTGCCCATGTCGGGGTTGATGAGCACAAAGGCATTCACGCGACACAACCGGTGATAGAAAGGCAGCTTCACGCGGCCGACGGTGGCATTAATCTCATGGTTGGCCGGCATACTCAGGTAGCGCATAAGCAGGGTGTAGTTTCCGGTGTCGGAGTCGTCGCTCTGGTCGTTGTCGAGGTTATTGGGAGCTCCGGCATCGGGTACTTCGTTGCGGATTTGCTCGGGCACATAGTGTCCCTCGAAACGGTGAGCGCCATTGCCTATCCACTTTGCCTTGTTGCGGGTGAGCACGCCACTGCTTGTTTCCATAAATGTATATTCGGCAAGACCGCTCTCCGATTTCTTATAGGTGTCGCCATCGCGCAGCAATGTGAGCCGGGCATGGCGCTTCACTGCGTCGTTGTTGCCACGGTAGTAGGCAATGTGGAAGCCTTCGAAGAGAGGGTTGATGAGCCATGGCACAAGTTCGGCGTCGGTGGTGTTCACGGCGCGTGAGTCATCCACCTCAATGGTCAGCTCATCGCCCACCAGTCCGCCCACGTGAATCACGTCGGTGTCGTCGTCGTTGGCTGCCGGGCTGCCTACGATGCCATCGGCGCAGGCCGCGAGGGCAAGAAGCCATAATATGCTGAGAAATATGCGGTTCATTTGCTTTTTCTTCAAAAAAATATGTTGTTTCGTTCTATTTTCATTCAGGTTAGTAGCGGCGGTTGGATAGTTCGGGAGGCGAGGGCCGCATGGGCGAAACCGAGTTCTTCAAGCCTATGGCAAGAGCCTCGGTCTTAGTCATCCAGTAGCCCGCGCCAATGCTCGCCACCGGCCACCAGTTACCCTCGCAGCCATCCACTCCGGATTCTTCATTGAGGTTGTTGATGAAGCAGGTGGTGCCCACAATCGAGCCCTTGGTGTATTTTCCTGCCACATATCCGAGTTCGGGCTGTTGCACCGCAAACCAGCTTGAGCAGTCGGTGACGGTGAGATTGGGCACCTCGGTGTCGTGTATTCGCAGTCCGCCCACAATGCCGCCAAGAAACACACGCGCCTTGTCGTCGGTGTAGTCGTGAGTGATTCCTTTCAGCTCATCGGCGGGAACGTAGGCACAGCGGGTCACTGTGGCTTTGCTGGCAATGGCAACGATTCCGCCACCATACACGCGCGTGCCGTCGCTCACAGTGCCAAGATGCAGGCGAATGGGCAGGAAGCAGTTGCAATTCTCAATTGTGGCGCCGCCATAGGCCCGCACCACTATGCCTCCGGGCGACGCGGCCTGCACAAAGGAATCCTCCGTGCCCCACACGTTGATGTTGCGCAGCACACCGCCATTCACGGCGTAGGCCAGCGAGCCGCAACCGTCGTTGTAGAGGTTCTTGCCGGTCTCGCTGTAGTTGGGAATACCATAGAGGGGCTTGTCGCAATAAAGGTTGAGGTTTTCTATCTTGCCCAGCACGGTGTTGAACAGAATGGGAGCCGACACCACGCTGTCTGTATCAACGCGTTTGTCGCCATACTGCATTGGCGTGGTACTCGTGGTGGTGATGGTCTTGCCGTTGCCCTCTATGTTGCAATACACATTGTAGTGGGTCGTGGCATCGCTCTTCAGCTCCCAGCCATCCGGGCCATCGCTCGTCACGGTGAAGTCGTCGGCAACGCGGTAGTTGCTGCCGATTATGTTGTAGGGAGAGATGCCGTCCTTCACAAGAAGTGAAAGGTCGCGCTGGTTGTTGATGATTCCATCGTAGAGCATTCCGCCGCGCACGTTCTCATTACGGCTCGCGTCGGTGCCTATATCGTTCCTTGTCTTCGTGGGCCACTCATTGTTGTGTGCATCAAGGGTCTTTCCCGGCTCGGTCGATTCGGCATACACGATGTTCACGTTCACTTTCACGTCGCCGGAGTAGCTGCGTTCTTCATCCACAATTGGCACGCCATACTCATTGCAGCAGCCCGAGATGCGTCCCTCGGCCTTTCCTGCGATACCGCCCGAGAAGACTCCGCCGGTCACACCGTCGGCCACGCGCACGAGGCCATTCACCGAGCAATTGAAGATGATGGGGACAAGTGCCACCTCGCTGGCCTCGTAGAGCGATTGTGCGGCAATGCCGCCTATGTAGCCTCCTATGCCGGCATCACCTTCCACGGTGAGCTTTGTGGTGGAGCAATTGGAGATGTTGCAATAGTTCACCGCTGCTATTCCCGCCACTGTGGCCTTGCTGGTGCGGTTTCCGGTCACGCTGATATACTCAATTGAGCCGTGATTCTCACGGCACACCACGGTGGGCACGGTGGAATTGGCAGCAAGGCGTATGTCGCCATACACAAGGCTGCCCGAGGCCTCAATGTCGCGCAGCAGCTGCGAGGAGGTGCTCACTATGCAGCCTCCCATGTTGAGCGTGCAGCGCAAGTCGAAGCTATAGTTGCTCCAAGGGTCGCCGTCGGCGTCGAGGTTCATCGCGCCGGCGCTCACAATTGCCATGTTGCCGGGCTTGTTAAGCTCGGGGTCGCCAAGGAAGTCGATAAGCTGCTGGCGGTTCTGAATGGTGATTGGGTCGCCATTAAGTCCGAAGTCGTCGCACACGCTGGTGGTCACCATCTCGGTCCAGTCCTCGAGATAGGCGGTGATGAGAATCTTGCGGCTTTCGCGCGAGAGTATCACATCAATCACCAGGTGCTTGCCGGCTGTAAGATTGTAGGCCTGCATAGCGGTGTGAGCCGGCTCTACGCCGTGCTTGTAGTCGGTGTAGCGCGCGTCGTTGCCGGCAAAGAAGGAAAAATTCTGTCCGGCCACGTTGATACGGCATATCTTGTGGCTGTCGGCATTGGCGAGATAGTCGTGAGGCTCCACAATGGCGTGATATTGCACTCCGGTGCGCGTCTCGGCGGGACCGTTGATGTCGGCCTCATAGTCATGCGTCCACTCCTGCGCCAAGGGGCGCACGGGAGCCTCGGCAGGCACTTCGCCGGTGAAGGCCTCTATGTTGCCCTCGGCATTATAGCTGTAGATTTCGGTGCTTATCTTCGTGCCTGCGGTGGCAAAGTCGAGGTCCTCGCGGTTTGTGCCCTCGGCAGCAATGAGGCGCACGGTGATCCATGCACGCTTGTGGCTGAGGAACAATGGCACCTTGCGCAGGTCGTCGGTATCAATAAGCCCGGTCTGCGTCATCCACACGCGGTTTTTTTCAAACCACTGGCCGCTCTTGCGATAGTTGAGCGCGTCGATGTTATCCACAGGGTTGCCGCCGTCGTCGAGCACAGGCTCGTAGGCGTAGCCGTGCAGGCGGTCCTGCTCAAGCCATGCCTCGGCGGTAGTCTGGTCGGCCTGCAGGTGTGTGCTTCCTGCCGTGGCCTCAAAGCCGTAGTCGTTCACATTGTCGGGCCAGCGAAACAGAGCGGCAGTGGCGGGAGCGAGTGTGCCGTCGGCTCCCTCGGCTGTCGAAGCCGGAGTGTAGATGCACTCCCCTATCGGTTCGGCCTCACCGGCTTTATACATCTTCACACTAAGCTCGTAGGCATTCACCATAGGGCTGTAGCCGCCGATAAGCCCACTGTTTGCGCTCTCGGCACGCGAGGCCGCTGAGGCTGGCATTGAGGTGGTGAAGCGCACCGCCTCGCCCGTGAGGTCGGGAATCTCGCCGCTTGCCCCACCCTGCACCGTGTCGTCGCTGCACGCGGCGAGGAGCAGAGCCATGAGAACAAGTAATATGTAGTTTCGTGTTGCTTTCATCTGTGTGTGTTATGTGGTTTTCTTTCTCACTTCATAAATCTTGGTCACGCCGTCGTCGCTCACAAGCACGCTCTCGTAGCCGGGTGCCACAAAGTTGCCCTTGAGGCTGTCGTCGCCGGTGGCGGGGTTGAAGTTGTAGAACGTACCGCCCCACACCGTGATTGTGCCGGGATTGCTGTTGTTCTGATTCAGCACATAGTAGAATCCGCCCCAGTCTTTCTCGGTGCTGAACGTGCCTCCATAAATCTCCAGGTTGCCTCCCGCGGTGTAGATGCAGGTGTTGCCCAGGCCGCCGGCATCGGGACCCACATTGTAGGTTCCGGCCTTGATGGTGCACTTCGCGCCCTGCGCCACCTTCAATGCCACGTTGTCGCCTCCCGAGCCGCCACTCACAGTGCCGTCGCCCTCTATTGTGAGGTTGCCATGCACGGTGATTGCCGCGCCGGTGCCGGAATTGGTGATGGTGCTGCCATTGAGATTAATGGTGGTTGTGGCGTTCTGCGGAATGTCGATTGGGTTGTCGAGGGCGATGTCGCCCGAGAGCTTTATCGTCTCCACTCCTGCCGCCACGGCCGAGGCAAAGTCGCTCGCGCTGCCCACGGTGGCGCTTGTGCCATCCTTGGGCACTACCTTCCACACCTTGGTGCTGCCGTTGTCGCTCGCAAGCACGCTCTTGTAGCCGGGGGCCACGAAGTCACCCTTGAGGTAGTCGTCGCCCACGGCGGGGTTGTAGTTCTCAAATTCGCCGCCATACACGGTTATCTTTCCCGGGTTGCTGTTGTTCTGGTTGAGCACATAGTAGAAGCCATTGTAGGCTGCATCGGTGCTGAAGTAGCCACCATAGATCTCCACTTCGCCGCCGGTGGTGTAGATACACGAGTTGCCGAGTCCGTTGGCGTCGGCTCCCACGCCGAAAGTGCCGTTCATGATGCTGCACTTCGCGCCCTGCGACACCATAACTGCCACATTGTCGCCTCCCGTGCCGCCCTGCACTGTGCCATTGCCCTCAATGGTGAGGTTGCCTTTCACGTTGATAGCCGCGCCATTGGCGTTGCTTGTGATGGTGTTGCCATTGAGGTCGATGCGCATATTCGTGCCGGCCGGCACCACAAGTGCCTGGTCAAGTTTAATATCGGCATTGAGGGTTATATCATCAACGCCATCTTCGATGGCTTGGAGCAACTCGCTCTGTGTGCCCACTATGCGCGGATCCTGCACGAAACCGCTGGTGGTGTTCACTGTTTCGTCGATTTCCCAGGGCAGTATCTCGGGACGAATCACCGCCACTGTGCCGCGGCGCAGCTCGATATTGAAAATGTATCGCGTACCGCTTTTCAGGTTCACGAAAGCGGGGTCTTGCACCACGAAGGTGGTGATGTGCTCTATGCGCTCCTCGTCGGGTTCTATCCAGTGTATGCGCAGTGCCTTGAGGTGGCCAAAGGCATTGGCATGAAACGACTTGAGGTAGCCCGGCGGACAGTCGGCGGCATCGCGGGCAAACATATCAATTGCCGTGCCGTAGGGGTTGTCTTGAAGCTGTGCCTCGCCGTATTGACTCAGGTCGATGGGCTTGTAGGTGGGTGCGTGGTAGGTGGCGTTGGTGAGATCAAGCTCATAGTAGGTATATGCCTCCTCCGACACGCCCAGCATCTCTATCTGCGTGATATTGTCGGCGGTGAGTGCCTCGGTGATTCCGCTGGTGGCGCCCACTTTCACGTTCACCACCACTTGCGAGAGGCAGTGGCTGAACACGAGCGGCACGCGGTTGGCTTCTTGCGTTGATCCGCCGGGATACATCACCGTGAGTGCCTGCGCCGGGTCGGGCTGCTGTCCGATTGAGTCAAGGCCTGCGGTGCGCATGTCGTGCACGCGCCCTTTGTATTCCTTGCTTTCCTCTGCGACTATCTCGGTGAGAACGTAGGGTTCGGGGTCCTCAAAACAGAGGTTGCTGCGTTTGCTTCCGGCCACATAGTCGTCACTGAAGGCGCGGTTGAGGTCGGTATAGGCGAAAAAGGCGTGGTTCTTGCGGTTCTGCCAGTAGAATATGCGCGATGTTTTCTCAAAGCCGTAGTTGTCGAAAAGCTCGTCATTGTCTTCATCTACGCCGAAAGCACCGTCGCGATACACCGAGTTGCCCATGGTGTTGTTCACCTTGAGCCACGACTCCACAGGCGTGGCCGAGAACACCTCATCGGTCTGCGAACTTATGTAATACATTCGGCACACGAAGCGCGCATTATGCCCCAAGTAGGGCACTGCACGCGAGCGGCTCTCGCTGCCGGCGCTGAAGAGCACCGGCAAGCCGGCAGGATTATCGACCACCGTGGGCGTAATGCCGTCGGTGGCGCATGCCGTGAGCACAATGGCTGCCAAAACTGATATGTAGTATCTTAATTTCATAATCTTTCAAATAAAAGGTAAGAGAGGTAAGAGGTAAGAGGTAAGAGGTAAGAGAAATATCCCTATAACCTTATAACCACATAACCCTATAACCTACGGCTCCACGAGCCGCCTTAATCCCAGTCGAGGGTGGCGTCACCGCTGCCGGTCACTTCGTCCCAGTTTTTCACAAGGGCGATAACCTGTATCGACTCTTTGGTTAGCCTTATGGTGTATTCGTAGTGCGTGCCTTGCTCCCACGCTCCGATTGGAGTGCTCGAGCCGCTCACTACGCACCGGTTGAGCTGGAGGCTGTAGGTGGTATTGTCGGCAAGGGTTACGCGCAGACGTATGTCGTCGGTTATCGTCTGTGGCATCACTATCTGGCCGCTGATTGGCGCCGGGGCTTCGCTGATTGCCGACTTGTTGCCGCCAAGCGTCACCGTGCCGTCGGTCACATCCACAGTGCCACTCTCGTAGAGGTCGTTGATTGTGATTCTCGCGCCGGTGAGATTCACTGCCGAGGCATCGTTGGTGGTGGCGAGCTTCACGGTTAGCTTACTCAGCGCGTGGCTGAATGTGAGTGGCACATCGCCGGTGCGGGGATTGATTGCCGCGCCCTCGGCAAATGTGAGATGCGCTGCGGTGGTGCCCCATAGCAGGTCGTGGCCGCGTGTAGCGGCGTTGCTACCGTTCACCGTGAGATAAGTCGAGCCGTCATACTCGGTGAGGGCGCGGAAGTAGTAGCTCTGCGTGCCATTTGCCCAATAGATTTCGGGGCTGTTCACCCACGAGCCTGCTGTATAGGTGGCGGTGGTGGTCTTTGCGCTCATCGAGGCAAGCTCCTCGGCGCGGAAGATGTCGATTGAGCCGCCGGTGATGGTATTCACAACGCCGCTGCTCGTCACGTCGGCATTGAATTTTATTTCGCCCTCGCCCTCGCCTTTCACTATGGTCCAGTCGGTGATTTGGGCGATTATGTCGATTTTCTGCTTATTCACCGTCACGGTGAGCTGGTAGTGCACACCGGGCTTGATTTTGCCATCGGTGAGCTGTGCGCCCCACTTGTCGGCTGCGAGAATTGCTGCCGAGAGGGGAATATTGTAGTTATTTCCTGCCACATCGTTCACTTTCGCCAAGATTTTGCCCTGAGTGAGCAATCTCCCGGGAATGGCAAGCGCGGTGAAGCTCTTTTTGCGTGCCTCAGTGCTGAGAACGTGCATTTTTGGGTTCTTGGTGGCTACGCTTGGCTCAATCACGCCGGTGGGAGCGGTGAAAGTGCCGCTCTCGGGCATATTTTGCATCGCAACGGAGGTGGAAGCCAGGTCACCATTGGCAAATCCCTCACCAAGCTCCACAACAATGGTGAATTTGCTCATTGCATGGCTGTAGGGAACAAGGAGTGTGCCGCGAGCGCCTTGTTCGTGCTTATAGGAGATAACCGTCTGCGTGGGCGACCACAGCAAGTCGTTCTGCTTCATCGCATCGGCAGTGAACTCGGTGGGCAGTGTCCAGCCAAGCACGCCTGTTGCATTATCAAGTGAAGTAGAAGGTGTGCCGCCGTTGTAGCAATAGCCGTAGTAGGATTGCAGGTAGTGATTGGGAGTGCGAAGGTCGGTGCCGTCGCTGCTCGAGTCGCTGAAGTCGTCCCAGTAGAGGCCGCCATCCACGCTGAGCGAGGTAGTTTTGCGCGTGTCGGCATCAACTTCGGTCATTGTGGGATTGGTATTCACTTTTATGGTCACAAGCCGCGGAGCTTGGTCGGCCGAGATGCTGTTGTAGTTGCCCGCGCCTGCATCAACCACGTGGCGCAGATAGGTGAGCAGCTGGTCGCCGCCCTCAAACGTCTTGCCCTCGGCCCTCGACAGGTTGCCGGTCTCGCTCATCGAGGCGACAATGTCGATTGGGGTGCGAGTGCCGTCGGGCGAGAGTGTTGTGTCGGTGCGTGGCTCACTTGCGCAAGCTGCTGCAAGCACAGCCATTGCCGCTATTGCTATATATTTTTGGGTTGGTTTCATATATTTGCGTGTGTAATGCTGTTATTTTCGTGTGATTAGAGCCAAATTATGTCGTCGCCGTTGGCGGTGGTCCAGTCGGTGATTGTGGCGGTCACTGCAATGCCGGTCTTTTTCAGCCTGAGGGTGTATTTGTAGTGCTTGCCACTCTTCCAGTCAGTGATATTGTTGCCTTCCACCTTTATGTCCTTCACCGAGGCATAATACACATCGGTGGTGCTATTGGCGTTGGTAACGGTAATCTTGAATTGCAGGCCATCGGCAATAGTCTGCGGAACAATGGCGCTGTGGCGCAGCAGGTCGGAGCCTGTCACATTATTGAGCGTATATTCGCCCTTGTCGCTTGCCACGGCGTTGCGCTCACCGAGATACACCTTGCCTTTGCGATACACATTGAGCAGCTCCACCTTGGTGCCGGCATTGATATTCACCTTGTCGTCGCCGGTAGTGGTCGTCAGCTCCACTTCAACGCGGCTCATCATGTAGCGGAAATTGAGGTTTATCGCACCTGTGCGGGCGCAGATGCCATTTTGCGACATATCCACCGCCGCATGGTCGGGGTTGTTGCAGTTGGTGCCGGGATTGATTTCGGGCGCACCAATCATTAGGTTGCTCGGGAACGAGTTAGCATCGTATGCCACATTCTGCACTGCGATATACGTTTTGCCGCCATCTTGCTCCACTGCAGTAGCTGTGGGATACACTCCGCGGAAGAAGTAGTGCAGGGTGTGGTCGGGCCAATAGAGCGAAATTGCATCACCGTCGGTGTTGCCCACCGGATAGAAGTGCCAGTGTGTGGCTCCGTCGGCTTTGTCGCCGGCTTCGGGGTTGAGCGCATCGGCCTTGGCGGTGAAAGTCACGTTCTTGGGGTAGGTGCCTGTGCCGGGCGTGGCGGCATCGTTGTAGTAGAAGCGGAACTCGGGCAGTGTGAGTGTTGTGTTGTCCTCATTTCCCACTTCGGCGGTCACAACTATTGCCGGGGTTGCCTCAGCGGCGTTGAGCGTCTGCCAGTCGGTGATTGTGGCGGTGACGTTCACATCGGTTTTATTGATTGTCACTGTGAACACATAGTGGTGGCCGGGCTTGGCTGAGAAATCATCGCCGCCTATCGCTGCGCGTATCGCTGCGCGTATTTCCTTGGCAGTGACGTAGTAGATATTGCTGCCTGCATTCACCTGCGCCACGACATCGGCATCAGTGTCGCCGAAGTTGGAGCCGGGATAGATGAGGGCTGTCTCGGTTACTTGGGCGGTTGCTCCGCCCTCAATGGGCTGCAACACAACGGTGCCCACATTGCCCGCTGTGGTTGTGGCGGCCTTGAGGTTCACTGTGCCGGTGATGTAGCACCACTCGGCATTGCTCTTGCCACTCTTGTTGCG
>JAQXTJ010000095.1 GCA_029219425.1 Bacteroidales bacterium
TTAAAATGTTATCATCATAACGCTAATGACCGATTTGGGTTTGAGCAATTTATTTGGCATTTTCATCGTATTGTATTTTCTCTACCTCAGTTGGGGTCCTATGGTTTTCGTCGGCACAAGTCTGTGTAAATGCAAGGAAAACCGAAAAAACACAAGTAGTCTATATTTTTAGCAGCAATGCCATAAATCGGGTCCTCGACAGTTGCACGCACTTCGGCACTACATGCATCGACCTATCGGAGTGCAAGGTGGCTAACGATTCTCTGCCAAAAGGGACATTTGCGTTTTCCAATATCGAGGAGTTCAAGTTTCCAAGGGACACAAGGATGATAGGAAATTCGTTTTTTTATGAGTCGAAACTGAAGCATGTGGATATACCTTCAACTGTGCGCCACATTGATTATTTTGCATTCATGAAGTGCTACAATCTCGATGGAGAGGTGGTGATTCCCGAAGGTGTTACGCGCCACCGGGGCCGTGGTGATTGAGGCCGACGGCACTCGCTACGCCATCTACACCACCGACGGCCGCGAGGTGGCAGCCGGCACCGCCACAGGCCGCACCGAGGTGACCCTGCCCCGCGGCATCTATGTAGCCCGCACCGCCACCGCCACCCACCGCATCGCCGTGCGCTGACGCCACCACCTCACTCCACAACATCACGATAGCGAACCGTTGCATCCGCAGCCACCCGGCACTGTCTGGGATGCTGTGGGCGCAATTTCTTTGCTTTCGCTCATTGTGTGGTGGCATTGCGCGGTGGAAATGTGGTGGAGATTGGTGAATTTTTTGTAATTTTGCAGTGGACAATCTTAAGGAATAGATGTGATATGATTGATAAAGCTACTGTTGCACAAATCCTCGACTCGGCCAATATCGTGGAGGTGGTGTCGGACTTCGTGAGCCTGAAGCGCCGCGGTTCGGGCTTCGTGGGGCTGTGTCCTTTCCACAATGAGAAGACGCCATCGTTCAGCGTGTCGCCGGCAAGAAACTATTGCCACTGCTTCAGCTGCGGCAAGGGAGGCAGCCCTGTGGGCTTCATGATGGAGCTTGAGCAGATGAGCTATGTGGAGGCACTGAAGTATCTGGCACAGAAGTATCACATTGAGGTGCATGAGCGTGAACTAACCGACAAGGAGCGCGATGAGCAGACCGAGCGCGAGAGTATGCTCGTGATTAATGAGGCAGCCGGCAAGCACTTCGAGGACAACCTCTACAACACCCCCGACGGCAAGGAGATAGGACTCACCTACTTCGCCGAGCGCGGCTTCAGCGCGGCCACGATAAAGAAATTCCGCCTTGGCTACTCGCTCGACAAGCGCAACGACCTCTATTCCACCCTCGTGAAGCAGGGCTACAACCCCAGATACCTCATCTCCACCGGCCTTTGCATCGACGACAACCACGGCGGAGGCTTCGACCGCTTCAAGGGTCGCGCCATGTTCCCGGTGATGAACGTGGCGGGAAAAATAATAGCCTTTGGCGGACGCACACTAAAGAATGAGCCGGCAAAATATGTCAACTCGCCCGAGTCGGTAATCTTCAAGAAGAGCCGCGAGCTCTACGGGCTCTTTCAGGCCAAGCAGGCAATTGTGAAGAAGGGCAAGTGCTTTCTTGTGGAGGGATATGCCGACGTGATTTCGATGCACCAGGCCGGATTCGACAACACGGTGGCATCGTCGGGCACCTCGCTCACCGAGGGGCAGATAAGCATGATTCACCGCTTCACCGAGAACGTTACCGTGCTCTACGACGGCGACGCAGCCGGAATCAAGGCCTCGTTGCGCAGCATCGACCTGTTGCTCAATGAGGGACTCAACATAAAGGTGCTACTTCTGCCCGACGGCCACGACCCCGACAGCTTCGCCCGCTCACACAGCACGAGTGAGGTGCAGGCTTACATTGATGAGAATGAGACCGACTTCATTCAATTCAAGATGCAGATTCTGCTCGAGGGCGCAGAGAATGACCCCATAAAGCGCTCGGCAGTGATACAGGACGTGGTGAAGTCGATAGCAGTGATTCCAAATGCAATCACGCGCAGCGTATATACCAAGGAGTGCGCCTCACGCCTCAATATCGACGAGAGCCTGCTCGTGGCCGAGATTGCCAAGGTGATTGAGCATAACAAGAAGCGAGAATTTGAGCGTCGCCAGCGAGAGAAGCAAGGCGGCGACCCACAGCCGCCACAAGAGCCGGCCGTGGCCGAGACGGAAGTGAAGGCGGCAATTGCCCCACAGCGCAGCAACCACGATGCCATTCTCTATCCGCATGAGCGCGAACTGATTCGCTATGTGGTGAAATATGGCATGGCCGACTTCTGCGAGGCTGTGGATGACGAGGGCAACACATTTGCCCTCAGCCTGCTGCAATACGTTGCCAATGAGCTGAGTATCGACCGGATGAGCTTCAGCAATCGCCTCTTTGCCGCAATCTTCGAGGCGGCCGAGGAGGCAGCCGGGCAATTTGGCGATGTCTATAATCACTTCTATGCAGCAATCGACGGCGAGGCCGAGCAGATGCGCCTTCAAGGCATTGCCGAGATACAGGCAATGCAGCTCACCATGGCCGAGATTGAGTCGCACGAGCATGAACTGAATGAGAAGATAGAGGCACACAAGGCCGGCAGGATACACGACTTCAAGGTGAATTTCCTTGAAAAGCAGCTGTGCTCCTCGCCCGACGATGCCATTCGGGAGGCATCGCTGCAACTAATCTACGAGAAGCACCAGTTGAGCCGTATTCACACCAAGTACAACCACCTCCCCACCGAGACCGACAAGCTCACCAAGCTCATCCCCGAGGCCATCTACAACTGGAAATCGGCCCTGCTGCTGTGCCAGATTAAAGACTTGCAGCAGCAAATGCCCACTATGAGCGAGGCCGAGCAGGAGCAAGCCATCTTGCGCCTGCAAGAGCTGTTCAACATACGCTCCGAGCTCGCCAAGTATCTTGGCGACCGCGTGGTGAACCCCAAGTTGTAGCCGGAGAGGCCGTTGTGGAAAGTAAGGGTGAAAGCAGTGTTAATGTAATTTTTTTATGCAGAGAAGCACCCGGTGTGAGTCCGCGTCGAAGCCACATAGCCCGAGATGCCCGAAACGTGTGGCTGTGGGCGAGGACACACACCGGGTGCTTCCCTGCACATATTTGGGATGAGTATATCTTTCTTAGCGCTTTTTCAGAGGCTCGCAGGAGAGTCCAATGCCGAGCTTCTTGAAGATGCGGCGGTCAATCTCGCTCACCATCACCGTGATGTGCACCTGGCAACCACGCAGCCTGGGGAGCTGTTGCAGGGCACGGGCGCATCGCTCGTCGGTGTCGCTGAGCACAGAGAGTGCCACAAGCACCTCGTCGGTGTGCAGGCGAGGGTTGCGTCCGCCCAGATACTCAGTCTTGGTCTTCTGTATAGGCTCAATCATCGACTGCGGTATGAGCTTCACTTCGTGGTCGATGCCGGCAAGATGCTTTGTGGCATTGAGCAGGAGTGCGGCCGAGCATCCAAGCAGAGGAGAAGAGTGGGATGTGATAATCGTACCGTCGGCAAGCTCAATGGCTGCCGCTGTGTGTCCGCACTCCTTGCGCTTCTCATTGGCGGCAGTGGTGGTGCGTCGAGTGGCGAGAGAGATACCTGCCTGGCTGAAGAGGAGCTTAATCTTGTTGATTTCGTCCTGGTTGCTTGCGCCGTCGGCGGCCTTGTTGAGAGCCTCATAGTACCGGCAGATAATTTCCTGCTGCGATGCCTTTCGGCACACCTCGTCGTCGCTGATGCAGAATCCCACCATGTTCACGCCCATGTCGGTGGGCGACTTGTAGGGGTTGGTGCCATAAATCTGCTCAAAGAGCACGTTGAGCACCGGGAAGATTTCAATGTCGCGGTTGTAGTTAACCGCCACCTTGCCGTAGGCGTCGAGATGGAAGGGGTCGATCATGTTCACGTCGTTGAGGTCGGCTGTTGCGGCCTCGTAGGCGATGTTCACAGGATGCTTCAGCGGGAGATTCCACACTGGGAAAGTCTCAAACTTGGCATAGCCGGCACGCACGCCGCGCTTCTGCTCATTGTAGAGCTGCGAGAGGCACACCGCCATCTTTCCCGAGCCCGGGCCGGGAGCCGTGACCACCACGAGAGGCTTGTGTGTCACCACATAGTCGTTTTTGCCAAAGCCCTCGTCGGAGGCAATAAGCTCCACGTTGTGAGGATAGTCGTTGATGAGGTAGTGCACAAATGTGCTTATACCCATGTTGTCGAGACGGCAGCGGTAGGCAATGGCCGATGGCTGGTCGTTGTAGTGTGTGATTACCACAGAGCCAACCGTGAAACCGCGCTGCATGAACTCGGAGCGGAGGCGCAGCACATCCTCGTCGTAGGTGATACCGAGGTCGGCGCGCACTTTGTTGCGCTCAATGTCTTCGGCGCTGATTACGATTACAATTTCCAGCGTGTCGGCGAGCTGCGATAGCATACGCAGCTTGGAATCGGGCTCAAAGCCGGGCAGCACGCGGCAGGCGTGGTGGTCGTCGAAAAGCTTTCCGCCCAGTTCAAGATACAGTTTGCCGTCGAATTGCGCAATGCGCTCACGGATATGCTCCGATTGAATGCGGCAGTATTTGTCGTTGTCGAATCCTATGTTCATAAAAAAGTGAAAAGTTGATTTTTTTGTGGTGCAAAGTTACAAAAAATTGTAGAAACAGGAATAAGCATTGAGCTTATATGAGCGAAAAAAGGCTCAAATTTGCGTTTAGGCGGCTTGAGGGGATATCCGTATGTCCGGTGGCTTATGACGCTTGAGAAGCGCCATAAAACGCCTCTCCGGGGCACTTTGTGCACCCGGCATGCTGCTCGTGGAGAATAATTCTGACGAAAAAAAGCATTTCATTTGCGTAATTGGCGGTTTTTCACTAATTTTGTATGATAAAAGTGGGAAAGGGCGCATTGGCTCTGGCTTAAAAGTGTGTCCTTTCCCTGAGAACTAACGCAATTAATAATGGCAGAAGATCGTATAATAAAGATTAACATTGAGAATGAGATGAAGTCGTCGTACATCGACTATTCGATGTCGGTGATTGTGTCTCGAGCTTTACCTGATGTGCGCGATGGCTTCAAGCCCGTGCACCGCAGGGTTTTGTTTGGAATGAATAAACTTGGCGTTGGCTCAACGTCGGCCACCTTGAAGTCGGCCCGTATCGTTGGAGAGGTGATGGGAAAGTATCACCCTCATGGCGACTCATCGGTGTATCTCACGATGGTGAGAATGGCTCAGGACTGGTCGCTGCGTTATCCGCTCGTGTATGGCCAGGGAAACTTCGGCTCAATCGACGGCGACAGCCCTGCCGCAATGCGTTACACAGAGGCTCGCCTCAAGGAGATGGGCGAGGAAATGATGCGCGACATCGACGAGGATGCAGTGACAATGGTGCCCAACTTCGATGCCCGCCTGGTTGAGCCAGAGGTGCTTCCCACCCGCTTCCCCAACCTGCTGGTGAACGGAGCATCGGGAATTGCTGTGGGTATGGCTACCAATATGGCGCCCCACAACCTCACCGAGTCGATCAACGCATGCCTTGCGCTGCTCGAGAAGCCCGAAATGGAAATCTCGGAACTCATGGAATACATCAAGGCTCCCGACTTCCCCACGGGTGGCATCATATATGGCTACGATGGTGTGCGCAAGGCGTTTGAGACCGGACAGGGACGCATCGTGGTTCGCGCCAAGGCCGAAATCGAGACCGACGACAACTGCGAGAAGGTCATCGTATCGGAGATTCCATATAACGTGAACAAGCGCATCCTCATCGAGAGTATTGCGCAGCTCGTGGAGGAGAAGAAAATCGACGGCATATCCAATATCAACGACGAGAGCGACCGTCAGGGAATGCGCATAGTGATTGACATCAAGCGCGACGCCAATGCCAATGTGGTGCTCAACAAGCTCTTCAAGATGACGCAGATGCAGTCGTCTTTCAGCGTGAACAATGTGGCTCTCGTGAAAGGTCGCCCACAGACGCTCAACCTCAAGGAGATAATACAGCACTTCCTCGATCACCGCGACGACGTGGTGATTCGCCGCACCAAGTTTGAGCTACGCAAGGCCGAGGCCCGTGCCCACATTGTGGAGGGACTTATCATTGCGTCGGACAACATAGATGAGGTGATTCACATCATCAAGAGCAGCGAAACCCCCATCATCGCCAAGCAGCGACTCTGCGAGCGCTTCGGACTGGACGACGTTCAGGCCAACGCTATCGTGGAAATGCGCCTGCGCCAGCTCACCAATCTTGAGCAGGGCAAGCTGCGCGACGAGTTTGCACAGCTTCAGGAGACAATAAAGCACCTCAATGAGATTCTCACCGACGACAACGTGCGCCGCAAGGTGATAGAGGAGGAACTCATTGAGATTCGCGATAAATATGGCGATGAGCGCCGCACCCAAATCGTCTATGCCTCGGAGGACTTCAACGCTGAAGACTTCTATGCCGACGACCAGATGATAATCACCATCTCGCACATGGGCTATATCAAGCGCACGCCGCTCACCGAGTTCCGTGCACAGAACCGTGGCGGAGTGGGCATTAAGGGCAGCGAAACGCGCGATGAGGACTTCATCGAGTACATCTATCCTGCCACAATGCACAATTACATTCTCTTCTTCACACAGAAGGGACGCTGCTACTGGCTCAAGGTGTATGAAATTCCTGAGGGCACACGAGTGTCAAAGGGCCGTGCCATCCAGAATATGCTCAATATTGACTCCGACGACAAGATCAACGCATTCATAAAGGTGAAGAATCTTACCGACCCCGACTTCAACAGCTCTCACAACCTTGTGTTCTGCACCAAGAAGGGAATAGTGAAGAAGACTTGTCTTGAGGCCTATTCGCGTCCGCGCGTGAATGGTGTGAACGCAATCACCATTCGCGAGGACGACCGCGTGATACAGGTGCGTCTCACCGATGGCGACTCTGAGATTATTATGGCCAACAAATATGGCCGAGCCATACGCTTCGATGAAAAGAAGGTGCGCGAAATGGGCCGCACAGCCACCGGAGTGCGCGGCATGATGCTCGACGACGAAAACGACGAGGTGGTAGGCATGATTTGCATGAAGAAGGACACTGCCGAGACCGTGCTTGTGGTTTCGGAGAAGGGATATGGCAAGCGCTCGCAGCTTGAGGAGTATCGCGTGACCAACCGTGGCGGAAAGGGTGTGAAGACGCTCAATGTGACCGAAAAGACCGGAAATCTCGTTGCCATCAAGAATGTGACCGACGACCACGATCTCGTGATTATCAACAAGTCGGGCATCACCATTCGCCTCCATGTTGCCGATATGCGAGTGATGGGCCGAGCCACACAGGGCGTTAAGCTCATCAACCTTGAGAAGCGCAACGATGAGATAGCATCCGTTTGCAAGGTGGTTTGCGACGAGGAGGCCGAGGCCGAGACGCCGGTTGAGACCATCTCCTCTGAGCAGCAACTCCATTTTTGCGACACTGAGCCGGTGGAGCCTGAAAATGCTGAAGAAGAAGAGGTAATCGACGACGAGCCTGAAATCGACGAAGCCGATGATCTGCCTGCCGATGAAAACTAAAAACAAATACTAATCACTTAACTATTACGCGAAGATTATGAAGAAATTATTTTTATCAGTGTTGTGCACCTCGATGGCTTTTGCCGGTTTTGCACAGAACGAGGCCAAGGCACTTTTCGATTCGGGAAAGTCCAAATTTGGAAAGTTCGACAATGAGCAGGTGAAGCTTCAGATGCAACAGGCCGTTGACTCGGCAGCAATGTGCGAGAGCCTCATCTCGGGTTATGAGGATCTTGTTAAGGCTCTGCCTCTCGACACTATCTTTGAGACCGAGAAAGACGGCTCGCCGAAGATCGACAAAAAGACAGGCAAGCAGAAAGTGAAGACAAAATTCTCGAAGGATATTGTAGGCCTCATCAGCGGTCACCACAACGACTTTGCCATGGTGGGCTCTCTCTACAATGAGAACCGCGACTACGCCAATGCCGCCAAGGCTTGGGAAATCTATGTGTCGCTTCCCGAGGCAGAGTTTCTTGGCGACAAGAAGCCTGTGCTCGCCGACAGTACCGTGGCACTCTTCTCCTACTACACCGGCGTGATGTATTATCAGGTGAAGGACAATCAGAAAGCATTCAACGCATTTGCAAAGGCTATCAAGAAAGGCTACAATGCATCGGAGTCCAAGGAGATGCTCAAATATGAGTCGCAGATGATTGTGAGCGCATATATCGACGCCAAAGACTACGCTGCCTGCCACAGTTTCCTCGACAATGCCATTGCAGAGTTTCCCAAAGAAGCTCTCTTCGTGATGTTCAAGGGCATTGTGGCTGAGACCGAGACCGACGATATTGAGAATGCCATAGGGCTCTACAAAAAGGCTACCGAGCTCGACCCAACTCTCGCTCAGGCACAGTATCATGTGGGCCGCTACTACAACAACAAGGCAGTGAACCTCATGAACGCCGAGGAGAACAAGAACCTCAACGACGCTGAGCTGGCAAAGATTATCAATCCCTATTGCGAGCAGGCTCTGCCCTACCTCAAGAAAGCAGTTGAACTCGACGGCCAGAACAACGAGGCAAAGCGCCTCCTTCGCTGGGTTGAGGACCGCCTGAATATGTAGTCCCTGCCCCTATTAACGGGTAATTCATAAAAAACAGAGGCTGTGTTCATCTATTCATCGAACACTGCCTCTGTTTCTTTTGCTGTGTAAGAGGTATAACGACAAAACCTCGCTTTTTTTTGGAATATGTAACATTTTTTTGTTGGCGTTACCACAAAAAAACTGTAATTTCGCAGTGTGAAAAATGTGAGATACATTTTCCGGGGATTTCCTCTACCGACAGTTTTTAATAAGACAGATACATTTAATTATGAAGAATCACAATCTATTGGCAGGCTTTGGCTTGTTGCTAATCGTTTCGCTTGCAGTTCAGCCAGTGCAGGCGCAGCGCCGCTTGCTCGACGAAGTGAAACAAGACCTTAATGCTCTCACGCTCAACGTGGACAACTATCAAAACGCGCTTAATAAATTGAAGCCAACCCTTTCTCATGAGGAAACAAAGAATGAGGCCGAGGTGTGGTTTATGGCTGGAAAAATAGCTTATGCGAAATACGATAAATATCGCGCGCTGCAAACAATAGGCAAGAAACCCGACGAGAAGGCAATGGGAGCGATTATACTCGAAGGCTACGACTATATGATGACGGCGCTGAAACTCGATACGGTGCCCGAAAAGGACAAGCACGGCAAGGTGAAAATCAACAAGAACACGGGATTACCCAAGGTGAAAACCAAATATTCGAAGGATATTCATAAAATTGTGCTGTCGCACTACAATGACTATAAACTTGTGGGACGCATTTTCTACTCGAGTGTGCCCGATTTCGACAAAGCCTACAAGGCTTGGGACATATACACCTCGCTGCCCGACAGCCCCAACTACAGCAATTCGCTGCGCAATCAGGTGACCGACAGCGTTATTGGGGAATATCGCTTCTATCAGGGTGTTGTGGCAAAGATGGATGAACGCTACAGCGATGCCCTTGGCTCATTCTTCAAGGCTATTGACAAGGGCTACAACAAGAAGGATGTATTCGACTATGCCATTGGCTGCGCTGAGCACGAGAAGAACGACAGTGTTCTTGTGGATGTGGTGCGTCAGGCCTACAAGCTCTATGGCAAGAACGACTCGCAATACATAAGAATACTCTTCAATTATGCCATCAATAATAAAAAGTACGACATAGCCATTAAGATTATCGACCAGGCTATTGCCGATTATCCCGACAATGCCGAGTATTACGACCTGAAAGGGGTGTTGCTTGAGAACCAGAGTGGGTCTATCGACAGTTCGTTTGAGTATTTCAAGAAGGCTGTTGACCTCGACGGTGATTTCATAAAGGCTAATTTCGACCTTGGCCGCTACTACTACAATATGGCATTGCGCGAGAGCGACACCTCTAAACTCAAGGAAAAGCTCGCACTTGCCCTGCCCTATCTCGAGAAGGTGCATACTGCCGAACCCAGTAACCGTGCAGCCAAGGATGCCCTGCGCATAATTTACTACAACTTTAATGATGCCGAGAAGATGGAAGCTCTTGGTGAATGACGGTTACCAGTAGCTCCGCTTCTGCACGAGAAACTATAAACACTGATTTTGCTTATTCTGTATTGTGAATGGCAAAATCAGTGTTTGTTTTGTGCAGGTTGGTCTTGTGCGCTACTGCCGGTGTGTAGGCTCACTCTGGGTCGATGACGTGCTGCATGCGGTTTATCAGCTCGTTGCCGAGGGCAGTCTTGGCGTCGATGTGGTCGAGTATTGCAGTTACGAATGGATTGCTCTCAAAGTCGCCACGCACTTGCTCGAAGTCGAGCTCTTTCTCAATACGCGAGCCGTCGGCACCGAATCCAGTCATTGCCGCAAGAGAGAATTCTTTGCGGGCATCGTCATATACCTGACGGTCGAGTCCCACTACTGCCTCTTTCCACTTTTCCACGATGGTGATTATGTCGGCAGCCGTGATTTCTTCGGGCTTTATGCCATAGAATTGCTCAAGATGGTCGTAAACCCAAGTCCACTCGTAGGTGTAGTAGTTTCGGTGCAGACGCTCAAACTCGGCATTCATCGTCTTTAGCTTGTTGAGCTCGCCACACTCAATTTCTGTCACGATATTGTCGATTTCGCTCTTTGGTGCTATAAGTCCCGAAATATCCACCCATTCGCCTGAACCGATTGTGGTGTCGGGCAGCAGACGTGCCCGGATTTCCTCGTCGCTTTCGAAGTTGATGGCCTCAAGGCGCTTAATCACCGAGTTGCCCATGAATTTGTGAATGGCGGTAGTGTAGAAAGCAATGCCATTGAGCAGCGAGGGGTTTCGAATCTTAGTACCTTGATAGGCATAGATGTCCGACAGCTCACCCGAGGCCTTTCGCAAATTTTGCAGCAGCGCGAGTCCTCTCATCATTTTCTGCACGGTGTAGGGGCTTAGGAGGTTGTAGTTGATGAAGTCGAGATGGTGGGAGTCGGTGCGGCGGTCTCGCTTAGGCCACTTTTGGGCGTCGCGTATGGTGCCCACGCTTCGGAGGTTCACGCCAGGAACGAGGAAAGTTGAGTTGTTTTGCTCAATTAGATAGGAGAAAGGCAGGTTGGAGGTGTCGGCGTGATGCACATGTCGGCCCATCACGAGCGAGAACGCGCCCACGCGTGCGGGCCACAGGATGTAGGAGTCGGAAGTGGTTTTTGCACCACGTTCCATCACACCCTGATGAATGGGGCCGAGCTTATACATGTGGTTGCTTTGGTTGGAGCCGGATCCGGCGTTCATGAAAGAGAACATGCCGGCAATGAGAAGAGTGGATTTGTGGTGAGTCACTGTGTAGGGGCCGGCAAAGATGGCACAAGCCTCGCCATTTTCGCCCTGACAGTTGCTGAAGAAGAGAGAGTCGGAAGCCGAGTAGCTGTGGCCAAGCTGGCAGGCCTGGCCGATGAAGCAGCGCGATAGAGTGGCGCCATCGTCGATGCTCGAGCCGCTTGCTACAATGAAGTCGTCGCACACCACGCCGTGGCCGATGTGCACTGGAGCCTCGGCATTGCTGTTGATGCTTCCGTTGTTGAGGCGCGACGCACCTATGATGCTGCAATAGTCGCCTATGCGCATGTTCCTGATGGTGCCCACATTCTGTATTTTCACATTGGAGCCAATTGAGCCGGTGCACGAAGCGTGCTTCTCGGCATAGAAGCATGCAGCCTCTTTCATGCGCTCAATGAGGCGTGGCCTGTGGCGGTAGAGAGCCATGATGTAGGCATAATGGGCCGACAGCTTGTCGGTGATAGGAACTTCGCGGCCGCCTGTCTCATTGAGCACCGACACTTCAGTGGCATTGCCGAAAGTGGATTTGCCATCCACCAGAATCACATCCACATTTTCTATGTGAGATTGGTCGCCTATAGCGTAGTTGGCGATGTAGTTGTGCACGTTCTCAATAAGGCAGTCGTTGCCAATGGTGACATTGTGCAAACGCACGTTTCTTAATCCCGATGGCTTTGTCACACCCCCGGGCAGTGAGAAGCTGCCACAAAGCGAGCCAATACGGCAAATTCCCGAAAATGATGCTGCATGCACACGGTCGGCGTTGAAACCATCGGCCACAAGCACCGTATCCCAGTCGTCGGCAACGCAGTGTTGCCGTTGCAATGCCTCAATTTCGGCATTGCTAAGATTTCTGTATTCCATAATTTCAAACAACAAAAACAAACAGTTATTTTTCTATGTCTTATTAATAGCAATCTCATAGCAATGGCCAACTGCCGTGGCTCACTGCGGCCACAAAGATAGTGATTTCTTGTGGTTTTGACAAATCGAGCCTGAGCAAATGTGCCATTTGCAAAGTTGGCACAATTATTGCAATACAACATAAATAGTGTTAATTGTGCCACGTTTTTCGTGTATTAGCACTAATTTTGCGACAAGAAAAAATAGGAATATGAATTTTTTAGGTTACTTTTCAGGCGATTTCAACCAGCTTGTAGATGCTGGCAAGCAAGAGGCAGAAAAGCTGCACAGCAATGCCTTGCTGCCCGAGCACATCTTCCTTGGGATGCTCGATATGCCCAAGAGCCGAGCCTATGCACTGCTCACTGAGCTGAATGTGCCTCTCGATGACCTGCGCAGCTATATTGAGGCCGAGCTTATGGATGTGGTGGACGTGGAAAATGACACCGATGAGGCTCATGCACGCCGCAACTACCCCATGAGCGAGAAGCTTGAGGTGCTGCTGAAGAGGGCTGTCCTGGAGTCGAGGATGCGCGGCAGCAAGGTGACCGGCACCGAGCATCTGCTGCTTGCATTTCTGCATGATCCCCTGGAAGGATACATCTTTACAATCTTGAAGACTATGAATGTGAATTACCATATTGTGGATAAAATGATTGTCCCCGAATTGGAATGCCCAAAGATGGGACCCGACTTTGCCGAAGAGGACGAAGACCAGCCTCAAGGCCCTGGCAAGGAGCAACCACAGGGCAATGGAGGCAAGAAGGCCAGTGCCACAAAGGGCAGCCCCAAGCAGCCCAAGAGCGACACGCCGATGATTGACAAGTTTGGCAAGGACATGACCCGCGAAGCCGAAGAGGGACGTCTCGACCCCGTGATTGGACGAGAGAAGGAGATAGAGCGACTTGCACAGATACTGAGCCGCCGCAAGAAGAACAACCCTGTGCTCATTGGTGAGCCGGGCGTAGGAAAATCGGCAATAGTGGAAGGGCTGGCACTGCGCATAGTGCAGCGCAAGGTGGCGCGTGTGCTCTTCGACAAGCGCGTGGTGATGCTCGACATGGCTGCACTTGTGGCAGGCACAAAGTATCGTGGCGAATTTGAGGAGCGCATAAAGGCAGTAATCGATGAGGTGAAGAAAAACAAAGATCTCATTCTCTTCATCGACGAGATTCACACCATTGTGGGTGCAGGAAGTGCTTCGGGCTCGATGGACGCTGCCAACCTGCTCAAGCCGGCTCTCGCACGCGGCGAGATTCAGTGCATAGGCGCAACCACCCTCGATGAGTATCGCAAGAACATTGAGAAAGACGGGGCCTTGGAGCGCCGTTTCCAGAAGGTGATGGTGGAGCCCACCACATCCGAGGAAACAATAGAAATACTGAGACAGATTAAGGACAAATATGAGGACCATCACGGTGTGCGCTACACCGACGAGGCCATTGAGGCGTGCGTGCGCCTCACCGAGCGCTTCGTGAGCGACCGCAACTTCCCCGACAAGGCCATCGACGCCCTCGATGAAGCAGGATCGCGAGTGCATATCTCCAATATCGTTGTTCCCAAGGATATCGACGACCTTGAGAAAGCTATGAACGAGGCACAGGCAAGCAAGGTGAAGGCAGCGCAGTCGCAAGACTTTGAGAGCGCCGCCAACTACCGCGACTTGCAGGAGCGGCTGAGCAAGCAGCTGGCCGAGGCCAAGGCCAGATGGGAGGAGTCGCTTGAGAAGCAGCGTGAGATAGTGGATATGGACCAGGTGGCCGAAGTGGTGGCCATGATGACAGGTGTGCCGGCGCAAAGGCTGGCACAGTCGGAGGGAATGCGCCTGCTTTCGATGGACAAGGAGCTGCAAAAGGCCGTTATCGGCCAGGATGCTGCCATCGAGAAGATAGTGAAGGCCATTCGCCGCAACCGCGTGGGGCTGAAGGACCCCAATAAGCCCATTGGCACATTCATGTTTCTCGGACCGACAGGTGTGGGCAAAACATATCTCGCTAAAAAGCTCGCCGAACAGCTTTTCAACTCGGCCGACTCAATTATCCGCGTGGATATGAGCGAATATATGGAGAAGTTCACGGTGTCGCGCCTGGTGGGTGCGCCTCCGGGATATGTGGGCTACGAAGAGGGCGGACAGCTCACCGAGAAAGTGCGCCGCCACCCCTACTCTGTGGTGCTGCTCGACGAGATTGAGAAAGCACATGGCGACGTGTTCAATATGCTTCTTCAGGTGATGGACGAAGGCCGCCTCACCGACAGCCTCGGTCGCAAGGTGGATTTCAAGAACACCATCATCATCATGACCTCCAACATTGGCTCGCGTCAGGTGAAGGACTTCAATGGCGGAATTGGCTTCAACACTGCCGACAACAGCAAAGCCTACTCGGAGGGAATAGTGCGCAAGGCACTCAACAAGCAGTTTTCTCCCGAGTTCCTTAACCGAGTGGATGACATCATTATGTTTGAGCCGCTTGAGAAGGACTCGATGATGCGCATTATTGATATTGAGCTGGCGTCATTCTACAAGCGCGTGCAGGAGCTTGGCTTCGGTCTTTCGATTACCGATGAGGTGAAGCAATTCCTCATCGAGAAGGGCTACGACAAGAACTTCGGCGCACGTCCGCTGAAGCGAGCCATTCAGAACTATGTGGAAGACAGCCTTGCCGACTTCCTCCTCGCCCAGCCCACCTCACACAGCGGCACAATCGCCCTCACCCTCGATGCCGAGAATGAGAAAGTGCTTGTGACGCTCACGGAGCAGTGTGCCACGCAGGCGGAAAATGCGACAAAATAGCACATGCCTGTCACGAAATAGCGATAAAATGTCACACCCGGCTGGTGTGGCATTTTTTTTGCTTGCTGCAAAAGCAGCAATAATTATTAACTAAACGATTATAAACAAAACTACAATAACACAAGAATTATGCAAAAAGGATCAATTGGGGTAACTACTGAGAACATTTTCCCCGTAATCAAGAAGTTTTTGTATAGCGACCACGAGATTTTCCTCCGTGAGCTGGTGTCGAACGCTGTGGATGCAACACAGAAGCTGAAGACTCTTGCCTCGTGTGGCGAATACAAGCAGGAGCTTGGCGACCTGAAGGTGACTGTTGCCGTTGATGCCGAGAAAGGCACACTCACGGTGAGCGACTCGGGTATAGGTATGACGGCCGAGGATATCGACAAATACATCAATCAGATTGCATTCTCGGGAGCTGAGGAGTTCCTCAACAAATACAAGGACACCGCCAATGCCATCATCGGACACTTCGGCCTTGGTTTCTATTCGGCATTTATGGTGTCGAAGAAGGTGGAAATACGCTCGCTATCCCACAAAGAAGGCGCACAGGCCGTGTGCTGGAGCTGCGATGGCTCGCCCGAATATGAGATGACCGAGATTGAGAAGACCGGTCGCGGAACCGACATCGTGCTCTATATCGACGACGATGAGAAGGAGTTTCTCGACAAGGCACGCATCGAGGCACTGCTGAAGAAGTATTGCCGCTTCCTGCCTGTGCCCGTGGTATTCGGCAAAGAGCAGGAGTGGAAAGATGGCAAATATGTGGATACTGACAAGGACAAGGTAATCAACAACGTGGAACCACTGTGGACGCGCAAGCCCACTGAGCTGAAGGACGAGGACTACCTCAAGTTCTACCGCGCAATTCAGCCCGGGCAGGACGACCCGCTCTTCTGGATTCACCTCAATGTGGATTATCCTTTCACACTCACCGGTATTCTCTACTTCCCCAAGATAAAGAATAACTTCGACATCAACAAGAACCGCATTCAGCTCTATTGCAACCAGGTGTTTGTCACCGACTCGGTTGAGGGTGTTGTACCTGAGTTCTTGATGCTCCTTCAGGGCGTAATTGACTCGCCCGACATTCCGCTCAATGTGTCGCGTTCCTATTTGCAGAGTGATGCCAACGTTAAGAAAATCTCGTCGTACATCACCAAGAAGGTGTCGGCACGCCTTGAGGAGATTGCCAAGAACGACGCCAAGAACTTCGAGGAGAAGTGGAACGACATAAAGATATTCATCGAGTATGGAATGCTCACCGATGAGAAGTTCTGTGAGTCGGCAATGAAGTTTGCCCTGCTCGAAGACGTCGATGGCAAGTTCCTCAAGATTAACGACTACAAGGAGCTGGTGAAGACGGCTCAAACCGACAAGGACGACAACGTGGTGATGCTCTATGCCACCGACAAGGAAGCTCAATACAGCTACATCAAGGCGGCCACCGACCGCGGCTACAGCGTGTTGATGATGAACGGCCAGCTCGACCCGCACTTTGTGGGACTGCTCGAGAATAAGCTCGAAAAGACCCGACTTGTGCGCGTGGACAGCGACGTAATCGACAATATCATTCCTTCGAAGGACAAGAAAGAAGCCGAGATAAGCCCCATGCAGCGCAATATTGGCTCCACGCTCTTCAAGTCGCAGATTCCGGCAATGGAGAAGTGTGAGTTCTATGTGGCATTTGAGGCGATGAATCCGCAGGCAAGTCCCATCGTGATTACGCAGAGCGAATATATGCGCCGCATGAAGGAAATGGCAGCAATGCAGCCAGGCATGAGCTTCTATGGCGAAATGCCCGACAGCTTCACCCTCACGCTCAACACCGAGCATCCGCTCGTTAAGTCGCTTCTCACCAGTGCCGAGAATGAGCTGAAGGATGCCATGCAACCTCTTGAGAATCGACTTGCCGAAATCAACAAGGAGATTGCCGCACTCAACGAGAAGCGCAGCGGTGGCAAGGAGCTTACCGACGACGAGCGCAACACCCTCAACACCCGCGAGAACGATGCCAGCATGGTTCGCAGCGAGGAGGAGAAGCTCGTGACCGACTACGCATCCAAGCAGGACAAGGTGAAACAGCTTGTGGACATTGCCCTCCTTGGCAACGGTATGCTCAAGGGAGAAGCCCTGAGCAAGTTCCTTGAGCGCTCCATCTCGCTGCTGTAATCAGGAGGAGGGTGATGCAAATCCCCAACATCAATTTAACTGATTGATAATTATTGCTGTCCGGTAAAACTTTTATGAGCAAATAAAATTTGGGCTGACACTTCTCTCACGAGGTATCAGCCCTTTTGGTTATCTTTGTTTTTGAAATAATAAAGAAACGAAGATGGTGATGGCAAGCATTGAGGGCGACATCCTGTGCTATTTACTGCGTCGGGATGAATAAATCAAAGAGCAATAAGTATGCTATAATGAGCTTTTGCTATGTTTATGCGTTGCACGATACCTTTTTAATTGCTTAGTGTACTCCAGTATGCATTGAGTCAACACCTATTCTTATGCCATTTGCTGCACAATGTGCCTAAAATGTGCCATATTATTGTGTAGCTCATTTTTTTGCACTATCTTTGCAAAAAATTTTTGATTAATCAAAAAAACAACACTCATAACTATGCAAAAGAATATATTGGATAAGGCTGCCGACAACATCAGAGTCTTAACCGCAGCTATGGTAGAAAAAGCTAAGTCGGGACACCCCGGAGGCTCAATGGGCGGAGCTGACTTTGTGAACGTGCTTTATTCAAAATATCTGATTACCGATCCCGAAGACCCAAAGTGGATTTCGCGTGATCGCTTCTTCCTCGACCCAGGTCACATGTCGCCAATGCTCTATTCTGTGCTTGCACTCACGGGTAAATACACGATTGATGAGCTTAAAGACTTCCGCCAGTGGGGAAGCGTCACCCCCGGCCACCCCGAGCTTGATGTGATGCACGGCATTGAGAACACTTCAGGGCCACTCGGACAGGGTCATGTGTTTGCAGTAGGCGCTGCTATTGCCGAGCGCTTCCTTGCCGAACGCTTCGGAGAAGTGTGGGGTCACAAGACCTTCGCTTTCATCTCAGATGGCGGCATTCAGGAAGAAATCTCGCAGGGTGCAGGCCGCATAGCCGGCTTCCTTGGCCTGAACAACCTCATTATGTTCTACGACAGCAACGACGTGCAGCTCTCAACCGACTGCAACGAGGTGTCGCTTGAGGACACTGCCACCAAGTACCGCGCCTGGAACTGGAAAGTGATGACCATTGATGGTACCGACCCCGTAGCTATCAGCGCGGCAATCGACTCGGCTCTCGCCGAAAAGAAGCGTCCTACCCTAATCATTGGAAAGACCATTATGGGTCGTGGCTGCGTCACTGCCGACGGCGAGAACTTCGAAGGCAAATACAGCACCCACGGCTGTCCGCTAAGCAAGAGCGGTGCAAGCTATGAGAAGACTATTGAGAACCTTGGTGGCAACGTGGAGAATCCCTGGGTGATATGGGACGATGTGAAGAGCCTCTATGCCAAGCGTGACGCCGAACTCCGCAATATTGTGGCCGAACGAAAAGCAGCACAAGATGAGTGGAAAAAGCTGAATCCCGAGAAATGGACTCAGCTCAAGAGCTACATCGACGGCGAAGTGCAGGCAATCGACTACGCTGCAATACCCCACAAGGCAAACCAGCCCACACGCAACTACTCGGCCGACGTGCTCTCGGTGCTCGGTGAGAAAGTGGGCAACATGATAGTTTCTTCGGCCGACCTCGCCAACAGCGACAAGACCGAGGCATTCCTCAAGAAGACAGGAGCCTTTGCTCCGCGCGACTTCAAGGGCGCATTCCTCCACGCAGGAGTGGCCGAGCTCACTATGGCTGCCATTATGAACGGAATTGTGCTTCACGGCGCGATGCAGGCAGCCTGCGGCACATTCTTCGTGTTCTCCGACTACATGAAGCCCGCAATCCGTATGTCGGCACTTATGTGCCTGCCGGTGAAGTTTGTGTGGACTCACGACGCATTCCGCGTGGGAGAGGACGGCCCCACTCACGAGCCAGTTGAGCAGGAGGCTCAGATTCGTCTGCTCGAAGAAATCCAGAACAAGCACGGCCAGAACAGCATGCTCGTGCTTCGCCCCGCCGACGCTGCCGAAACCACCGTGGCATGGAAGATGGCGATGGAAAACACCACCTCACCCACAGGACTCATCCTCTCGCGCCAGAACGTGACCGACATTCCGGCCATGCGTGGCGACCGCTACGCCGAGGCACTTCAGATGGAGAAAGGCGGCTATGTGGTGCTCGACGATGAGAACCCCGACGTGGTGCTCGTGGGTAACGGCTCAGAAGTGGGCACACTCTACGGTGCATCACAGCTTCTCAAGGAAGAAGGCATCAAGTGCCGCATCGTGTCGATGCCCTCAATAGGCCTGTTCAAGCGTCAGAGCGAAGAATACCGCAAGAGCATAATCCCGCAGGACAAGCCCGTGTTTGGCCTCACAGCCGGCCTCCCCTCGGTGTTCTTCACCGTGGTAGGCGTCAACGGCAAAGTCTATGGACTTGACCACTATGGCGCATCGGCTCCCTACACCGTGCTCGATGAAAAATTCGGCTTCAACGCCCCCCACATCGCCGCCGAAGTGAAGAAATTCATCGGCAAGTAACAGCGATACTATGACGTTAACAAGGAGAAGTGGGCAACAACAACTCGACCACCGAGAAAACGATAGCCGAGCTATATCTTCTTGCGCATGTCAATTTATATCGGACAGCAATATAAAAATATAGACATAAATATAAAAATATACACTAAAAACCCGAGATTTTCTTGCAATGGAAGTCCCGGGTTTTTAATGTATATTTTTTCAGCGACGTGGGTCGGTGATTTGCCAGTCGGTGATGGTGTGTTCCTCGGTGCTGAAGTTAATGCCCACTTTGATAATTGGGAGATTGAGCTGCGAGAAACGTTTGTCGTAGTCTTTCAGCTCCATCTGCTTCATCGCCGCATCAGCCGAGCGGTTGATTTTCAGCTCAATGAGATAGAGCGCATAGCCGGTGCGCATCACAAGGTCCACACGCCCATTAGCGGTGTGCACCTCCACATCCACCATATAGCCCAGCAGCGAGAACAGCACATAGAGAAGCTGCTGGTAGTGTCCCTCGTAGTTGGTGTTGTCGCACTGTGGCACCGTGAGCAGGTAAGCCTTAAGCAGCTTCAACGCCTCGTCGAGACGGTCGCAGATAATATGCTCGCACATATCCCCGAGCGTAGTCCGTCCGGCACCTGTGTATTGACTTACATAATTTGGCAATAAATTTGCCATAAGACCCATACGAATCTCATTATTGGGAATGTCAAGCGTGTAAAGTCCTGACAATTGATTATAGCCTTTTATTGTCAAATAGCCGCTCTGATAGAACAGAGGTGTAATGCTCGTCAACCGCTCGGACGGGGCGTCAAATTCCTCCTCAGGAAGTCTTTCCCCTCCTATCTGAGATGGTGCCACATTGAACTTGCGCATCATCTCAATGAGGAATGTGGGTGTGCCCGAGCCAAAGCAGTAGTTGCCCAGACGCTTGTCGGAAAAGGCATTGATTATGCTGAATGGATTGAAAATGTCGGGCGAGGGCCAGGTGAAGTGATAGCCGTCGTAGTGATATGTCAGTTCCT
>JAQXTJ010000096.1 GCA_029219425.1 Bacteroidales bacterium
AAAATAGCAGTCGGATTGCCATCGTGCTATATTATTCTTATGTATTCCGTAATTTTGCGACCGTCGTCACCATTGCGGATAATGTGGTCATGAAATCTTGTCTGCCATGCAAATTCTATATTGTTTCTTCGGGCAAATATAGTAACCATTTGTTTCATTCCGCCTATTACCACGCTCAATAGTGAGCGTTTTTTCCCTTCGGGACTTTTGCTGTCATCAATGGCCACAATCATGTGGACATGATTAGGCATAATGACATAAAGCAGGATATCGGCATAATCATTATGGCTATGGATGGCCTTGATATTATCGTCCAAAAACTCACCAATGCGAGACAAGCACATTTCCCCATTCTTTATGACACCGAAATAATGCCTCTTATCCTGTGTGCAAATCGTCACAAAATAGATACCCTGCGAATAGCTGTGATATCGTATGCGAGGCGACTTGCGTTTAGGCATATTATCAGCATTGTTCATATAATTATTGCTTTAGAACTTATTTTTCCCTTTTTGGGATGTTCATTTGTATTGACGCGCAGCGAAATCTCTCAATGTAGGGACGCACCCCGGTGCGTCCGTCCTCACACTCTTTTGCTATCGCCTGATAATGAGGCTGTAGCGCGGACGCACCGGGGTGCGTCCCTACATTTATGTACCCCCCTGCACCTGCCTCTCCCTTCCCCGTGCGGCGGTGGGCGCTTAGATGTCGTAGAGGATGGTGGGGGTGGATTGCTTGCGGGGCTTGGGCTTGGATTCCTTCTGGGGCTTAGGGGCCTTTTTGGGCTTCTCGCCCTCAGTGAGACTCTTGAGGATGGCCGCCACGCGCGGCTCGTCGCCCTCGTAGTGGTTAATCTCAATTTGCACAAGCAGATTGGTCTTTTTCGAAGTCACCATAGTGAGGCTGGCGTGTGAGCCATCGGGCAGAGTGCCGGTGAGGGTATAGCCATCGAAGCCTCTTATCTTGCTCTTGGCGAGCTTAGTGTCCCACATATTGTAGCTCGAGGCGTCTTTGCGCAGGGTGTATTTCAGGAAATCGTCGTCGGCTCCGCTTTTGTCGAAAAGGCGAATGGAGAAAGTGAGGTCGTGCCACTGCAATTCGTAGGCAGTCGATGACTTATACGCAACGTGCCCACCGTCGGGCACCTCAAACGACAGATTGTAGCGTTCCCAGCGCAGCGTCTCGCTCCATGCCGGCACCACTGCAAGCACGGCAGCCACAAGCAATATTATTCTCCTGATCACTTTCATAGCCTAATACGTCACCTCCCACAGAAACAGCGCATTGCCCGGCATGGAGGTGCCTGCCGAGCAGCGGTCTTTCTTCTCAATAATCTTGCAAAAACCGTCGACGGTGATGCGGTGACGCCCCACCTCCACGAGCGTGCCCACGATGGCACGCACCATGTTGCGCAGGTAGCGGTCGGCTGTCACGGTAAACACCCATCGGCCATCCTTCTCCTGTGTCCACCGCGCATGGGTGATGCGGCAATTGTTGGTTGCCACATCGGTGTGCAGCTTGCTGAAGCTGGTGAAGTCGGTGTAGTCCATCATCCGCCGTGCAGCCTCATTCATCAGCTCAAAGTCGAGCGGAGTGCGGCAGTACCATGTGAAGGGATAGTTGAAGGGCGACTTGGTGAGCGTCACGAAATACTTGTAGGTGCGGCTGGTGGCGTCGAAGCGGGCGTGAGCGTCGGGAGCAACAGGATAAATGCTGTAGATGGCAATATCGCGGCCCAGTATGCTGTTGAGCTGGCGCAGCAGCAGCCCGGTGTCGGCAATAGGAGCAGGAGCGTCGAAGTGTGCCACCATCATTGCGGCGTTCACTCCGGCATCGGTGCGGCCGGCCCCGGTCACGGCAATAGGCGAGCGCATCACGGTGGTGAGAGCACGCTCTATGCACTCCTGCACCGTGACGGCATGTGGCTGCACCTGCCACCCATGGTAGCAGGCGCCATTATATGCCAGACGCATGAAATATCTCATTGCAAAAGTATTTGTTTATCCAAGGAATCAGCCCAAAGCCATAATCAATCCTTCTCAAGATAAGTGTAGCCATAGAGGCCCGAGCGGTAGTTGCTCAGAAACTCTCGGCCCTCCTCGGGAGTGATTTTTCCGGTTTTCATCGAGTGAGTAACCCAGGTCTCCACGTTGCGCACCAGCTTCTTGGGGCTATACTGCACATAGTCGAGCACCTCGGCCACCGTCTCGCCGTCAATCACCTGGTCAATCTCATAATGGTCCTTATACACGCTGATGTGCACTGCATTGGTGTCGCCAAAGAGGTTGTGCATGTCGCCAAGAATCTCCTGGTAGGCACCCACCAAGAACACGCCAAGATAATACGACTCATTGCTCTTGAGCGCGTGCACCGGCAGGGCACTGCTCACGCCGTGGGGCGAGATGAAATTGGCAATCTTGCCATCGCTGTCGCAGGTAATGTCCTGTATGGTGGCCATCTTAGTGGGCTTCTCATCGAGCCTGCAAATTGGCATTATGGGGAACACCTGGTCGATGGCCCACGAGTCGGGCAGCGACTGGAATAGCGAGAAGTTGCAAAAGTATTTCTCGGGAAGCATGCGGCTCACCTTGCGAAACTCCTCCGGTGCGTGCTTCATCTCCTGGGTGATGGCGCTCACATCGCGTGCTATCGACCAGAAGAGCTTCTCAATCATGGCACGGGTGCGCAGGTCGAGCAGGCCGAGGCTGAATAGGTCGAGAGCCTCCTCGCGTATCTGCAAGGCATCGTGCCAGCTCTCGAAGAGGCGCGGCTGGTTGATTTTGTCCCAAATGTCGTAAAGCTCGCGTGCAAGCTCATGGTCGTTGTCGGATATAGTATCTACATCATCGTTCCACTCGGGCAGTGCAGTGGTCTCAAGCACCTCAAAGATAAGCACCGAGTGATGAGCCGATAGCGAGCGGCCCGACTCGGTGATGATGTTGGGCTGCTTCAGGTTGTTCTTCTCACACACATCCACGAGCTGCGACACCGAGTCGTTCACATACTCCTGGATGGAGTAGTTCATACTGCTCTCGCTGGCACTGCTGCGCGTGCCGTCGTAATCCACGCCCAGTCCGCCGCCTATGTCGATAAAGTCGATGTCGAAGCCCATCTTCGAGAGCTGCACATAGAATTGTGTGGCCTCGCGAAGTGCGTTCTTTATGCGGCGTATCTTGGTAATCTGGCTGCCAATGTGGAAGTGGATGAGCTTCAGGCAATCCTGCATCTTGTATTTCTCGAGCATGGCAAGAGCCTGGAGCAGCTCGCTCGAATTGAGGCCAAACTTGCTTTGGTCGCCACCCGACTCCTCCCACTTGCCGCTTCCCGAACTCGAGAGCTTAATGCGTATTCCCACGTTGGGGCGAATGTTGAGGCGCTTGGCAACGTCGGCAATCAGTTTCAGCTCATTGAGCTTCTCCACCACAAGATAGATGCGACGACCCATCTTCTGTGCAAGCAGGGCAAGCTCCACATAGTTCTCGTCCTTGTAGCCATTGCACACTATTATCGACGGGCCGGCAATGTTGATGGCGAGCACGGCATGCAGCTCGGGCTTCGAGCCGGCCTCCAGTCCTATGTTGAACTTGCTGCC
The DNA here is from genome assembly GCA_029219425.1 of Bacteroidales bacterium. Lineage (GTDB taxonomy): Bacteria > Bacteroidota > Bacteroidia > Bacteroidales > Muribaculaceae > CALZFJ01. The sequence continues at coordinate 3,593 of JAQXTJ010000096.1, forward strand.
ATGGCCCACAATCTCCTCCACCACCTGGCGCATTTGGTTCACCTTGATAGGATACACCACAAAGTTCTGTCCGGTGTAGTTATACTCCTCGGCAGCCTGCTTAAAGCAGCGCGAAATCTTCTCGATGCGATTATCAAGAATATCGGGGAAACGCAGCAGCACCGGCGACGTGAGGTCGCGCACCTGAAGCTCGTCCATCACATCCTTCAAATCCACCGGAGCACAATCCTCGCGTGGCGTAACAGCCACATGTCCTTTCTCGTTGATCGAGAAATACCTCAAGCCCCAACCACTTATGTTGTAGAGCTCCGCACTGTCCTCAATGCGCCATCTTCTCATCTCTTGTAACTTTCTTTCTCTTTTAGTATCGTTAATAATAAAATTTTGGCAAAAATAGTGCAAGGCGAGCGGAAAAGCAAATAAAAACGGCAGTTTTTTAATTTGCTTCTCCCGAGCCGAAGCCTATTTTATCCAAAAATAGTGCAAGGCGAGCGGAAAAGCAAATAAAAACGCCAGTTTTTTAATCAATAATCCCACTCAAGCGTGAAATCATCTACCCACAGCGTGCTTCCGCTGCCTCCGGTGAAGAAGTCGCCATATTTGCTCGCCGACACCACTATGACCACATGCGTGGGCTTCTCATTGGTGCGGCGGTACTGGAGGTCGATTGTGAAATCGCTCCACTGCTCCACGCTACTGCCCAGCGTAAACTCACCGTAGGCTATCACCGAAGGGTCGTTCTTGTCGAATAGCTGGCGGTTGGTGGGGCGTGTGCGTATCTCGTAAGGCTCACTCCAGTTGGTGAGCGCAATATATATCGACAT
>JAQXTJ010000097.1 GCA_029219425.1 Bacteroidales bacterium
TCAAGCACATTCGGATCCACCATTCCGCAACCAAGAATCTCCACCCAGCCGGTGTGCTTGCAGAAGTTGCATCCCTTGCCTCCACAAAGGTCGCACGAGATATCCATCTCGGCCGATGGCTCGGTGAAGGGGAAATACGACGGTCGCAGACGTATCTGTGTCTCAGGGCCAAACATCTCGCGGGCAAAATACAGAAGTGCCTGCTTCAAGTCGGTGAACGAAACGTTCTTGTCGATATAGAGCCCTTCAACCTGGTGGAAGAAGCAGTGTGCACGGTAGGAAATCGCCTCGTTGCGATACACGCGACCCGGGCAAACAATGCGAATGGGCGGCTGCGCGTGTTCCATCACGCGGCTTTGCACCGACGAGGTGTGCGTGCGAAGCAGCACGTCGGGCGAGCGCTGAATGAAGAAGGTGTCCTGCATGTCGCGGGCAGGATGGTCCTCGGCAAAGTTAAGTGCGCCAAACACATGCCAGTCGTCCTCCACCTCTGGACCCTCGGCCACGGTGAAGCCAAGGCGGGAGAAGATATTGATTATCTCCTGGCGAACAAGCGACAAAGGATGGCGGGTGCCCACCTCGGCCGGAGCCGCGGTGCGAGTCAGGTCGATGGCGGCATCTGTGGTGTCGGCACTGGCCGTGGCTTCGCGCAGGGCATTTATCTTCTCGGTCGCAAGCGTCTTCAGCTCATTCAGCTTCTGGCCTATTTCGCGCTTCTGCTCATTGGGCACATTGCGGAAATCATTAAACAGGGCCGTAATCTCGCCCTTCTTACTCAGGTATTTAATTCGCAGAGCCTCTATGGCCTCGGCATTGGCTGCCGTGAGTCCTTCTACCTGCTCTTTCAGTGCATTAATTTTCTCTATCATGATTGTCGGTAGTGATTACTTGAAAATTATTTTTTTGCAAAGTTACAAATTTTTGTTTTTACTTATTAATTTTGCGCTATGGAAAAGATGGTTTTTATTGAAAAAGTGGAAAATTTCATCGCTGCCCACCGTGTGCTTTGCCCCAACGAGCAGTATCTTGTGGCTGTGAGCGGCGGAGCTGACTCGGTGGTGCTGCTCCACACCATGATGGCACTGGGCTACCGTTGCACGGTGGCACACTGCAATTTTCACCTCCGCGGAGAGGAATCGGTGCGCGACGAGCGCCATGTGGTGGCTCTCTGCAAGAGGCTCGGCGTCGATTGCCTGGTCACCCACTTCGACGTGCCGGCCTATGAGCGCGAGCATGGCGTTTCAACCGAGATGGCGTGTCGCGAGCTGCGCTACGCCTGGTTCCGCCGGCTCCTCGCCGAGCACAACCTTGCGGCCGTGGTGGTGGCTCACCACTCCGACGACAACATCGAGACGCTTTTCCTCAACATCCTGCGCGGCAGCGGCATTGCCGGTATGGCAGCAATGCAGCCGGTGAGTGGCGACGTCAGGCGCCCGCTGCTCGGAGTGTCGCGGCACGATATCGAGGAATTTGCCCATGCCATTGGCGAGGAATATGTCACCGACAGCTCCAACCTCGAGAGCATCGTCAAGCGCAACCGCTTGCGCAACATCGTGCTGCCCGAGCTGCGCCGCCAGTTTCCACAGGCCGATGCCGGAATCCTGCGCACCATAGCATCAATGCAGCAGTGCAATGGCCTTTACAGGCATTTCGTTGGCGAATTGCAGCGCGATTGCCTTCATCACGATGGAATAGCGGTGAGAATCGACATGAAAAGGCTCGCAGCACGCTCCGGCGACTATCTCGCCTCGGCTGTATTCGAGCTTGTGCGCCAATATGGTTTCAATTCGGCTCAGGCCGCCGAGCTCGCCGCCGCGGCTCATTCCCCGGGCAGGAGATTCCTCTCGGCAACCCACACCGCATCCGTAGGCCGCAACAGTATCGAAATCTTCCCATCCTCTGCCACCGCCGGCGAAGAAGAATATATCCTCGATTTGCCCGCCATGCTCAGGCACGGATGTGGCTGCAACCTGCCGGTGGAAATCCACGCACGTCTCACCGACGCATCCCGATTCTCCCCACGAAGCCTCGACGGAAAGTTCTCGGTGTGCTTCGATGCCTCCATCATAGGCTGCCGGCTGGTGCTCCGGCACTGGCGTAAGGCCGACCGCTTCCGTCCATTCGGAATGAGAGGCTCTCGCCTTGTGAGCGACATCTTCAGCGACCTCAAGCTCTCCGAGCTCACGAAGCGAAGCCTGTGGCTGCTCACTGCCGACGACGAGATTGTGTGGATTCTCTCCATCCGCTCCTCGGCATGTCACCCCGTCGGGCCATCATCATCCCAGTGCGTCATCCTGTCGCTGCCCCACAAGTAGCCCGCATGGCAAGTCCACGCCCACAGGTATAAAAAAATTTTGCCGGGACCTCTTCATTCAGAAGTCCCGGCAGCTTTGTATCTCTCTGCACACATGGTGTGCGCCAGCTACTTGCCGAAGCAGTCGCTTTGCGATTACTTCGATACAGAATCAGAAACGGTCAAGCTGTAACGGCCTTTTGCACGACGACGTGCCAAAACCTTGCGGCCATCGGCTGTCTTCATTCTCTGACGGAAACCATGCTTGTTTGCTTTCTTTCTGTTGGAGGGTTGGAATGTTCTTTTCATTGCCTTTTATGTTTAATTTATTTTTATTATCAATTTCGAGTTGCAAAAGTAGGCATTATTTTTGAAATAACCAAAGATACTGCGTTTTTTGCGCTAAACTTTTGTATTTTTTGGCAATTTCAATTAATTTTGCACCATAATTTCCGACAAATTCTATTCTATAACTAATATTACAGCTCTAAAATCAAATTTATGATTAACGCTCAAGACATTAAAATCGGCACCTGCATCCGCATGGACAACAGTCTCTATTTCTGCATCGACTTCCTCCATGTGAAGCCGGGCAAGGGTAACACTTTCATGCGCACTAAGCTCAAAAACGTGGTTGATGGCCGCGTGCTCGAGCGCCGCTTCAACATTGGTGAGAAACTCGAGGACGTGCGCGTGGAGCGCCGCCCCTATCAGTTCCTCTACACTGAAGGAACCGACGACATCTTCATGAACAACGAAACTTTCGAGCAGATTCCTATCGCCAAGGATCTCGTCACCGGAAGCGAGTTCATGAAGGAGGGCGACACTGTGGAAGTTGTCAGCGATGCCTCAACCGACACAATCCTCTTCGCCGAGATGCCTATCAAGACTGTACTCAAGATCACCTACACCGAGCCGGGCATCAAGGGCGACACCGCAACCAACACACTCAAGCCTGCCACCGTCGAGACCGGAGCCACAGTTCGCGTGCCTCTCTTCATCAACGAGGGCGAGCTTATCGAGGTCGATACCCGCGACGGCTCTTATGTGGGTCGCGTAAAGGCTTAATTGCCCCTGCGGTTATTCCCAAAAAACTATTTATGCGTGGCCTGACGTTGCGTCCGGTCACGCATTTTTTCTTCCCATCTCCCCCCCCACACACGTCAAAGCCATCACAGCCTCCCTTATAGCTCCCCCCAGCCTCCCGCTCATCAGCCCTCACCACTCTCAGCCTGTCGGGCAGCATTTTTCCGAAAAAAACACACGATTTCATAGCCATTTTCTCAAAATTTATCACTAAATTAGCACCCGATAAAACAACTTATAATTTTTTCGCGCCTGCCACCGCTTACCGGCGTATATCCAGCCCGTGGCGCGGCTGGCGCATTCACTCTCAATTCTAATAGCTATGATAGTAGGAATCCCTAAAGAAATCAAAAACAACGAGAACCGCGTTGGTATGACACCGGCTGGCGTTGCCACACTCGTGAAACACGGACACACCGTCTATGTGCAGCACACCGCAGGCGAAGGCTCGGGTTTTGCCGATGCCGACTATGAAGCTGTGGGAGCAACAACTCTCCCGACAATCAACGATGTGTATGCCATCGCCGAGATGATTGTGAAGGTGAAAGAACCCATCGAGCCAGAATACCCCCTCATCAAGCCGGGGCAGCTCATCTTCACCTACTTCCACTTTGCATCCGACAAGGAGCTAACCCACGCCATGATTGCAAGCAAGGCCGTGTGCCTCGCCTACGAGACAGTTGCACTCCCCGACCATTCCCTGCCCCTGCTCATACCCATGAGTGAGGTAGCCGGCCGCATGTCGATTCAGGAAGGTATGCGCTTCCTCGAGAAGCCACAGCTCGGCAAAGGCATCCTGCTTGGCGGCGTGCCGGGAGTGAAGCCCGCCCGCGTGCTCGTGCTTGGCGCCGGCACCGTGGGCACCAACGCCGCCATAATCGCCGCCGGAACAGGCGCCGAGGTCACCATCGCCGACATCAGCCTCAAGCGCCTGCGCTACCTCGCCGACGTGCTCCCAAAGAACGTGAAGACGCTATTCTCCTCCGAGCACAACATCCGCGCCGAGCTCCCCACCACCGACCTCGTCATCGGCTCAGTGCTCGTGCCGGGCGACAAGGCTCCGCACCTCATCACCCGCGATATGCTCAAGCTCATGAAGCCCGGCACCGTGCTCGTCGATGTGGCAATCGACCAAGGTGGCTGCTTCGAGACCTCTCACCCCACCTCACACTCCGAGCCTGTATTTGTTGTGGACGGCATCGTGCACTACGCTGTGGCCAATATCCCCGGCGCAGTGCCATTCACCTCAACCCTCGCCCTCACCAACGCCACACTGCCCTACGCCGTAGCCTTGGCCGACAAAGGCTGGCGCAAGGCGTGCATCGACGACCCTGCACTCGCGCTGGGCCTCAACATAGTCGAAGGCAAAGTCACATTCAAGGCCGTGGCCGACGTGTGGAACCTCCCCTACGAGCCGGTATCACTCTGACCGCTTAATCTTCCACACCAGGCGTTAACCACGAGAGGGTGTGTCAAAATGGGAAAACAATCACTTATGTAGGGTCGCACCCCGGTGCGTCCGCGTAACAGGCTCATGATTAAGCGATAGCCAAATCGACTGTGGGCGGAACCACCGGGATGCGTCCCTACAGCAAAAGATTAT
>JAQXTJ010000098.1 GCA_029219425.1 Bacteroidales bacterium
CGCATGAAGTCGATGAGGATTTTGGGGTAGCTTGTGGCAATCTTCTTGCCATTGAACCACTGCAGGCCGTCGTACTTCACCTCCTTGGGAATGGCGAGCGAGAGGCGGCACTTGCTGAAGCCCAGGTGGCGCAGCACCTCCACGCGCTGCTGCTTCTCGAGCACCTCGTTGAGACCCACGATGCCAATGTCGGCAGTTCCGGTGGCAACGGAGTCGGGAATATCGTCGTCGCGCAGGAAAAGGAGCTCCACGGGGAAGTTGCGCGAGGGCACCAGCAGGGTGCGCTTCACCGAGGTGAGTTTGATGCCGGCCTCCTGGAGCAGCTCCATTGTCTCATCGTAGAGGCGGCCTTTCGATTGTACTGCAATTCTAAGCATAATATCTTGTTTTTTTGTTATGTGCTTTGGGCTTTGAGCTTTGGGCTGTGAAGCCGGGCTGCAAAAGCCGGAAATTGGCTCAAAGCTCATTGCTCACAGCTAAAAAAATGCCGGCTTAGTCGCTGTGGAGCGGAAAGCCGGCATCTATGTGTGGTTACAAAAAATAATCTTTAAGAATCATTGCACCTTTCATCGGTGCACACATCGATGACAGTAGCCCGCCGCGTGGCTGCCGCAATGATGATGGTGAAGATGGAGTGCAAGGTACGTCATATTTCTTCTTCTGTCTTTTTTTTCTGCGCAAATGTAGTCTTTTTTTGTGAATTTGCAAAGAAATGTAACGAAAAAGCACCGAATCGGTGTGTATTTCATCGAATCGGTGCGAAAATTCCAAATATTTGTCACTCTTATATGCCGTAGGAGAGGATGGTGTAGTAGCGACCGGCCGAGTAGTTGTACTCGAGCGAAACGTAGCCACGGGCATCGCCGCCATACCACACCGTCTCGCGGTGCGAGCCATTCCAGTTGGCCGAGACAGGAGAACCGTAGGTTGCACACAGGGTGCTGTAGAGGCGGTCGTAGCGTCCGGTGGAGCCGTAGGAAGTGGAGTAGCAGAACTGGGAGCTTGCGAGGCGTCCATAGCTATCGTAGAGGATAGTGGCATCGGGCCAAGTGTAGCCCATTTCGGGCACATTGCGCAGATACACCGTGTTGTTGTAATAGCCGTCGATTTCGTATCCCTTGTTGTAGAAGTAGTCGAGCGAGGCGTTGTAGAGAGTGCCGAAAGTTACTCCCAAGATGGTGCGAATAACCGGGGCAGTGGGACACGGACGGTAGCCATGTGGAACCACAGGGCGCGGAATGGGGTGAGCCACCGGACGATAGTCGCGGTGAGGCGGCGGCAGCGGCGTGCTCCAGTTGCGGTTGGGTCGGGGCGATGGAGCCGGGCCCGAGGGCGGACGATAGCCGGGCCAGTGACTCACTCCGCCGTTGTGGTTGCCGTTGTGGTTGCCGTTGTTACCGGGCTTTCCGGGCTTGAAGTGGCCGTTGTGGTTTCCGTTGTTTCCGGGCTTGAAGTTGCCATTGTGGTTGCCGTTGTTTCCGGGCTTTCCGGGCTTGAAGTTGCCGTTGTGGTTGCCGTTGTGGTTGCCGTTGTTGTTTCCGGGCTTTCCGTTTTGGTTGTGGCGTCCGTTGTTTTTGTTATTATTGTTGTTGTTGTTGCGGTCGTTTCGGCTCGAAGTGCTGCTCATGGTGGGAGCAGGGCGGGAAACTTGAGCTTCGGCGTAGGGTGAGAAAATCATCCCTATGGCTATTGAAGAAGCTGCTAATAAGTTACGAAAAATTGCATTCATCTTGAGTCCGTTTTTAATGGTTAGTAATCAAGTTTCTTTGTGGATAATGACATAAAAAGAGCGGAAAAGTTTAATCAAATAATGTGAATTTATGAAAAATGTGAGCAAAATGACAGCGTATAGCCAATAGAATCCTTCCTGATGAAAGGGAATTTGACTAATGACAGGAAGACGGGAGGCGGCGTCGCATGATTGCTGATGTGACGGCAGAGGTGAGCAGCCCCACGGCAGCCACGAGTGCGAACACTAATGCGACATCGGGAAGCTGAATCTCGACGGGGTAGGTGCGCACCACGAGGGTCTCGGTGCTGCCCTGTAGGGCAATCAGCCCAAATTCCTGCTGTAGCCAGCATAGCAGCAAGCCGAGCGACACTCCGAGCACAGCGCCGAGGAGCGAGATGAGCCAGCCCTCGGCCACAAAAATGCCTGTGATTTGCTTGTCGGTGGCTCCGAGGTAGCGGAAAGTGCTGATACTCTCGTCTTTCTCGATGATGAGCAGGGAGAGGGTGCTGATTACATTGAAAGTGGCAATGACCATAATGAAAGCGAGGAGGAGGAATGTGACCCACTTCTCGATATTGACCATGCGGAAAGATGCTGCTTGCTGCATGATGCGGTTTTTCACCGAGTAGTCCCGGCCGAGCATGGAAGATATGGCAGCCATAGCCTGCTGCTCGCCGGTGCCCGGGAGGAGCGTGACCTCGATGGAGGTGGCTTCGTGCTCATAGTCGAACAGGAAGCGAGCCATGGACAGAGGGACGAATATGAGGTCGCGGTCGTAGTTGCTCTGCTCGATTTGATAAACGGCGGCAACGAAAACCGAGTCGGAGCGAAAAGCGCCCATGGGGTTGGCGAGATTGACCGTGCCCCTGCGCTGTGGGGCAAAGAGCCGAATCTGGCCTATGAAGCCCGGGCGACAGCGCAGCTGTAGGGCGGCACCGATGCTTAGCACAGCGTAGTGCGACACGTTGTCGTCGAGCAAAAACTCGCCTTCGAGGATGGCCGGTGTGATGGAAGTGAGAGAGTCGTAGCCTTGAGGAACGCCCTTGAGCCGCACCGGCATCTGGTAGTCGCCGAAGACTGCGAGGCAGTGGTCTTCCACAGTGGGCACGGCCGTTTTCACCCCTTGGATTGAAGACAGGCATGAGATGAGGCTGTCGGCATTAGCTATTGCCTTGCCCTCGGATGCAGTTATGGCGATTTGCGGGTCGAGCATCGACAGCTTCCCGCCAATGAGTGATGCAAAGCCATTGAACACCGAAAGGACACACACCAGTGCAGCGGTGGTCACCACCACCCCACACACAGAGATGATGGAAATGATGTTGACCGCGCTGTGAGTTTTCTTCGCCACGAGGTAACGAGCCGCTATTTTTAGCGAGAATCTCATTTGAGGAGGTTGTCGATATGCTCAATATAGTCGAGCGAGTCGTCGATGAAGAACGAGAGTTCGGGAGTCTTGCGGAGCTGATAGCGGACGCGCTGAGCGAGGTCGTACCTGACGCTGCGTGCGTTGTGGTTCACGCTTTCGATTATTTCGGCGGCACGCTCTGATGGGAAAATGCTGAGGTAGGCGCGTGCGATGCTGAGGTCGGGCGAGACGCGCACGGCGCTCACCGACACGAGCACGCCACCCATCTTGGCTGTTTGCTGGCGGAATATTTCACTAAGCTCCTTCTGGATGAGACGGGCTATTTTTTGTTGGCGGGTTGTTTCCATTTTCTTTCTTTTTTAGTTATTTATCTGACTGTTCTATCAAGCATCTTAGCTTTCCACTTTGTGGATTATAGAGAGGCCGTCGCGGATGGGGAGGATTACTTTTTCCACGCGGTTGTCGGCGGCAATCATGTCGTTGAAGCGCAGGATTCCTTCGGTCTGTGCATCGAGTTTCTTGCCCCAGTCCACTACCTTTCCGTCCCAGAGGGTGTTGTCGGCGATGATGAATCCTCCGGGTTTCACCCTGGGGAATATGAGGCTGTAGTATTCGCAATACTCACGTTTGTTGGCATCGATAAACACCAGGTCGAAGTCGCCCTCGATAGAAGGCAGCACCTCGCGGGCGTCGCCGATGTGGAGGTGGAGTCGTGGCGCGAGAGGCGATGAGGAGAAGTGCTCCCGGATGAAATCCTCGAGTTCATCGTCGATTTCGATGGTATCGACGCGGCACGAGTCGGAGGCGAGGCCTTCGGCGAGGCACAGTGCGGAGTAACCGGTGAAGGTGCCCAGCTCGAGGATGTGCTGTGGCCGAATCATGCGCACGAGCATCTTCAGGATGCGGCCTTGCAGATGCCCTGAGCACATGCGCGGCCGCAGGTGGAATAGGTGAGTGGCACGGTTGAGGTCGTGCAGGACCTTTCCTTCGGCGTCGATATGTGAGAGTATGTAGTCTTCGAGTAGTTCTTGCATTGTAGTGTTGGTTTGTGTGGCCGTGTTGTTATTGAGGTGTTGTCTCTGTGTGGCTACTCGGCGAGCAGGGCTTCGATGGCGAGGCGGTAGCTGTCGAGCCCGAAGCCGAGTATAACGCCCTTGCATGCAGCCGACAGCACCGATTGGGCGCGGAACTGCTCACGGCGGTGCACATTGGAAATATGCACTTCTACGACTGGCGAAGTTATGGATCGAATGGCATCGGCGATGGCGATGGAATAGTGTGTGTAGGCTCCGGCATT
>JAQXTJ010000099.1 GCA_029219425.1 Bacteroidales bacterium
GGTTTCAGTGTATATTTTCTCATCTGGGCATCAAAAAACTTGCAAAAATCGTCTGCCATACAAAATAATTCCGTAACTTTGTCCTCGGTGATCATAGCGATTATTGTTTGTAATTCTTTGTAATTGAGCACTATAAAGTTACAACAATTTTCGCTAATCACCAATTTTTCAGGCATTTATATTTCATCGAACTCACGTTAATATTAGATTTTCCCAATCTAACCAAAATGGGAAATAAGTGGGATTTACCCGACATGGTGCGGGTGCTTTGTGCCGCGCTTCTTGCGCAGCCAGAGCCAATAGCCGGTGAGGGGCAGCGTTGCGCCTATGAGTGCGGCAATGAATGTGAGGATTCGGGTGAGTAGCCCGCCCCAGCTCCCGGTGTGCACCATATAGACGGCACTTCTCACTCGGGTGTCGCGCGGCTCGGCTGAGTAGGGCTTCACGTCGGTGATTTCGCCACTTCGGCGGTCGTAGGTGTATTTGTCGGTGGCACGAAGGCTGCGCCGACCCTCGGGCACCACTTCGGCCACATCCTTCTTGATGCTTATTTGCTGCCAGCCGGGATTCCTGTTTCCCAACTCACGAAGCAAAGCATCCCAGTGGCGGTAGGGTGAGCGGTGCATTCCGCTGCCGAAGCCACCGCCATGCCCTTCGCCGTGCCCACGAGCTGCGTCGCGATGATTGCCACCCTGCGATGTCGTCACTCCGAAGCAGGCATAAAAGCCGGTGCGATACCACGAGAACGACCAGGTGAGTCCGGTGAGTGCGAGTGCAAGCAAAAACACTGCCGTGTAGATGCCTCCGGCCACATGCAAGTCGTGTAGGAATCGGCGCCACCCTTTGGTCGTGCTGATGGAGAGGCTCGCCTTTAATGGTCTGTGGCGATTGATGAGCCACATAAGCAGTCCCGACAGCAGGATGAACACCAGTGCGAGGGTGGAAATGCCCGTGAGCAGCTTGCCCCAGGCAATGCCGTGGCCGCCCCCTGCCGTCGATGAGCCGAGAAGCCAGCGATGTAGGCGGAACATGATGTCGAAGAATGGCAGTCGCTCACTTTTGCCTGTAATCTCCCCTGTGTATTGATTCACATAGAGTGATGCCCGGCGCGGTTTCGACAGGCTCACCTGGTAACAGCGCTTGCGGTCGGGCCACACGGTGACACCCGTGACACGCACCGAGTCGGCAAGCATAGGCTCCACTTTCTCAAGTAGCTCCTGCATGGGCATGGCCTCGGCTCTCACCTCGTTCACGAAATACACATCGGGCTTCACGGCCTCGGTGATTTCTTTCTCAAACACCAGCATTGCTCCCGAGAAGCAAACAAGCGTTATCACTATGCCGGTGGGCACCGACAGCCACAGGTGCAGTTTTCTGAAAATATTCCTCATAGTCATCCCCCTGATTTATAGTTTCAGTAGTCCCACAGCCGTCACGGTAGTGGTTTCCACATTGAGTCCCTTGGTGGCTGTGGCCGATGCGGGGTCGATGCGGTAGATGGCCGGATAAGAGCCGGTTGTCATCACCGGGATATACACATATCCGCCGGCAACGTAGGGCATCTTGCCAAAGTCGGCAATGGTGTAGGGCGAAGGCAATCCGCTCACGAAGGTGAGCTTGCCTGTGTCGCCATCGAAAATGGCAAGTTGGGTGGCCACATATCCGCTTTCGGAGAATGGGCGGTCGAACATTCGCAGCAGGAAATAATTTCCACCGGCGTGCCAGCAGCGAAGGAACGACTTGCCGCCGCTCTGCGCCTCAATACTAAAGTAATAGTTGGGGTCAAACTCGGAGGCTCCGGCCTTGATGCGCACCACTCCGGCATCGAGCTTGGTCTGCTGCCGAGGGTCGGTAGCAGTCTTGGCATAACTGGGCGAGAACACATAGATGTCGCCGTTGTCGGCAGCCCACACGGTCTGGTAGTATTGTGAGCGGTAGCGACCACAGGCATAGCTGATTTTGTCGGTGCGGATGAGCTTGCGGCCTTCGAGCTTCTCATTGTCGAATATTGCCACCCGGCACTCGTCGGGGTACTGAGTGCCCGTAAGCTCACCTTTCACATAAGCCCCACTGCCGCTGCCTCCACTCTCTTGCTTAACCAAGTCCTCAAATCCGGGGCGCACATATTGGCCGTTGCCTATTGCACAGCCGTAGGCACTTAGCCCCATTCCGATTGCTGCGCTGTAGAGCTTGCCGCCGCTTTCGAGAAAACCCGAGAGCGTGGCATATTCGCCATTGCCGCAGTAGTTCTCCGAGGTGTAAAGCTCTTTCAGCCCGGAGTCGCTTTGCGTGGCAGTTTCCTGCTCCACATTGAGCCAGGTGAGGAGAAACATCTTTGGCAGGTTGCCGTTGGCGTCGGCATATTCGGTGAGTCCGTTGCCGGTGGATGCCGAGATGATGTAGTCGCCAAATTTTCCAAACGAGGTGAAGCGCGTCACCTTATATTCGGCCGGGCGTGCCGTGATTTCACCCCTGTCATTGAGCACATAGGAGCGCGTGGTGCCGGCATTGCCCTGATTATAGGTGAGGGCATAGAGATACTTGTCGCTGTGACACACCCACTCGGTGGCGCCGTCGTTCACGAGTCCGTTGTTCACGGCTGTCACACTGCCGTCGGTCAGGCTGCCCGAGGAGAGCAGCACGTTGGCTGTCTTGTCGCCGTCGGTCACCGAAGTGGCAAGCACGAATGTCTCCACGTTGTCGGTCAGTGAAGGCTCAAGGATTCCGGACTCATTATCACTGTCATTGCAAGCTGCAAGAGTCGCCGCAATCGTGGTTGCGGCCATCAGTTTCAAATAACTTCTTTTCATGCGAAAAAAATCAATAATTATTTTTTTAAGATTAAACGATATTTATTTATTTCGACAGCCTCACCCTCACTTTAGCATAAAACGCCCTTCCTGCTTTTTGCAGCGAGAAGTTGTCGTAGAGCTTTTCGTCGGTGAAGTTACGGCACTCAAGCGACACCGAGTAGCGTCCACGCATCAGGCTGTAGGTGAGCGTGAGATTGTGCGAAAACTGGTCGGGCACCACATAGTCGCCCTTGTTGGCACCGATGTTCGACGAATAATAGGTGAAGCTGTGCAGATACTGGTTGTCGTAGGTGAGCGAGAGCGTGTTGCCCTTGCTCACGCAGTTGTGCCACGAGAGGTTAACGTCGGAGTCGGCAAAGAGGTAGGGCAGATTGGAGATGCGCTGCTTGTAGTTGATGTTGGCGACACTTGAGCCCATGGCAGTGGGCATATTGTCGCACACATTCATCTTTGTCACATTGCCTCCCACGCTCAGCCACCGGTCGAAGCCATAGCGCAGCGAAATGTTGTAGCCCTTGGTGAGCACGTTGCCATAGTTGATATAGGCCGCTGCATATTTTCCTCCACTAAGGCTCATAATGCTGCGCTGAATGTAGTCTTTGGTGTCGCGATACACCAGTCCGCCCTCCACATAGAGAGAGTGGCTGCCAAAGCGGCGCGAATAGCTCACATTGAGATTGACGTTGTGGCTGCGCTCGGGCTTTATTGCCATGTCGCCGGTTTCCAGGTCTTCGTCGCCAAAGGTTTCCTCTATGGTGGGAAGCCTGCACGCCTTCTCATACGACAATTTTGCTTGCAGCCCCTTGGCCACAAACCAGGTGGAGGCTGCGCCATATCCCCAGAAATCGGTGCTGTGGCTTGCACGCACATATTGGTCCATAGCCTCGGTGGCAGCCACCGGGCCGGCCACATAGAGATTGTAATACTTGCCGAAAACCGAGAGGTTCCATTGTCCCGATGGCATAAGCCTGTATTGCAGCCCGGCGATATTCTTTCGCGTGAGCTTGTCGATGGCATCGGTGAGCGTCGCGGCGGTGAGCAGCGAAGCGTTGCCGCGGGTGAAGTGGGTGAACACGTTGTTGAAGGTGACGAGATGCGCACGGCCGATGCGGTAATTCACAGTGGCGGTGCTGTTCCAGTTGTGGTTTGTGGCGCGAGAATGTAGCAGTGATTGCTCTCCGGGAGAGTTAAGTGGAGCTGTCTCCCCGCGCCAGTTGTATTTGCACGAGGCCGTGTCGATATTGGTTGTCACGTCGCGGTTGTAGCTTGCCGTGAGCATCAGGTCGAGGCCCCGGGTGAAAAGTCCGCGCTTTGCATACTCCACCGAGGGCTGCAAGGCGTGGCTGCGGCGGTGCTTCTGCCCATACACAATCTCCTGCCTCACACCCGTCTGTATCTCCTTGTACATTTGCGACATCCTAATGCCAACAAGCAGCCTGTCGGCCCACGACTTGCCCACCACCCCCACTTTGGCAACGACTGCCTCGTTGTGGTAGGTGTCGTTGAAACGCTTCACGCTCTCCAGCTTGCTGCGGTCGATACGGCCGGTCTCGAAGTCTTCCACGGCCGACTCCACACGATAGTTGTTGTCGGAGTAGTTCTGGAAAGCAGTGATTTCATAAGTGAAGCCATTATTCAATGTGTGGCTGAACGAAATATTGCTCTTGTGGGTATTGAAAGAGCCATAGGAATAGGAGGCGTCGAGATGCCAGCCACGGTATTTGCGGTTGGTCACCACATTCACCACGCCTCCAATAGCGTCGGTGCCAAATCCCACCGGCACCACGCCCTTATACACCTCAATCCTGTCGGCAAAGCTCACGGGTATGTTGTTGAGGCCGAACGATGCGCCCACACCTTCCTGCGGCACGCCGTCGATGAAAATCTTCACATGCTTGCCACTGAGTCCGTCCATCATCAGCGACATGTCCGACCCCACTCCGCCAGCCTCGCGCAGCCTCAGCCCGGGAGCCTTCGCAAGAGCGTCGCTCAGGTTCTTGGTGGTGTTCTGCATCTCGCGCGTGCTGATAGCAACAGTGTTGAACGCTGATTGCTTCACTCTGCCCACGCCATTTGCCATCACCGTGACTTCACCGAGAGTCACCTCGCGCCGTGGGTGCTTGCTGTGTGCAGGAGGCAGAGTGTCGTTTTGCGCCGTTAGTTGGAAAGCCATTATTGCCCACAGGCTCAATGGCAAAAATCTCTTTATCCCTATCTTCATAGTAATTCAGTAGTTGTGTTTCACGCTGCAAAATTACAGTGCTTCCCTCACTGCCGAAATACCTAAAAATAATGAATTTCAGTGTGCCGAAAATCACCGATTATGGCAATATCGCTCTTCGTGCACACTCTTGCGTATTTTTCCGGCCTCGCGGCGTGGTTTTTTGCCCAAAATGCACTATATTTGGGCATAATTTCATGGAAACTGCTATGGATACCGAAAAAATGAACTTTGTAATCACCATAGGCCGCCAGTATGGCAGCGGTGGGCGCGAGATAGGCCGATTGGTGGCCGATGCGCTGGGAATTAAATACTACGACAAGGAACTTCTCACCGAGTCGTCGAAGGCCTCGGGTGTGAAGCCCGAGGTGTTTGAGGCCGCCGATGAGCGCACTCCCTCGTTTTTCTCCAATATCTGGTCGTTCAACCTGGGCTTCAACGCCGGCTCCTACCTGCTGGGAAGCTCGCCTATCTCCGACGAGAAGATATATGCCGCTCAGAGCAATGTGATGAAGACGCTCGCGCAGCAGTCGTCGTGCCTCATCGTGGGACGCAGTGCCGACTATGTGCTCCGCAACCATCCCGGGCTGATAAGTGTGTTTATCCACTCATCGATTGAGGAGCGAATACTCCGCATCATGAACCGCACCGGCATCGACTCGGCCGAGGAGGCTCGCGCCCTTGCCGAGAAGAAGGACAAGCTCCGCGCAAGCTACTACAATTTCTACACCGACAAGACTTGGGGCGAATCTTCGAGCTACGACCTCTCGATCGACTCCTCCAAGCTCCCCACTGCTACCGTAGCTCGCATTATTGTTGATTATGTGAAGGCTCGCCTGGAGCTGATGTGATGTAGCACACACCGCCACGGTAGTGCAGGGCAAGCACTCCGGCTGCGCAAAGGTTCACTACCGACTGCTCGGCGGTGGCTTCGCTGATGTGAGCCAGCCGTGAATAGTCGTGCAGCGTGATATCACCCTCGGCCTCAATGTGGGCTATGAGTGTGCGCTCGCTCTCGGTCATAGCCAGCACTGTGGGTCGCGAGCCGTTGCGCTGGCGCCACACTTTCACATGCAAGTCGCTTGCCACCACATTCTCGTCGGCCACGCGGTAGTAGGCTCGCCAGTGGCCATCCTCATCGGGAGCCTGCACGGGAGGCGCATCGCTGGGCGCTATGTCCACCTTCAGCACCTGCTTGCCTTCGACGCGATACACCGAGCACTCCACCCTCTGCGGAGGTCGGCAATACATCTCGGCAGCCTGCTCTATCATGTAAATCTCCTCATCGCTTCTCACGCCTGCCACGCGGCCATTGTCCTTCACCCCCACGAGCAGATGCCCGCCCGAGTGGTTGGCAAAGGCCGAAATGCTGCGGGCAATCTTGCGCGCGTCCGAAATCTGGAACTTGAAATCCTGGTGTTCGTGTTCTCCTTGCTCAATAAGGTCCTGAATGTAGTGACGGCTCTTATGTTCCCTTAGTTGCTGCGATTCTCCCATCTTGCTCGATTGAAAAATTGTAGATTTGTGAATGATGCTGCAAAATTACCACATTTTTGGCTCAAAATCGAAACAGGATGCACAAAAATAGACAAACAAATAAAAAATTGCAAAAACATAACGATGAATGAAATAGAAACACATCCCTTCGCTCCCTATATCCCGGCCGAAGCCCACTTCCTGTTTCTCGGCACGTTCCCGCCGAAGGCCGAGAAGTGGTCGATGGAATTTTTCTATCCCAACAAAATCAACGACATGTGGCGCATAATGGGTCTGATATTCTATGCCGACCGAAACCACTTCTGGAACTCGGCGGAGCGCCGCTTCGAGGTGGAGCCTATAAAGCGGTTTCTCGACGAGCGGCGAATAGCAATGTACGACACGGCTCAGCGGGTGCGCCGGCTGAAGGACAATGCCAGCGACAAGTTCCTGGAGATAGTGGAGCCGGTGAACCTTGAGAAGCTGCTTGCGGCTGCCCCCGGAATGAAGGTGGTGGTGACCACCGGCGAGAAGGCGGCCTCTGTGGTGGCTGAGCTTACAGGCACAAAGTTGCCGGCAGTGGGGGAGTGGGTGGAGATAGCCGTTGCAGGCCGCACGCTGCGGCACTACCGAATGCCTTCCACATCACGCGCCTATCCGCTGCCAATCGAGAAAAAGGCGTCCGCCTATGCAGCCATGCTCAGGGCCGAGGGCATGAATGAGGTGTTGCGGCCATAGCCGGTGCAAACCAAAAGAAATCGAGAGTGCAGGCATTCGCTCTCCTAATGTTTTTTATACTATATTTATAGAAAATTGGCTGCATCTTGGCAAAGCAAACAAGCGGGCTTGTTGCAATTGCGCTGCATTTGCACTATCTTTGCAGAAAATTTGATAAAACGACAAAAATATGGACATACTGACGGTGTTTCAATGGTTCCAGGCGAACCTTAACTATGGTACGATTACGATGCTAATGGCAATAGAAAGCTCATTCATACCCTTCCCAAGTGAGGTGGTGGTGCCTCCGGCAGCTTATTTCGCTATGGAGAACCCCGACCTGAATATTTATCTTGTGTGGCTGTTTGCCACGCTTGGCGCGCTCATAGGTGCTTCTGTCAATTATCTTCTGGCGTTGTGGATAGGGCGTCCGCTCGTGTATGCCTTTGCCAACAGCCGCTTTGGCCATGTCTGCCTCATTGATGCTGCCAAGGTGGAGAAAGCTGAGGCCTACTTCGACAAGCATGGTGCAGTATCGACATTCCTTGGACGACTGGTGCCGGCCGTGCGACAACTGATTTCGATACCTGCCGGACTTTCCCGGATGAACTTTGGCACTTTTGCGATCTTCACTGTCCTTGGCGCCGGTGTGTGGAATGTGGTGCTTGCGCTCATGGGCTACTGGCTGCACACTTTTGTGCCACAGGATGAGCTGATGACGCAGATAGAGCACTACAATCACTATCTCACATGGGCCGGCTATGCTGTGGGGCTGTTGGTGGTGTCGTTCCTCGCCTATCAGGGCGTGAAGAAGAAATAGAGGCTTCGCTGCCTGCTGCCATGAGCCAAAATTATGAATATTGCATTAATTATTAATTTTTCGGAGAAAAAAATATGATAGTATCACCCTCGTTGCTCTCGGCCGACTTCGGCAATCTGAACAAAGACCTTGAGATGATTAACGCCAGTGAGGCCGACTGGCTTCATATCGACGTGATGGATGGAGTGTTTGTGCCAAACATCTCCTTTGGTTTCCCGGTGTTGAAATATGTGCAGAAAGTGTGCCGCAAGCCGCTCGATGTGCATCTCATGATTGTGGAGCCGCAGAAGTTTATCAATGAAGTGAAGGATTGTGGCGCTGAGATAATGAATGTACACTATGAGGCTTGCACACACCTCAACCGCGTGGTGCAGCAGATAAAGGCTGCCGGCATGAAGGCTGGCGTAACGCTGAATCCTGCCACCCCTGTGTGCTTGCTGCGTGATATCCTGCCCGACCTCGACCTGGTGCTCCTCATGTCGGTGAATCCAGGATTTGGCGGACAGAAATTCATTGAAGGCACGCTGCGCAAGGTGAAGGAGTTGCGACTGCTTATTGAGGAAACGGGTTCTCACGCTGTGATAGAGGTGGATGGCGGTGTGAACGCCGAGACTGGCGCACTGCTAAAGGCTGCTGGTGCCGATGCGCTGGTGGCTGGCAACTATGTGTTTAAGGCCGAGAATCAGATGGATGCAATCGCTACGCTGAAAAGACTTTGATTATCAACTCTTTGTGGTGATTCGAAAGCCGGGCTTGCTGCAAGCGGGTGAAAAAAGTGAAAGAAAATCGCCAAAATGCTTGGAGCAACCAAAAAAAATGCTTAATTTTGCACCGCAAAACAAAAATGCAAGGCCAATAACAAGGAAAGATGCCGGAGTGGCCGAACGGGGCGGTCTCGAAAACCGTTATACAGGTGACTGTATCCAGGGTTCGAATCCCTGTCTTTCCGCACAAAAAAAGAGCTGTGTCGCAACAACGACACGGCTCTTTTTTTAGATATCAGATATCAGATATTAGATATCAGATATTAGATATCTGATATTGGATATTGGATGGGGGATGGCTTTGGTGGGGATGGGTTGCTGGATTGAAGATTTTTTGCGAACTTTGCAGATGCGGGGGGCTGTGCTTTTTTTTATGTGTGCGTGCAGCTTCTGACCTTTGAGCATATTTATTAGGTTATGGATAAGAATGGTCTGGCTTGGAAAAACAACTATGAGGCTCTGCGGAGTTATGTGCTTGAGAGGGGGCATCTGCCTCACAAGGGTGTGGTGGAGAACCGCGCTCTCCTCAA
Source organism: Bacteroidales bacterium (assembly GCA_029219425.1). Lineage (GTDB taxonomy): Bacteria > Bacteroidota > Bacteroidia > Bacteroidales > Muribaculaceae > CALZFJ01. The sequence goes on from JAQXTJ010000099.1 coordinate 9,342, forward strand.
CTGGGCGAAATACAACCGCAAGAAAATTAAGGAAGGCTCTCTGAGCGCTGAGAGGCAGCGACTCTTTGAGGAGCTGATGGCTATGCGCAGCAACGAACACACCGGTGGCCGAAGGCCTAAGACTCCCCGGCAGGAGTAGGGCACACACACACTGTCTTTATCTCTTTGGAAATTCTTCCCGGCACTTATTTGTGTGCTATTGCAGGTGTGCTTGCAGTGATTATGGTTGATTATGGTTGCTCTTGCCACTGCAAGGATGTTGAATTATGGCACAATACGCCGGTGGAAGCCGCCGATGGGCACATGGAAATTAGAGAATGGGGCTGAGGAGGCGCACGAGCGACTCTTTGTAGCGTTCTATGGCCGGGCGGTGACGCCAGGCTGTGGGATTGATGCGGGTGCAGTCGTTGAGGTCGCTCTCGAAGATTGCTGCCATGCGGGAGTTGAAGTCGCGGCTGTAGATGAAGGCGTTGCACTCGAAGTTGTGTTCGAAGCTCCTGAAGTCGAAATTGGTGGAGCCTGTGGTGCTGAACTCGTCATCTACAATCACCGTCTTGGCATGCAACATTCCTTTCTCATAGAGGTAGATTTTGATGCCGGCGCGCAGGCATTCTCCCACATAGGAGAATGACGCACGGCGCAGCATCACCGAGTCGCACTGGCGAGGAATCATGAGCCTTACATCCACTTTGGCGAGTGCGGCCGTCTGGAGGGCTTTCAGCAGGCTCTCGGTGGGGAGAAAATAGGGGGTCTGGATGTAGATTCGCTCCCTGGCATTCGATATTGCCTTGAGGAATAGGAGGGCAATGTTGCTCCACGGCCTGTTGGGCCCGCTGGTGACGAGCTGTATGCCAGCGTCGTCGTTGTCGGCTACGGTGAACTGGCGAGTGCGCTCCTCAAGTAGTTGCTCGGTGGTGAAGTTCCAGTCGATGGCAAATGAGTATTGCATTGCGCTCAGTGCCGGGCCTGTGATGCGCAGGTGGGTGTCGCGCCAGCAGCCGAAGCTCACGCCCTCGATGTAACGGTCGGCGATATTCATGCCGCCAATATAGCCCACCTCACCGTCGATGACGGTGATTTTGCGGTGGTTGCGCCAGTTGATGCGCGTGGCAAATTGAGGGAAGGTGACGCGCAGGAAAGGCTGCACCTCCACTCCGGCTTCTGTCATCTCGCGAATGAACGATTTCTTCATGGGGAAAGAACCCACATGGTCGTAGATTACGCGCACTTTCACTCCCTCGCGTGCCTTTGCCACGAGGCAATCTTTTATTTCGTGTCCCAGATTGTCGTCTTCGAAGATGTAGTATTGCAGGTGAATGTAGTTACGGGCGTTCATAATGTCGCGCTTCAGCGCATCGAATTTTGCGCGTCCGTCGGTGATAATATCAATGTGGTTGCCCGGATAGTAGGTTGCTCCGGTGAGGGAGCGGGCAAGGCGAATCTGCTGGCGGCTGGCTTGGCTCAGGTGCAGCGACTGCTCGTTGATGAGGCGGAAGTGCTCAGCCTTGCGCAGACGCAGCTTCTTCTTGCGTGTGATGAGGTGCTTGTTCTTCAGGTTTCGCCCGAAGAAAGCGTAGAGCACCATTCCCACCACCGGCAGGAAAAGCATGGCGGTGACCCAAGCGAGCGATTTCACGGGGTTCCGGTTCTCGGAAATCACCACGGCAATGATACTCAGCACAGTAACCAGATAGGCTACAATGACGAGTGTGTAGGCCCACTCCGAGGCGGTGAGAAACGCAAGTGTAAGGTTCATGGTGCTGTAAAAATGTGCTTATTTGAAAAGCTAAATTAGTAACAATTTGCATAGAAAAGCCAACACTAAGAGTGAAAAAAACTTAAATATGGCACAAATGGAGGTGTCTTGAGCAGATTCAATGGGTGGCAGGAGTGCCAAATGTGCACAAATTGGAGTATTTTTGCAGCGACACTTTTTTTTGACATTGAGAACAGGCATAGAACAAAACGACAGATGAGAAGAATTGTAGCACTACTGGCCTTGGCCTTGACGGCGCTTGTGGGCGCGCATGGGCAGGCTCTCGACTATATCGACACTGAGGCCAACCACATAGCAATGAATGGCGACAACTGGGATGCGCTGCGGCAGAGGCTTGCGGCTATTGCCACACAGCAGCACAGGGTGAGCTTCGTGCAGATAGGCGACTCTCACATTCAGGCCGACTGGAGCGCATCGGTGCTGCGCCGCAGGCTTCAGTCCCACTTTGGCAATGGCGGCCGCGGCTGCGTTGCCGCCCTGCGTCTTGCCGGCACCAACCAGCCCACCGACTATCGCCTCACTGCCGACTCGGCAGCATTGTGTGCCTCGCGCCTGCTTGCCAGGGAGTGGAAAGCGGGAATGGGAGTTACCGGGGTGGCAGTGACCTTTGCCTCGCCCGAGCGTCAGCTGCACATTGCCACCGACGCCGAGTGTGGCACATTTGGCCACATCACGCTTCTGCACCAGCCCGGCCCGGGATATGCCACGGCAATGATAGCCGACTCTCTCTATGTGGGCGAGCCGGTGGCTCCGTGGGCCACGCGCTACACATTGCCAGCCGAGGTGGATTCGCTCACGCTGCGCACTTCATTCGACTCTCCCTTCTGTGGAGCCTATCTGCAATGCAGCGGTGCAGGCGTGGAGCTGAATGCCATAGGCAACAATGGCGCATGCTTCAGCAGCTACCTCAAGATACCCGATTTTGCCCTTCACACCAGCCTTTTCGGCCCAAGCCTCATCATTCTCTCGATGGGTACGAATGAGGCCTTTGGCACGGAGAGCGATGAGCAGATATGCCAAAGCATCGACACGCTGGTGTCGCAACTGCGGGCTGCCAATCCCGGGGTCAAGTTCCTGCTCACCACGCCTATGGAGTGCCACAAGAAGGCGTGGCGCACCACAAAGAAGCGTGTGCGCAAGGGTCGCTACCGCACGCGCCGCAGCATGGCGTTTGTGACCAACCGCCGTATTGCCGAGGTGCGCAATCTCATAGTGCGCTATGGCCGCGAGCACAAGATTCCCGTGTGGGATCTCTATGCCGTGGCCGGGGGCGAGGGAGCGGCAGCAAAGTGGATTGCCGACGGGCTGATGAATCCTCGCGACCATGTGCACTGCCTCAAGAGCGGATATGAGCTGCGCGGGTCGCTTCTGAGCGATGCTCTTCTTGAGGTGCTTGCTGATGACGCCTCGCAGGCTATGTGAGATTGCTTGTAGGCTATTTCCACATCAGCAAACCATGCGTGAGCGGCTCATTCTGATGCAAGATGGTAGCGCGTGCGAAGGTTGGAGAATGCAGGGAGCTGCCTTGTGGCGCGAAGCCACGAGTTAACGCTGTCGCACAGCTCTTGGTTGTCCTTGTTGATGATTATCGACTGGAACTGTGTGAAGCTGATTCCGGTGGCGATGTCGGTGTTGCGGTAGTGTGATGCCATCTGGCGGGCTGTGCTCTCGTTGATTACGGCATAGTCGATTTCACCAGCCGCCACGCGCATGAATAGCTGCTCGGGTCCATAGAAGCTGTCCTCGGCGATGTGGATGCTGTCGCCAATTTCCCTTGCAAGGCTCTCGATGCGGTCGCGCATGGGCGATCCTTTCACCACCCACAGTGTCTTTCCGGCAAGGTCGAGCTGAGTGGCAACGGGGGTCTGTCCCACCGAGTCGCGGCGTTGCACGAGCACCTGTCTGTCGAGGTAGAGCTCATCGGTGAAGAGGTATTCCTCACGGTTCTCCTTGGTGACGGGAAATTGTGCCACAAGCATGTCGTAACGTCCATCGTCAAGACTGCTGAGTGCGTCCTCGAGCTGAACGATGGGGTAGAACTTCACGCCACGGTGAGCTGTGGCAGCCATAAGTCGCACGGCATCGTAGCAGAATCCGCCAAGGGTGTCGTCGTAGGTGTAGCACGCCAGTGGGGAATATTCGATTGCCACGCGCAGAGTGTCGCCGCCCACCTCGTCGTTGCGGGCAGGCTTTGGTGCCTGGCTGCTGCAATGGTGAAGCACGGCCATGAGCGAGATAATCACTGCGAGCAGCACTATGTAGATTGTGGGGTTGCCCTTCTTGGGCAAGAGTTTGTTGTCCATGTCGGTGGGTGTGTGTTAGTTTTGGAAATCGACCGAGAGCCCAAGCTGGAAGCGGCGGGCATTGAGCGGATAGTGGGGCATGGAGAAAGTGCGCTTAGTGCCGAACAGGCCGTCGCTCACATTCGACATCATGAGGAAGAACCGCGTCTTCTTGAGCTTGAAGTCGGCATATACATTGGCAAACGGGAAGTTGCCGCACTTCATCTCCCGTTGGTTGCGGAACGACATTGTGGCAGGGTTGTAGGTGGGGGCGTAGTAGTT
>JAQXTJ010000100.1 GCA_029219425.1 Bacteroidales bacterium
AAATGTGAGAGGGAACATGCGAAACTCACGCTTTCGTCCCGTGAGTGATTCATTAACCTTAGCTGCGAGCTGAAAACTGCTGCTGCCGGTAGCAACCACTTGCACCCCCTCAATTTGGTCGGTAATCAGCTTCATTCGCAAGCCAATATCGGGAATGCGCTGTGCCTCGTCAATAACCACAATGCGGTTGCTGCCAATAATGGCTCTTAGCCGAGTTGACGAAATATCGCGGAACAGGTTCTGCACATCAATGTCGTCACCATTAAGCCACATCACATCGTCACGATTGCCCAGCATTGTGCGCAGCAGGGTGGATTTTCCCACCTGTCGTGCTCCCATTATCAATATCGCCTTATTGCTTCCGAGCAAAGGCAGAATGTGCTGCTTTATTTTTCTGTCGATCATCACGCCGAGTTAATTTTTGGATTTCACGCTGTGAAATTAGTGTATTTTATGGTGAAATCCAAAAATATCGTGATTTTTTTGGAATCTATTCCGAAAATATCGTGATTTTTTCGGAATCTTGAGCTGCGCCTCGCGTGATTGGCTATGGCAGGGGGCGAGAGGCGCGATAAGAAAAATGAGGGTGCGTCAAGATTGGGAAATATCCACTTATGTAGGGACGCACCGGGGTGTGTCCGTCCACAGTCGCTTTGGCTATCGCTTAATTATGAGGCTGTAACGCGGACGCACCGGGGTGCGTCCCTACATCAAAAACACACATATATATATGCCAATCCATTCCGCGTAAGCTCCACAAATATCCCCTCAGCAGATGAAAAACTTCAGCGTGAGGCACAGGGGCAGTGGGGATTCTGTGTGGGGGTTACTTCAGAGTGAGGGCGCGGGCGAGGCCCACATAGGATACTTTGAAGCCTATCTGGTAGCCCTGTAGGTCGGGGGCAGTCTTGGAATAGACGGCGTGAGCCACATAGGGCGTTATGCGGACTATGGAGGTGAGCTGCTCGCGCTTGCCGAAGAGGAATGGCTGATTCGACACGTAGTGGTGCACCTTTATGTCGAAGTCGAGTCCTGCCATCCAGTTGAAGTTCTTAATGTTCTGTTTCGTCACGAGTCCGGTTGGCTTTGGCACTTCCACGGTGGGGTCGTCGTCCTTTGGCACCCATTCGAGGGGCGTGGTGTTCCAGCCGTAGCTGCTCCACATCATGCCGAAGTGTGGTGTGAGGGCGAATCGCTTGGTGTCGATGAGGCTGTAGCCGAGGTTCACCTGCACGCCAATCATTGAGGCGTAGTCGTTGACCGATTCTTCAAGGTTGCGGTTTTTGGGGTCACGCTTGCCGAAGATGTTGCGCTCGCGTATCTTGGGCTGGCCATACTCGATGGCGGCGCGGAGGCTCAGGCGCTTGTAGCCGCCGGTGAGGCCGGCAGTGAAGGTGAAGAAGCCATTGAAATTGTCCTTGATTGTGGAGGTGGGGAAGAGACCGCCAAGACCTATGAATAGGCCGTAGCTCCAGTCGCTCGGGGTGACAGTGGGTGTGGGCGGCAATCCCATTTCCTCAAGGCTCTTTCGGGTGAAGTATTCCCACTCCTGGAGCTTCTCGTCGAGCTGTCCGCGGTGAGTTTCCTCGTCCATTGCTGCGAGCTGCTCGGCATAGAGGTTGCGGTAGTGCTTTAGGCTGTTGTCGGCGTCGAGACCTGTCATGCCGCTGTTGAGGTCGGATTGTAGGCGGCGGCGCATCACTTCGAGGATGTCGAATTGCAGCTGGTGGTAGCGCAGACGCTGGCGTGTGCGCAGTGAGGAGTCGATGGGTGCGTAGGATTCGCCACGCCACATTCGCGCCACAGCACCAAGGTTGATTAGCGTCTTGCCATTGGCTTGCTGCTGCGAGGCCGACAGCTCGAGGGTGGTTTTGAGGAACGATTCCGAGCCGCCGAGAGGCGAAGTGCCGGCGAAGTCGCTCCAGCGCAGTGCTCGCTCGCTCCAGGGCATATAGTCGGCATGGCTGTCGGCGAAAGCTGCCATCTGCGAGGCAATGGCAATGAGCAATAGTGTGAAAATGCGTTGTATCATAGAGCTGTTTTTTTTAGAGGCTTTCGAGGATTCGCTTGAGCACCACCTGAGCCGAGATTTCGCGGTTGGCGGCTTCGGGGATAACGAGGGAGCGGTCGCTCTCAATCACGTCGTCGCTCACAATCATGTTGCGGCGCACGGGGAGGCAGTGCATGAAGAAGGCGTTGCGGGTGAGAGTCATCTTCTTGGTTGTGATGGTCCAGGAGCGGTCGGTGCAAAGCACTTTGCCATAGTTGGGGTCGGCAAAAGCCGACCAGTTCTTGGCATACACGAAGTCGGCATCCCGGAGTGCGCGGTCCTGGTCGTATTCCACGCGGGCGTTGCCCACAAACTGTGGGGCGAGCTCGTAGCCTTTGGGGTGAGTAATCACGAAGTCGTAGCCGGCGGCATTCATCCACTCGGCAAACGAATTGGGCACGGCCTGGGGCAGAGCCTTGGGATGGGGTGCCCATGTGAGCACCACCTTTGGGCGCTCCACGGTCTTGTGCTCCTCGATGGTGATGAGGTCGGCGAAGCTCTGCAGGGGGTGTACTGTGGCAGTTTCCATGGCAAATACCGGGCGGCCCGAGTAGCGGATAAACTGGTTTAGGATTTTTTCCTCATAGTCGTCGCGCTTGTTCTCGAATCGGGCGAAAGAGCGCACACCAATCACATCGCAGTAGCAACCCATCACGGGGATAGCCTCGAGCAAGTGCTCGGGCTTGTCGCCGTCCATAATCACGCCGCGCTCCGTCTCGAGCTTCCAGGCGCCCTGGTTCACGTCGAGCACAATCACGTTCATGCCAAGGTTCATGGCAGCCTTCTGAGTGCTGAGGCGCGTGCGCAGCGAGGAGTTGAAGAAAATCATGAGCAGAGTCTTGTTCTCGCCAAGGTGCTTGAATGCAAAGCGGTTGGCTTTCACTTCGAGGGCTTCTCTCACGGCGGAGCTAAGGTCGCCTATATCATTCACCGATTTGAAATATCTCATAGTAGCAGGGTAATGTGAAAAAAGTTGTATTAATTAGAGTTCACACAAATCATTATTGCGCTGCAAGTTACAAAAAAATCTGCAACCGTGCCCCACAATCCCCTAAATTTTCACGAAATTTGGCAAAAGTCCCACAGCCCTGCGCTTAATTTCCTGCTGCAAGAGGCTGAAAATCAGGGTGGTGGAGTGTGTTGGAAAAATAAGCAAAAATTTATGTGCTTATTTGGCAGGGGCATTTAGGGATTTTTTACCATTGGAACGTTGGCAAATTGCCAAAAAAGTGGTAACTTGCGGGTCGAAAAACTGCTGAAAGAAAAGCTATGGATAACCATGAAATTATCGACCGACTGAAGTATATAATCCGCGAAATGGGGCTGACTCAGGGTGAGTTTGCCCAGCGCATTGGCGTGGATTCGTCGAATCTCTCGAAGTATCTCAATGGACGCTTGCCGGTGAATGTCTCACTCATTAACCGCGTGGTGGTGAACATGGGGCTGTCGAAGGAGTGGCTTGTGAGCGGCTCCGACCTGCCCTACGCCAAGCAGCCAGCGGCCACGTTGGCCGAGGCTGTGGCATTTGATGGCACCATACGCACTGCCGACCGCCGTGGCACGCCGGTGTATGACATCGACGTGACTGCCGGTGCGCTGCCGCGTGCGCGTATGTTTGCCAGTGAGAATATCGTGGGCTATGTGAATTTGCCCAGTATCCCCGAGGGGTGCCGCATAGTGAGCGTGAGCGGCGACAGCATGCAGCCGGTGATTCGCAGCGGCGACTTCATTGCGGTGCGCGAGCTGAGCAACTTGCAGCAGATTTTCTGGGGGCAGATATATGTGGTGGTGCTCGACGACTATTGCATGGTGAAGTATGTGCGCCGCCATCAGGACCCCGACTGGGTGATTCTGCGCTCGGAGAATCCCAACTACGACGACATGGAGGTGCGCCGCTCCGACATCCGCGACATGATGTTTGTGCAGCACATCATGCATGTGGATACCCGGATGTGATTGAAGATGTGACGCAGCAAATCGACTAATTCTTTGCCTATGGCGCAAAAGCTGTTTCAAGTCGTTATTGCTATCTTCACATAGAGTTGAATATCAGAGAATTGACGAATATAATTAACGTGAGTTCGATGAAATATAATTGATTGAAAATTAGGGAAATAGCGGCATTTTTAGTAACTTTATAGTGCAAAAAACAACAAAAAACAACCGATATGTTCCCTGAAGACAAAATTATAGAAATTTTCTCAATTTGTGACGATTTCAGCAAAGTTTTTGATAAAACTCTTGAGCAAAATGCCATACCGAACTGCGATAGCTCCAAGAAACGCAAATATCATCGCGATGGCATGATGTCGGATTCTGAAGTAATGACCATTCTGATATTGTTTCACGATTCAGGATACCGATGCTTGAAGCATTTCTATATTCAATATGTGTGCAAATATATGCGCCATCTTTTTCCTAAAACAGTATCTTACAATCGATTCGTGGAACTGGAAAGACGCGCCGTTGTGAAACTTGCCGTCCTTGTAAAACAGGTACTT
>JAQXTJ010000101.1 GCA_029219425.1 Bacteroidales bacterium
GAAGGCTTGCTCACTCTCTCTCCCGGAGAAATCATCATTCCCGACCGTCGCAAGCTCCTCTCAATCCTGCACACCTCCGACTGATTATTCACACCATGTGGCTCTCTGAGCCGTTTTTATGATAAAAAGAGGGTGTGTCAAAATGGGAAAACAATCACTTATGTAGGGACGCACCGGGGTGCGTCCGCCCATAATCACTTGTGTCATCGCCTGATTGTGAGGCGGTAACGCGGACGCACCAGGGTGCGTCCCTACATGAGATTATCATCAAACCGAATTTTGACACACCCTCAGTTTGCTATTCAATGAAGCCCACTACTCCACATATAGCACCAGACCCTTGAGGTACTCGCCCTCGGGGTGATAGATGTTGATGGGATGGTCGGCAGGCTGCGTGAGCTGGTGCAGGATGCGCACCTTGCGGCGCGACTGTGCCGCCGCGCTGAACACTGCCAAGCGGAACTGCTCCTTCGACACCGCCTGCGAGCAGGAGAAAGTGAAGAGGATACCGCCGGGCGCAATTTTCTCAAAGGCGCGTGCGTTGAGCTTGCGGTAGCCAATGAGGGCATTCTTCAGCGCGCTCTTGTGCTTGGCAAATGCCGGTGGGTCGAGAATGATAAGGTCGTAGTCGTTGTTGCCGGTGTGGGCAAGATACTTAAAGGCGTCCTCGGCAAAAGCCTTGTGACGCGGGTCGTCGCCAAAATTCAGCTCCACGTTGCTCACAGTGAGCTGAATGGCCTTCTCCGAGCTGTCCACCGAGTGCACCAGCTCGGCACCACCACGCATGGCATAGAACGAGAAGCCACCGGTGTAGCAGAACATATTCAGCACCTTGCGACCTCGCGCAAACCGCTCGAGCAACGCACGGTTCTCACGCTGATCCACAAAGAAGCCGGTCTTTTGCCCCTTTAGCCAATCCACATGAAACCGAAGCCCATTCTCGGTGGCAACATTTGTGTCGTAGGCACCGATGATGTAGCCATTCTCTGCATCGAGCTGCGCCTTGTAGGGCAAGGTTGTCTCCGATTTGTAGTACACATTTTTCACAAGCCCGTCGGGCAGGCGAGTGAGGGCATTGGCTATTGCCTGACGCGCGAAGTGCATACCCGGCGAGTGAGCCTGAAGCACAGCCGTGGAGCCATATATATCCACCACGAGTCCGGGCAGGAAATCGCCCTCGCCATGCACAAGGCGGAACGCATTGTTGTCGTCGCGGAGCAGGTGCAGGCTCTTTCGCACCGAATAGGCTGCAAGGAGGCGGTCGAAATAGAAATCCTCATCAATCTCCTTGTCGCCCCATGCGAGGATTCTCACGGCAATGCTGCCAATCTGGAAGTGACCGTTGCCAATGTGGCGGCCATCGTGGGCAATCACGCTCACCAGGTCGCCCTCCTCCACCCCTTCGTCAATAGAGGCTATTGCTCCCGAGAACACCCAGGGATGGAAGCGCAGCAGCGACTCCTCCTTTCCCTTGCGTAATATTATCTTTTTATATTCCATAAGCAATGTAATCAAAAAATAAAAACAAAATCCACCACCAATTCCTAACTATTAATTCCTAACTCCTAACTGATAGAATTACTTGAAGAAGAACCGGTAGATGTCGTTGCCATTGGCAAAGAGCAGCAGCGCAAAGAGGAATGCCATTCCAGCCATCTGGGCATACTCCAAAAATTTCTCGCTCGGCTGCCGGCGTGTGATAATCTCGTAGAGCAGGAATAGCACATGGCCGCCATCGAGTGCCGGAATAGGCAGAATGTTCATAAAGGCCAGAATCACCGAGAGAAACGCCGTAATCGACCAGAATTGCTCCCAGTTCCACGACTCAGGGAAGATGTTGCCGATTGCACCAAATCCTCCCAGATTCTTCGCACCCTCGCTGGTGAACACATATTTCATCTGGCTCACATAGCTTGTGAGCTTCTCCACGCCCATTTCTATTCCGCGTGGTATCGAGGCAAAGATAGAGTATTCACGAGTCACGGTGCGGTAGATTTCGGTGAGCGGAGTGAGCATGATGCCCAGCTTTCCGGCCTCATCCACTGCCACCATCGATTCCATTGCCTTGCCGCCACGCACGAATCCCACTGTCACCTCCTTACCCATATTCCGGTCGAGCTGAGCTTTGAAAAGGTCGAATGAGAGCGTTGGCACGCCGTTCACGCTCACTATCGAGTCGCTCTTCATCATTCCCGCCTTGGCTGCCCCCATGCCCGGCTGCACATCGGCAATCACCACCGGCAGTCGGTAGGCCATGAAGAGCTGTCCCTCCTCAGCCTCCTTGTTGGCAGTGAAGATGAACCCTTCGGGTATGTTGATATGCACGGTGTCGCGCTTGTTGCGCAGCACTGTCACCACCTTGGCATCGAGCATCTTCAGCAGTTCATCGCCACTGTAGTAGCCAAGTTCTTCGCCATCGGCCGCAAGTGGGATATCGCCGTCAACGAAGCCTGCACGGTGAGCAGTCTCACTATACATCATACCCTCCGTGGCGTTGCGGAATGGTATATACTTCTCACCCCATGCAAAGACAATGCCTGTGTAGATGATTATGGCAAGGATGAAATTGAAGAGCACGCCGCCCACCATGATGAGCAGTCGCTGCCATGCCGGCTTGGAGCGGAACTCCCACGACTTTGCAGGCTGCTTCATCTGCTCGGTGTCCATCGACTCGTCAATCATTCCGGCAATCTTGCAGTAGCCGCCCAGTGGCAACCACCCTATTCCATACTCGGTGTCGCGCCACGTCGTCTTCTCCTCCTCGCCTGGCTTGGGCGCAGGTTTCTTGGGCTTGTACTTATAAAGCGTGAACCAAGGGTTGAAGAAAAGATAGAATTTCTCAACCTTCACGCCAAAAATGCGCGAGAATATGTAGTGGCCAAACTCATGAATAATCACCAGGATGGCAAATGCCACAATAAGCTGGGCTGCCTTAATAAGAAATGTCTCCATCAAAAAAAATAATATCTATATGCTTTTTTATAAAATTGTAGTTGCGTAGTCGCGTGCGGCACGGTTGGTGGCCACATAGTCGTCGTAGGTGGGGCTTGCAATATAGTCGATAGTTGCCATTGTGCGCTCGGCGATGCGCGGAATATCGGCAAATCCTATCTTGTCGTGCAGGAAAGCAGCCACGGCAATCTCATTGGCGGCATTGAGCGCACAGGGGATGTTGCCTCCACGCTTAATTGCCTCGTAGGCAATGGCGAGCATGGGGAATTTCTCCATGTCGGGGTGCTCGAAGGTGAGGTTGCAATAGTCCTCCACGCGCAACTTGGCACAGTCTGATTTCAGTCGGCCAGCGGGCAGTCCCAGAGCGTAGCGTATGGGCAGGTGCATGTCGGGCAGTCCGAGCTGCGCCTTCACCGAGCCATCCACAAATTCCACCATGGAGTGCACAATCGACTGCGGGTGAACCACCACCTCAATTTGCCCTGCATCGATGCCAAAGAGCCACTTTGCCTCCATCACCTCAAAGCCCTTGTTCATCATCGTTGCCGAGTCGATGGTGATTTTTGCGCCCATCGACCAGTTGGGGTGGCGCAGCGCATCGGCCTTGGTAACGCGAGCCATATCTTCACGCCTCCATGTGCGGAACGGGCCTCCCGAGGCGGTGAGGATGAGCTTGCTCACGTCCTTGTGACGCTCGCCCACGAGGCACTGGTAGATTGCGCCGTGCTCCGAATCCACAGGATATATCTTGGAGGCTGAGGCTGCCAGCATTTCTGTGATAAGCGCACCAGCCACCACAAGCGTCTCCTTGTTGGCAAGGGCAATGTCCTTTCCCGCCTCAATGGCACGAATTGTGGGAGCAAGGCCGCTGTAGCCCACCATGGCGGTCACCACGGTGTCGATTTCGGGGGCGGTCACCACATCGGCGATAGCCTGCGGGCCGCAAGCCACCTGAGTGTCGGTACCGGCAAGAGCGCAGCGCAGTTTCTCATATCCGCTCTCATCGGCCACAATGGCATAGCGGGGATGGTATTTCAGCGATTGTTGGATAAGGAGGTCAACACTCGTGTTGGCTGTAATCACGAAAGGTGCGAAGCGGTCGGGATACTCCGAGATAATGTCGAGAGTCTGCCGTCCTATCGAGCCTGTGCTGCCTAAAATAGCAATCTGTCGTTTATTGTCCACGGTTGTAAGTTTTGTTTCTGCAAAAGTATTTCTAAAAAAAATATCATGGCCGAGCGGCAAAGCACGGGCCGCATGATTTCTGCCCGGTTTCAGCTCTCCACAGCTATAAGAAGGCAAAAAGCTACAAATTTACGAGATTATTCCCGTAATGCAGCAATATTTCAAATAAATTTCAAATTATTTAGCACTTCGGCCGGCCGGTTGTGTTCTCAGGGACGATTGCAACGGCATCATCATCGCGTGCAAATCCACGAATCGGGAAATTGCGTGCGCAATTGCTCCTGCACCTTCACAAGCTCCTCAAAGCTGTCGGAGGCAGCGGCATACACACGGTATTTTCCGTTCACCTCAATTATGCCAAATTTCACACCGGCATCCTTGTGGTATTCGCCATATCGCTCTGCCTCCTGCATGGAGCGTCCTGAAGCCACCACCAGGCAAAAGCGTCCTTGTGCGGCTTCCTCCTGCTGTGAGGCATCAGCCTCCGTTCCATCGGCACACGGCTCGCTTTCGTCGAGCGCACCCACGGGGAGCATCACTGCCAGCTCGCGCGCAGCACCCGTATCGGCAATAGCCTGAGCCTTTTCGCTGCTGCGAATGCGGAATGAGTCGTCGAGCCCTGCAAAGTCGTTGCCCTGATGGTTCACCGCAAGCGGAGTGGAAAGGACGAATGTCATCACAAGCAGCACAATAATCGAGGCGGCTATCTGCATATATTTCTTGCCCACTCGCTGCCATGCCGGGATTTCCACAACTATGGCTTCTTCTCGAGGCTCTTCCTCTGCAATCTTCTCGGCAGCCCGTTGTTGCAGTGTGGGGAAATCGAGCGGTGCGAATCCATAGTATTCCGAGGCAACTATCTGCTTTTCGAATGGTGAAAACACGAGAGCACCATCGGCATTGCGAGTGAACACACCCACCCTGCCCACAGCCACCTCTCCATTGGCATCAATCTGCCGGCGCAGCTCGCACACCGCCTCACGCACCTGCTCACCGGCAGTGGCATAGGAACAACGTGTGCGGCGCACAATAGAATTTTCGAGCAGTCCGTCGCTGAAAGTGAGTGCTCCATTGAATCCATAGCTGCGCGAGGGCGGCATCAGCATGCCTCCATCCATTCGCGCACACTGCCGCAGCGCGATGAATGCACCCCAGCCGGGGAGTATCACGCAATCGTGCCCGCGAAGCAAGTATTCGATATGTTGCTCAATAGTCATCACAAAAAAATAAAAGCGATTCTTGTGTTTTCGCACCACAAATTTAGGCATTTTCCTCCACACAGGCAAATTTTTCGTGCGCAAAAAAGCCCGGGCATAGCATTATCAGTGGTGTTGAGGGCATTTTGAGACTTATTACGACAGGCCGCCCCACTCACCTCTTCTCCATTCTCCATCGCCTTATCTCATCCTTGCTCACTCCATACTTCTCGGCAAGCTCAAGGTCGCGACTCACCTGCATCTCATCGTAGCGCAGGCGGTCGAGCGCAGCCTTCATCATGTAGAGTTGGCCATTGGATGAGTCGAGTTCGATGGCGGCGCGAATGTCCTTGTCGGCCTCAACGAGCTTTTTCATTGCCATATAGCAGTCGGCACGGTTCATATAGGCCTCCACGCCGGGCCTTGCCTCTATTATCTTCGAGAAGCCCTCTACGGCCCTGTCGTAGTTGCCACTCACCATGTGCCACACTGCATCGCCATTCACCGCATAGTACGACTTAGGGCTGACAGACTTCAGCCTGTCGAAATCGTCGCGGCTGATTCCCATCTTTTTCTTCTCGATGGCAATCATTCCATGATTGTAGAGCGACTCAAGGTCGCGGTTGTCGAGCGCAATCACGCGCTCATAGTCGGCGTATGCAAGGTCGATGCTGTCGATTTGCAGGTAGAGCGAGGCACGGTTCTTGAGCAGCGTCACGGCATTGGGAGTCATGAATAGCGCCAGGGAGTAGTTGCGCACGGCCTCCTGCGTCTTGCCGGCATATCGCTGCACGGTGGCGAGGTTGGACAGCAGCAGTGAGTTGTTGCTGTTGTCGGGCTCGGCCTCAAGGGCTTTCTTTATGTAATACTCCGCCTTTTCCCAATCCTTCTCGCCGATATACACCTCCGACGAATCCACCATCGCATAGTAGCCTTGGGCTTGCGCCGCCACAGCAGCAAATGCCAAAATTATCGAAAAAATCACTCTCATATCAACAAAAAACCATAAATTACTGGCAAAATTAGCCACTATTTCCCACATTTCATTGCACGGTTGCCATTATTTAGCTAATTTTGTAATTTATTATTGATAAGTTAAAAAGCATAATATATGAATTTTTTCCAACGCATTGTCCTGATTGTAGCCGCCGCAGTGGTTGCGGCATCGTGCGGCAACAAGAAGGATGAGCCTCAGCCACTGGCAAAGCGCACGCTGCTGGTATATATGGTGGCCACAAATTCCATGAGCGGGCAGGACGCTACCGATATTGCCGAGATGAAGACGGCCCTTGCGTCCTATGGCAAAAGCGATTGCAGGCTGCTCCTCTACCGCGCCTCCTACAACCACGACCCTCAGCTCATAGAGCTTCGGTACAACAGCGCAGAGAAGGCCACTGCCACCATCACGCTCAAGACCTACGACCCCACACCAAGCCTCTCGGTCACCAAGCAGCGCTTTATGGAAGTGATGGCCGACGCACAGACATTTGCACCGGCCCACGACTACGGCCTGGTGCTGTGGTCGCACGCTGCCGGCTGGGCAAGCACCCTGCCCAAAAGCTCCACAGGCAAAAAGCCCCGCTACTTCGGCATCGACTATAGCGCGACAATGCCAATCGACTCCCTTGCCGACGCCCTGCCCGGCAATGTGTTCTCGTTCATCTACGCCGACGCCTGCTATATGGGCGGAATTGAGGTGGCATACGAGCTCCGCAACAAGACCCACTACCTCATTGCCAGTCCGGCCGAGATGCCCTACGACGGCATGCCCTACGACGTTACCGTGCCTCTTTTCTTCGATGATGTGGTGGATATTCCCGGAATTTGCGACAAGGTGTACGACTCCTACAAGAGCACTTCCTCCGGCCTCACGCTGTCGGTGGTGGATTGCACTCAGCTCGACGCCCTTGCCGACGTGTGCCGCGCCATCCACTCCTCGGCAAAGCAACTCGAGTCAACGGCAGGACTGCAATACTACAACCGCGCCACACTCACAGGCACAAGAATCTTTTACGACTTCGGGCAGTACACACGCCTTATCGCCACCGACGAGAGCCTCATCGGCTCATTCAACGAAGCCCTCGAGCGTGCCATAACCTACAAAGTGGCAACCCCCAAGATTTTCGGAATCACGGTGAACCCCGGCACCTACTCCGGACTCTCCACCTCAATCTATGGCCGCAACTCCCAGGACAACGACGCCCTCTACTCCACCCTGCAATGGTACCGCGCCATCCACAACTAATCATAACCAACACTCACACACACTATGATGAATACCCTGTTACAACTCACAACCACCATCGACACCGACTCAATAGCCGCAGCCCGGGCTGCAAAGGCCGAGGCATTCAAGCAGGCCATAAGCTCATGGTCGCTCGACGACTTCATCGCCCGCATGATCGACGGCGCAATAAGCCTCGGCTTCCGAATCCTCATTGCAGCACTGGTGTTCTACATTGGCCGTTTCCTCATCAACCGCCTCTACAAGATTGTGCAGGCGGTGATGATTCGGCGCGAGTTCGACCGCTCACTTGGCACTTTCATCCTAAGCCTCATCAAGATATCACTGCTCTTCATCCTCGTGGTGGTGGTGATAGGCATCCTCGGCATTGAGACCAGCTCCTTCATAGCCATCTTTGCCTCGGCAGGTGTGGCCATAGGCATGGCACTGAGCGGCACCCTCCAGAACTTTGCCGGCGGAGTGCTCATACTGTTCATCAAGCCCTACAAGATTGGCGACTACATCGAGTTTGGCGGAATGACAGGCACCGTGAAGGAAATACAGATTTTCCACACCGTGCTCAACACCGTGGACAACAAAGCCATCATCGTGCCCAACGGGCAACTCTCCACCGGAACCATCAACAACTACTCCAAGGAAGAATACCGCCGCCTTGAGTGGGTGGTGGGCATCTCCTATGGCGACGACGTGGAAGTGGCACGCAAGGTGGCCCTCGACATTCTTGCAGCCGACGACCGCGTGGTGAAGCAATACCGCGAGGACGACAAGCGAATGCGCAACATAGCCGAGGTATCGGCCACCGACGACAACGCCCCATCCGACACCAAAGCCCAGCCCAAGCGCCACTCGCTGCTCTACCGCATATTCCACCACCGCGACCGCCTAAAGGAAAAAGCCATCGAGTGGCAGAAAAACCAGGAAAAGGCCATCGAAAAGAAAATGGAGAAAGTGGATTGCTCACCCTTCGTGGCACTGAGCGAGCTTGCCGACAGCAGCGTGAACATAACCATCCGCGCATGGACCCGCTCGGAGTTCTACTGGGGTGTGTATTTTAGTGTTAATGAGAAAATCTACAATGAGTTTCCACGGCACGGCCTCAACTTCCCGTTCCCGCAAATCGACGTCCACTTACCCAAGCAATAACCACACTGTATATCAATCATTTGGCAGCCCTGAGCGTTTGCTCAGGGCTGCCTTCTTCGTGCAGGCACCACACACCACTGCACAAAACCTTTGTTTAATAATATATAAAAATGCACCGCGATAATAGTTTATTAGCGAAACTATCACTATATTTGCGTAAAATATCGCAGAGTAGGCACTCGTGTGTGCCTCTGCCAGCCGATGAGCCATTTGTAGAACAGCTCTCCCACTCCATTTACATCTACATGACAAGGCCCGTTGCAGCACCCAAAGACATTCTCCCTGTGTGCTGCCTCTCGTTTTCGGCTATCTCTCCTCTCATGAGGTTCTGCCAGAGGGCGGAATCCTTACCTCGATAATAAAAAAACAACATAAATGATAAGTAAATGGAATTACTTACCCTTTACATCCGAACAACAAGCAATAGCCGACAAATTGAAGACCCGGTTCCCCGGGTGCTCTACGATTAGCCGACTACTTGCTTTGCGTGGGATTACCTCGGTGGCCGAAGCCGAGAAGTTCCTCAATCCCTCTATGAATGACTTGCACGACCCATTCCTCATGCAAGACATGGACAAGGCTGTAAACAGGCTTAACAAAGCCCTGGGTAGAAAAGAAAAAATTTTAGTCTATGGCGACTACGACGTCGATGGAATCACCTCGGTAGCTCTCGTGTACCGATACCTGCAAAACTACTATTCCAATGTGGAATACTATATCCCCACCCGATATGAGGAGGGCTATGGCGTATCCACCAAGAGTATCGACTATGCAGCAAGCCTCGGCGTGTCGCTAATCATCGTGCTCGACTGTGGCATCAAGGCCGTGGAAGAAATCGACTATGCCAAGAGCAAGGGCATCGACTTCATCATCTGCGACCACCACGTCCCCGACGACTGTCTCCCCGAGGCTGTCGCAATCCTCAACCCCAAGCTCGACGGAAATCCCTACCCTTTCAAGCACCTTTCGGGGTGTGGCGTGGGATTCAAGTTCATGCAGGCGTTTGCAAAGAGCAACGGTCTCACCAACTCCTATGAGCTCGACAGCCTTCTCGACCTTGTGGCTGTGAGCATAGCCGCCGACATCGTGCCAATCATTGGCGAGAACCGAATACTTGCATATTATGGTATAAAGCGCCTAAATTCCAACCCCAACATGGGGCTGCGGAGCATAATCAAGATTTGCGGCATGGCCAACAAGGAAATTACCATCAGCGACGTAATCTTCAAGATTGGCCCACGAATCAATGCCTCGGGCCGCATGCAGTCGGGCATGGAGGCTGTGGAGCTGCTCGTCACCAAGGACGCTGCCGATGCCCTGCGCAAAGGCCGAAACATCGACCAGTATAACCGCGACCGAAAAGAACTCGACAAGCGCATCACCGAGGAGGCCAACGCCATTCTCGAGAACCGTGGCGAGATTGCTTCGAGCCGCAAACCAATCGTAATCTACAACAAGGACTGGCACAAGGGCATAATTGGCATCGTGGCATCGCGCCTCACCGAAATATACTATAAGCCGGCAGTAGTGCTCACGCTATCCAACGGACTCGCCACCGGCTCCTCGCGCTCGGTACACGGATTCGACATCTACAAGGCCATCGAATCCACCCGCGACCTGCTCGAGAACTTCG
>JAQXTJ010000102.1 GCA_029219425.1 Bacteroidales bacterium
GGTGAATGACGAGCTGAAGAACATTGCACAAATAGAGCATTCAAGACACCGGTGCTTTGAAAATTTCGTCGTGAACCTGCTAGGAGCAATCGCTGCATATTGCATGTTCCCCAAGAAGCCGTGCATCCATGTACAGCGAACATTTGACACACAACTGTCTGTATTCTGAATTCGTCGAACTCACGTTAATATTAAGGCAGTCGCAAAGCATCAGCAAATCGGCTGCCTTATTGACGTGGAAACTGGGCTTGTGTGGTGGGAAAAAGGCACGGATGCGCGCTGCCGAGAACGTTTTTTTCACGTTTTACTCTCGCAATGCACATTTTTCGGGCAAAAATTGCTATCTTTGCGCTCGAATTTTGTAACTAACAGATTTTTATCATTCACTTATCTCGCACACTATGGACGAAGATTTGAAGAAAAAACTAAGACGTGACCCCAACGGACTGCTGACCTACGAATATATCGCCAACAACATCGACAATATCGACGGCATCATGCCAGAGCTGGTGCAAAACATGATTATGGTCGATTCAAAGGGTCAGTTTGTGGCAAGCACTGCCCGCTACCTCCACGCCATCGATGCCAAGAAGTATGCCTCGGCTATCGACACGCTGGTGAAGGCCGCCATCGACAAGGACCGTGAGCACGTCTATCTCCCCGACCTCATCGTGGCCTTGTGGGGCAACGACTACCAGGAGCGCGCTGCCGAGCTTAGCGCCTCCGACGACAATTTCCGACGAATCTACAAGCGCCTTTATCCGGCTATGGGAATATAATTAGCTCACCGAGATTATGAAAAAGACTTTCCTAAGCATGATGCTGCTGGTGCTTGCCGTGGCTTCGTGCGCTATGACGGGCCGCGACAACGGCTCCAACAACACAACCAACAAGACAATGACAACAACATCATCCACCGACAACTGCACCCGTGTGCTCATCAGCACCACGCTGGGCGACATTGAGATAGCTCTCTACAACCAGACTCCCAAGCACCGCGACAACTTTGTGAAGCTCGTGGGCGAGGGCTTCTACGACGGGGTGCTCTTTCACCGCGTCATCAAGGACTTTATGATACAGACAGGCGACCCCAAGTCGCGCAATGCCGCTCCAGGCGAGATGCTTGGCGCGGGCGACCCCGGCTACACCATTGAGGCCGAAATTGTCTATCCCGAGTGCTTCCACAAGCGCGGAGCACTGGCAGCAGCCCGCACCGGCGACAACGTGAACCCTGAGCGCCGCTCATCGGGCTCGCAGTTCTATATCGTCACCGGCCGCAAGTTTGCCCCTGAGATGATGGAGCAGATGGAGCAGCGCATGAACGACCAGCGCCGCCAGCATGTATTTGAGTCGCTCGTGGCACCGCGCCGCAAGGAGGTGATGAAGATGCGCATGGCAGGCGACACCGCCGGCCTCAACAAGCTCCAGGCCGAGCTGATAGAGCTGACAGAGCAGGAGGTTGCTAAGAATCCTGTGAAGTTCACCGAAGCTCAAATGGAGGCTTACACAACCGTGGGCGGAGCTCCGCACCTCGATGGCCAGTACACCGTGTTTGGCGAGGTGACCAAGGGCATGGACGTGGTGGATAAGATTGAGTGTGTGGAGACAGGCCGTGCCGACCGCCCCACCACCGACGTGAAGATTCTATCAATGAAAATTCTCAAATAAAGCCACAACACCAGGAGGAAGAGATGGTAGAAGTTTCGCGACACACGCTCGACAACGGACTGCGATTGCTGCACTATCACGACGCCGGCACCCGGATGGTGGCGGTGAACGTGCTCTACGACGTGGGCTCGCGCGACGAGAAGCCCGGCTGCACCGGTCTGGCGCATCTCTTCGAGCACCTCATGTTTGGCGGCTCGGAGCATATTCCCGACTTCGACACTCCGCTGCAAATGGCGGGCGGCGAGAGCAACGCATGGACCAGCGACGACGTGACCAACTTCTACGACATCATTCCCGCACACAACATTGAGACCGCCCTGTGGCTCGAGAGCGACCGAATGAACTGCCTCGCCCTCACCCAGCGAAACCTCGACGCGCAAAAGAGCGTGGTGACAGAGGAATTCAAGCAACGCTGCCTCAATGTGCCCTACGGCGACGTGTCGCACCTCGTGCGCCGCGAGGCCTTCACCCGGCACCCCTACCGCTGGCCTGTGGTGGGCGAAAAGATTGCCGACATTGAGGGCGTTACGCTCGACACCGCCCTCGATTTCTTCCACAGCCACTATGCCCCAAACAATGCAATAATCTGCCTCTCGGGCAACATCTCATTCAATCGCGCCGTGGAGCTGGTGGAAAAGTGGTTTGCCCACATTCCCCGTCGCAACATCGAGCCGCGCCGCCTCCCCTTGGAGCCGCAGCAGGCAGCACCAAGGCACATCGTGCATCACGCCACCACGCCGCAGAATCTCATCGTGAAGGCCTTCCGCATGTGTGGCCGCCTCGACCCCGACTACCACGCAAGCGACATTCTCAGCGACATTCTCGCCAATGGCAACTCGGCTCGCTTCTTCCAGAACGTGCTGCTCAAGACAAGCCTCTTCACCGACCTCGATGCATCCATCTGGGGCTCAATCGACCCGGGGCTGATGGTGGTGAAAGGCCGATTGCAGCCGGGCGTTGGCTTCGACGAGGCCAACTCTGTGATCGATGCCGAGCTGCATCGCCTTGCCTCCGATGGCATATCACAATATGAGGTAGATAAATTCGTCAACAAATTTGAGTCGAAAGAGTGTTTTGAGAATGTCAGCTATGCCGAGATGGCATCGAAGCTCTGCTACTACGAGCTGATTGCCGACGCCGGCCTGATTAATAGCGAACTCACACTCTACCGCAAGCTGACTGCCGCCCACACCTGGCAAGTGGCAGCGCAGATTTTCAACCCCATGGGCGAAACCCGGCTCTACTATGGCCCGTCGGCTGAGTAGCAAGCCCCACGAAATCCAAACGGAATTAAGGCTTTCGCCACAACCGCCTCCACCTTTCATTGCAAAACCCGCAAAGTTTCTTTTCGGCAATCGCTGCAATTAGCCATTGATATTGCAAAAATTAACTTTGAAAAATAGCAGAAAATTACTATCTTCGCATAATTATTTGTGCGGACAAGTGGCATTATTCCATTATGTGGCAAGAATGCCGGCATTGAAGCATCTCAAGATTCAAGAAAACTTTTTTTATTTTAATTGATAAAATTATTATGGGTAAAGAAAAGAAATTCATGACGTGCGATGGCAATCAGGCTGCTGCACATGTGAGCTACATGTTCACCGAAGTTGCAGCTATCTACCCGATCACCCCGTCGTCAACAATGGCCGAACACGTGGATGAGTGGGCTGCCGCCGGAAGAAAGAACATCTTTGGAGAGACAGTGTTGGTACAGGAGATGCAGTCCGAGGGCGGTGCTGCCGGTGCAGTGCATGGCTCCCTCATGGCTGGTGCCCTCACCACCACTTTCACAGCATCACAGGGTCTGCTGCTGATGATTCCTAACATGTACAAGATTGCAGGTGAGCTGCTTCCTTGCGTGTTCCACGTTTCGGCACGCACCATTGCATCTCACGCCCTTTGTATCTTCGGAGACCATCAGGATGTAATGTCAACTCGCCAGACTGGCTTCGCCATGCTCTGCGAAGGCTCCGTGCAGGAAGTTATGGACCTCGCCGGTGTGGCACACCTCTCTACAATCAAGTCGAAAGTGCCTTTCGTCAACTTCTTCGACGGTTTCCGCACTTCTCACGAGATTCAGAAGATTGAGGCTATCGACCAGGACGACCTGGCTGCACTCATCGACCAGGACGCCCTCAGCGATTTCCGCAAGCGCACCTTAAGCCCCGAGAATCCTTCTACTCGCGGTACTGCCGAGAACCCCGACGTGTTCTTCCAGCACCGTGAGGCTTGCAACGAATACTACAATGCCGTGCCGGCTATCGTGGAGGACTACATGAACAAGATTGCCGAAATCACCGGCCGTCAGTATCACCTCTTCGACTACTATGGAGCCGAGGATGCCGACCGCGTAATCATCGCCATGGGTTCGGTCACTGAGGCTATCCGCGAGACTATCGACCACCTCACAGCTCAGGGCGAGAAGGTGGGTATGGTGTCTGTTCACCTCTACCGTCCATTCTCGGCCAAGCACTTCCTCGCTGCCGTGCCTGCCACTGCAAAGCGCATCGCCGTGCTCGACCGCACCAAGGAGCCGGGCGCAAATGGCGAGCCTCTCTACCTCGACGTGAAAGAGTGCTTCTATGGCAAGGAGAATGCCCCGCTCATCGTGGGCGGCCGCTTCGGCATCGGCTCGAAGGACACCACACCGGCACAGATTCTCGCCGTGTATGAGAATCTTGCCCTGCCCATGCCAAAGGATAAATTCACACTTGGCATCGTAGATGACGTCACCTTCACTTCGCTTCCGCTCAAGGAGGAGGTTGCACTGGGTGGCGCAGGCATGTTCCAGGCCAAGTTCTATGGACTCGGTGCCGACGGCACTGTGGGCGCCAACAAGAACTCGGTGAAGATTATTGGCGACAACACCAACAAGTATTGCCAGGCCTACTTCGCCTACGACTCCAAGAAGTCGGGCGGTTTCACCTGCTCGCACTTGCGCTTTGGCGACGAGCCTATCCGCAGCACCTACCTGGTGACTACTCCCAACTTCGTAGCTTGCCACGTTCAGGCATATCTTAATATGTACGACGTGACTCGTGGCCTTCAGAAGAACGGAACCTTCCTGCTCAACACTATCTGGGAGGGCGACGAGCTCGCAGCCAACCTGCCCAACAAGGTGAAGAAATATTTCGCCGACAACAATATCACCGTTTACTACATCAACGCCACCAAGATTGCACAGGAGATAGGCCTTGGCAACCGCACCAACACCATCCTCCAGTCGGCATTCTTCCGCATCACCGAGGTTATCCCCGTTGACCTTGCAGTGGAGCAGATGAAGAAGTTCATCGTGAAGTCCTACGGCAAGAAGGGCGAGGATGTGGTGAACAAGAACTATGCAGCCGTTGACCGCGGAGGTGAGTACAAGACTCTCGCCGTAGATCCCGCATGGTCGAAGCTCGAAGTAACCAACGCCGCCACCGACGACGCTCCTGCCTTCATTCAGGAAATCGTGCGCCCCATCAACGCCCAGGATGGCGACCTGCTCCACGTTTCGGCATTCACCAACAACCCCGACGGTAAGTGGGAGAATGGCACTGCCAAGTATGAGAAGCGTGGTGTGTCGGCTTTCGTTCCCGAGTGGAATGCCGAGAACTGTATTCAGTGTAACAAGTGTGCCTACGTCTGCCCGCACGCTGCAATCCGTCCGTTTGTGCTCACTGCCGACGAGCTTGCCGCATCTCCCTTCAAGGAGGGCGAGACTCTCAAGGCTATCGGCAAGGCATTCGATGGCATGGCATTCGCTCAGGTTGTCGATGACCTCGACTGCCTTGGTTGCGGCAACTGCGTCGATGTGTGCCCCGGCAAGAAGGGCGTGAAGGCACTCGAGATGAAGCCTCTCCAGACCGAGGTTGGCGCTCAGGCCAAGTGGGACTACTGCGTAAGCAAGGTTACCAGCAAGCAGAACCTCGTGGATGTGAAGCTCAATGTGAAGAACTCTCAGTTTGCAACTCCTATGTTTGAGTTCTCGGGCGCTTGCTCGGGCTGCGGTGAGACTCCCTATGTGAAGCTCATATCTCAGCTCTATGGCGACCGCGAAATGGTGGCCAATGCCACAGGATGTAGCTCAATCTACTCAGGCTCTGTGCCTTCCACTCCCTACACCACCAACGAGCGCGGTCAGGGTCCGGCTTGGGCCAACTCTCTCTTCGAGGACTTCTGCGAGTTCGGTCTTGGTATGATTATCGCAAATGAGAAGATGCGCGCACGCCTCGAGACACTCATCAAGCAGGCCTCGATGTGCGACTGCGCTCCGGCCGAAGCCAAGGAACTCTTCACCGCTTGGCTTGAGAACAAGGACAACGCAGAGAAGAGCCGCGAGCTCGCCGACAAGATTATCGACTTCCTCAAGGACTGCGACAAGCCCGAGGCCAAGAAGATTATGGAGCTCAGCCACTTCCTCGTGAAGCGCTCACAGTGGATTATCGGCGGCGACGGTGCGTCCTACGACATCGGTTTCGGCGGTCTCGACCATGTGCTCGCTTCGGGCAAGAACGTGAACATCCTCGTTCTCGACACCGAGGTTTACTCCAATACCGGTGGCCAGGCATCGAAGGCTACTCCGCTCGGCGCAATCGCCAAGTTTGCCGCTTCGGGTAAGCGAATCCGCAAGAAAGACCTTGGCTTGATTGCCTCTACCTACGGCTATGTGTATGCAGCACAGGTGGCAATGGGTGCCGACAACGCTCAGACCCTCAAGGCTATCCGCGAGGCCGAGGCCTACGACGGCCCGTCGATTATCATCGCCTATGCTCCGTGTATCAACCACGGCCTCAAGGCAGGTATGGGCAAGGCCCAGGCCGAGGAGGCTAAGGCAGTGGAGTGCGGCTACTGGCACCTGTGGCGCTACAACCCCGAGCTTGAGAAAGAGGGCAAGAACCCCTTCACTCTCGACAGCAAAGAGCCCAACTGGGACAACTT
Organism: Bacteroidales bacterium; assembly: GCA_029219425.1. Taxonomy (GTDB): domain Bacteria; phylum Bacteroidota; class Bacteroidia; order Bacteroidales; family Muribaculaceae; genus CALZFJ01. The sequence continues at coordinate 6,595 of JAQXTJ010000102.1, forward strand.
CGAGAACTTCCTCAAGGGCGAGGTGCGCTACGCATCGGTGATGAAGCAGTATCCGGGCGAGGCCGAGGAGCTCTTCAAGGCTGCCAAGGAGAACGCACAGTGGCGCTACAACAACTACCGCCGCCTTGCACGCCAGCAGTGGGGTCAGGATCCCGACGCAATAAAGTAACCATTACAAGCCCAGGCGCTTGAATATTATCCTAAAGGGAGCAATGCCACCACGGCGCTGCTCCCTTTTCTCGCTCTATGCGCCTCGGCAATGGCGAAATTGAAAAACTTCGTTTTTAATTTGCCATTGCGCTCGGCTTGGTGTAACTTTAGATAAGTTGGAGACGCCTCGGCAATGGCGAAATTGAAAAACTTCGTTTTTAATTTGCCATTGCGCTCGGCTTGGTGTAACTTTGCAAAAAATTTTCTTTTTTGACTGATATGAGCGAAAATAAAATACGAGTGGCCGACGGCGTGAAGTTGTCGTGGGCTGCTGATAGCGATGCTAAAAAGCTGTTTATCGAAACCTACGGCTGCCAAATGAATGTGGCCGACAGTGAGGTGGTGGCTTCGGTGATGAAAATGGCCGGCTATGTGGTGACTAAGGACCTGGAGAGCGCCGACGCGGTGCTTATCAACACTTGCTCCATTCGCGACAATGCCGAGCAGAAGATTTTCTCACGCCTCAGCCAGCTTGCCGCAATGCGCAAGAAGCGCGGAAGCCACTTCATTGTGGGTATTATTGGCTGTATGGCCGAGCGCATGAAGGAGACGCTTATCAACGACCACGGTGTGGACATTGTGGCGGGTCCCGACTCTTACCTCGACCTCCCCAACCTGGTGGCTGCCGCCGAGAATGGCGAGAAGGCTATCAACATCGATCTTTCGCTCACCGAGACCTACCGCGACGTGATTCCGGCCCGCATCGGGGCGAGCAAGATTGGCGGTTTCATCAGCATCATGCGCGGCTGCAACAATTTCTGCTCCTACTGCATCGTGCCCTACACTCGTGGCCGCGAGCGCAGCCGTGAGCCGGGCAGCATTCTCAATGAGCTGCGCGACTTGCGCGAGAAGGGCTTCAAGGAGGTTACGCTGCTGGGCCAGAATGTGAACAGCTACCGCTATGTTGACCCCACTGATGGCTCGGTGGTCGATTTCGCCGCCCTGCTGGGACTGGTGGCCGACGCTGCCCCCGAGATGCGCGTGCGCTTCACCACCTCGCACCCCAAGGACATGAGCGACGAAATTATCGCCACGATTGCCAGCCGAAAGAATATCTGCAATCACATTCACCTGCCGGTGCAGTCGGGCAGCAACTCGGTGCTCAAGGCTATGAACCGCAAGTACACCCGCGAGTGGTATCTCGACCGCATCGCCGCCATTCGCCGCATGATTCCCGATTGTGGCATAAGCACCGATATGTTCACCGGCTTCCACGGCGAGACCGAGGAGGATTTCCAGCTCACACTGAGCCTCATGCGCGAGGTGGGCTTCGACTCGGCGTTCATGTTCAAGTATTCGGAGCGTCCGGGCACTTTTGCCTCGAAGTTCCTCCCCGACAACGTCAGCGAGGAGGTGAAAATCGACCGCCTCAACCGCATGATTGCCCTCATGAACGAGCTGTCGCTCGAGAGCAACCGCCGCGATGTGGGCAAGACATTTGAGATACTCGTGGAGGGCTACTCCAAGCGGTCGCGCAGCGACATGTATGGCCGCACGCAGCAAAACAAGGTGGTGGTGTTCCCGGCCGGCGGTGAGCAGGTGGGCGACTTCATCACGGTGCGCGTCAATAGCGTGTCGAGCGCAACTCTGCTGGGTGAGCGCATCTCTTGATGCACTCTACCCCCCTGCCACCAAATTCAATTCATTCCACTCACGACTATGGAAAATAACAATGCGCATGAGCGGCTGTGGAACGGCAACTTCGTGAAAGTGTTCACCGGCAACTTCCTGCTCTTCTTTGCGTTCTATGTGATAATGCCGGTGCTGCCGCTCTATCTGCACGACACCTTCGATGCCGACAAGGGCATGATAGGCATTGTGCTGTCGGGCTACACGCTCACGGCGCTGCTTGTGCGCCCTTTCAGCGGCTGGTTTGTTGACAGCTTCAACCGCAAGGCGGTGCTTCTGCTGTGCTACGCGGTGTTTTTCATTTTCTTTGCCGGCTATTTTCTGGCATGGACCGTTTTGCTGTTCGCCATTATCCGCACCCTCCATGGCTTCTCCTTTGGCGCACTTACGGTGGCAAGCAGCACCATGGCCATCGATGTGCTCTATCCATCGCGCCGAGCCGAGGGCATAGGCTACTACGGCCTCAGCAACAACATTGCCATGGCTATAGGCCCCACTGTGGGGCTGGTGCTATACAATGTGGTGAGTGATTTCAACTACATCTTCGCCGTGTCGCTCATCACGGCAGGCATAGGCCTGGTGGTGGATAGCACCATTCGCCCACGCTCACGCCAAGTGGTGCACCGCCAGCCACTTTCGCTCGACCACTTCTTCCTGCTGCCCGGGTGGCGGCTGGGAGTGTCGATGGCGTGTCTGTCGTTCAGCTTTGGCGTTCTATCGAATTATCTTGCCATATATTGCCGCGACGAGCTGCACACCGGTGGCGACACAGGCACCTTCTTCATGCTCACAGCCATTGGACTCATGGTGTCGCGCCTCATTGGCGGTCGCTCGCTCCGCAGGGGAAAAATAGTGCAGAACGCGGCATTCGGTGCCACGTTCTCCATGACGGCCTATCTGCTCTTTGCTTTCGTAAGCCATCCGGTGGCCTATTATGCCACGGCGATAATCATAGGGCTTGGCAACGGACACATGTTCCCGGCCTACCAGAGCATGTTTATCAATCTCGCGCCCAACTCGCAGCGCGGCACAGCCAATTCCACCCTGCTCACCTCGTGGGACGTGGGCATAGGCCTTGGAGTGCTGGTGGGCGGCGCAGTGGCCGAGGCTGTGAGCTACCACAGTGCTTTTGTGGTGGCGGCAATGGTGAATGTGGCCGGAGTGGCAATGTTTCACCTCGCCTGCCGCAGCCACTACGAGCGGCACCACCTGCGCTAATGCACCAGCTTGCGCAGAATGGGAATCAGGGCGTCGGCATAGTGGCGGAAGCCCAGGTCGGTGAGGTGGATACCATCCACCGTGCCCTCGTGGTCGGGGCCGTCGATGTCCTCATTGGTGATGTAGTATAGGTTATCGGGATTCTCCTTCTTGAGCAGCTCATAGTTCTTGCGCAGAGCGGCATTCTTCTCGGGCAGATACTTGCCGAAGAATGAGTCGAAGCGGGCGTAGGGATAGAGCGGGCCCTCCACAATCACAATTGGCACCTCGGGGCGCAGAGTGCGCAGAATCTTCACAAAGCTATAGGTGAGCGTATCGCACATCATCTTGGTGCAATTAGGCACGGGGTCGATTACGAATGCCGTAACTCCCGGAATCTCGGCCATGGCACGCGCCATGCAGAAGTCCATCTTGCCCTCACCGCTGATGCCTATGTTCACACACTCACAATTGAGCTCGCGCTGAATCATGCTTGTGGCCACCATGCCCGTGCGCGACGCACAGCCGCCTTGCAGAATGCTTGTGCCATAGAACACCACCTTCTTCCCGGCGCGTGGATTGTCGATGAGCGGACGGCCTATCTCGGCATCCTCGTCAACTCCCACCTCCATCCAGTTGATACCGTCGTAGAGAGGCAGATAAATCAAGAACTCGCGCATATCGCCCGCAAGATTCTCCACATACACCTTTTGCTGCACAGAGTCCTGCTTCGAGGGGCGGTTGGTGTTCACATATTGCCACACGCCATCGTCGCTCAGGCGGTAGAGGTCGGTGCCCTTCAGTCCGGTATCGGCCATGTGAGCCATGTGAGTGTTCCACAGCAAGTTGTAGCGCACGGCGATGCGCTTGGAGTTGGTGGCAAAGCGTATTCCCAAGCCACTCGAGCACTGCGAGCGTTCCCACAGAGTGGGGCGCACACTATCCTTCAGGCACTTAGGTATTCGGGTGTAAGGCGTGAGCGAGTTGTCAAAACCCTTGTTAATCATGCGCAGCTCAAGCGCATTCACCCACTTCAGCGGTTTCTCCTCGGCACGGGCAGGCAAAGCGCAGCACAGAAGCAGCGCCGCCAAGCCCAGGCAAAACTTAATTCTCATCATCATCATATCGCAAAAAAAATAGTTATTTTATAAATTCCAAATCCACCCCATCTCACATCTAATATCTAATATCTAATATCTATTATCTCCTCACTATATAAACTTCCACGCACCTGTTCTTGGCACGTCCGTCGAGAGTGGAATTATCCGCCACAGGATAATCACTCCCAAGCCCCACCACAGTGAGCAGTTCCTCATGAAAACCCAGTGCCACCAAGTAGTCGCGAACCACCTCGGCACGCTCGCGCGAAAGCTCCATGGCATAGTCGCGGCTCTCCGTGTCGTCGGTACTTCCATAAATCATTATTCCCGAAAACGGCACATCGCTCAGCGCAGCAGCAATGCGCAGCAGCTCCTTGCAAGCACGGCCATTCAGGTCGCAGCTTCGCGAATCGAAGAGAATGGCATGGTCCTGACTCACCTTGGTGTAATACATACCCGTAGCCTCATCGAAGTATTCCTGAGCCTTCTCATCCTCCTCATCGGCAACCTTCACCTGCGCCATAGAAGCCTGTTGCCGCTTATAAGCCTTCTCATCCTCATTGGCACCAATGGCAGCACCGGCCACGCCCCCCACAGCCATACCCAGATGCGCACCAATGTCGGCGCCATAGTCACCTCCTATTATCGCACCCAGCCCCGCTCCGAGCACCGTGCCGCCCACCGTACCGGCCACATAGCCCTTGTCGGTGTTGCTCATAAAGTCGCACGATGTCGCCACAAGAGCCGTAGCCACGAGCAGTGCCGTTATAGATTTCCTGTAAGTCAGCATAATCAAATAAAAAATTTAATCATTCACCCTATATTGACGCATTGCGCCCCATAAAGTTTATTCCATACACAAAAATACCACTAATTTCTCAATCCACACCACTTTGCACCAAAAAATTCGCAAGGAAGAGCATCTAAGTCACAAAAAACCACGAATGTGGCTTCGCACTAAGAATGTGCGCCCACATTCGTGGTATTATCAGTGCCGATGCGCTCCGTGCCTACTTCAGCGTGCCATTCTCGGCCTCCTTCACCATCTGCTCATTAGCAGCAATAAAAATTTCCACGCGGCGGTTCTGTGCGCGGCCCTCGGCAGTTTCATTCGAAGCCACAGGACAGTCGTAGGCCAGTCCGTTGGTGGTGAGTCGCTTTGCCGGCACGCCCTTGCCAATGAGGTAGTTGGCCACAGCCTGGGCACGTTCCTTCGATAGACGGTCGTTCACGGCACGCGAGCCGGTGTTGTCGGTGTGTCCGTTGATAGTCACATCGGTGAGTGGGTTCTCCAAGAGTGAAGCGGCGAAGTCGCTCAGAGCTGACTGCGACGAATTGCTGAGGTCGCTCTTTCCGGTGGCAAAAAAGATTCCGGCATCGAAAGTCACCTTGATTGCCTTGAGGTCGTTGGCGTCGGTTACGGTCTCAACCTGAGCGCCCTCAATCTGTTCAAGCTGCTTCTTCTGCTTGTCCATCTTGCGGCCAATCAGCGCACCGGCACCCGCTCCCACAGCCGTGCCTATTGCTGCACCGATAGCAGCGCCCTTGCCTCCTCCAAATATTGCCCCCAGACCTGCGCCGGCAGCAGCTCCGCCACCTGCACCAATTAGTGTTCCTTTTCCTGTGTTGTTCATGTTGCATCCGGTAGTGCCAAGCAACAGTGCACCACTAATTACAGTGCTTAAAATCTTTTTCATAGCAATTTTTTTTTGTGTGTTTTTATTGTCAATAAATAATTTAGGTTATCATCCATGCCACTAAGCAACAGAGTGAAACCCTTTCAGAAAAAATCGTGCAAAAGTAATTATTTTCTTGCAAATATGCAAATAGTCAGGTCACGGGTATCACCGTCCAGTAGTAGGGGACGAGTGCCGGCGGCAATGTCTTTGGCACCACCACTATCTTGTCGGGCGAGGCATTGAGCCATGCTCCCCACCATCCCTCAAGCGTGTCGCCCACAATGCAGTGCCCGGCCTGGCGCAAGAGGTGGAAGATGTAGCGGTGATATTTCTGTGGCAGCTCCACCCACTCCACCTGCGCCCCATCGGTGTGAAGGCACCGGCGGGTGAAGGCAAGATTGTCGGTGACAACCACTATCCTCACATCGCCCAGCCACTGGCGCACACCTGCAATAGCCCAGTTGTAGTAGTCGGGCGTACACCTGCAAGAGTCTATGCCCCTTCGCGTCACATGCACAGCCACAGTGTCCTCTCCTTGCAGCTTCCCGGCTATGCCGGCGAAGCATCCCGGAATCGCAGCAGGAGCCAGATCAAAATAATTCCTCACTTCATCGCCCAGGCTCTCCACCACCTCCTTGTTCATCCATGGCGCAACAGCCACAGCATGCTCTCTGCCCATCATGCGCCTTAGCATCCCTGCAATCCCCGGCCTGCGCTCGGGCAAGTGCGGCAGTGCCGGAAACAGCCCGCGCAGCACATCGTCAAGTACCTCCACGCCCACATCCTCGCCTTGGGCATTCCGGCTCAGCGCCAGCGAGTAGCGAAGCATCCGCTCCCCCACTCCGCCACTAATTTCTATCCATTCCATAATAATTATCGCTCTAATTTGCAGCAAAATTACTCCTTTCTCTCAAATATTTTGTACTTTTGCACTTAGAATTGTCAACAAAAGAAAATCAATAACAAATCATAGCTATGAATATTAAGAAATTCCTTGTATTAGGACTTGCAGCCGTTGCGCTTTCGGCCTCGGCTGCCGATGATGACGTGGTGTCGCCCGACAGCACAGGTTTTAAGTTCACCGACGTGAAAGTGGTGAAATGCACCTCGGTGAAGGACCAGAACAAATCGGGAACGTGCTGGTGCTTCTCGGGCAACTCTTTCTTCGAGAATGAGATTCTACGCGCCACCGGCAAGGAAATCGACCTCTCCGAGATGTATGTGGTGCGCAAATGCTACGAAGAAAAGGCCCGCAAGTTCCTGCGCATGTATGGCTCCACGGTTTTTGCTGAGGGCGGCAGCCTCCTCGATGTGGAATATGTGATGCGACACTTCGGCGCAATGCCCGAGGATGCCTACACCGGACTCAACTATGGCGAGACCAAGCACAACCACAAGGAGCTTATAAAGGTGCTCCGCGCATATATCGACGCCATCGTTGCCGTGCCCAACAAGAAGCTCTCCACAGCATGGTTCGAAGGCTACACGGGCATCCTCGATGCCTACTTCGGCAAGCTGCCCGAGACTTTCACCGTGGGCAAGAAGTCCTACAATGCTCAGACCTATGCCGAGTCGCTCAAGCTCAACCTCGACGACTACATCGCCTTCTCCTCGTTCACACACCATCCTTTCTACCAGCCATTTGCCCTCGAAGTAGCCGACAACTGGCTCTGGGGCACCTACGAGAACGTGAAGCTCGACGAGCTTCAGCAAATCGTTGACAACGCCATCGAAAAGGGCTACAGCGTAGCATGGGCTGCCGACGTCAGCGAAAAGGGATTCAAGTGGCGCAAGGGCTACGCAATCCTGCCAAAAGCCCGCAACGAGAAGGACCTCGACGGCACTGAGCTGTCGCGATGGGTACAGGTGTCCGACTCCGAGCGCGAGCGCATGCTCACCGAGTTCAATGGCCCGGTCGAGGAGATTACGGTGACGCAGGAGCTGCGACAGGAAATGTTCGACAATCAGGAAACAACCGACGACCACGGGATGGTCATCGTAGGAAAGGCCGTGGACCAGATAGGCAACAAATACTACAAAGTGAAAAACTCCTGGGACACCAACCAGCTCTATGGAGGCTACTTCTATGTGTCGATGCCCTACTTCCT
>JAQXTJ010000103.1 GCA_029219425.1 Bacteroidales bacterium
TAAATGTCATAAAAAATAAATTTGCTTATGAAAACTATTGTACTAATTGGGTGCTCGAAATCGAAGCTCGACCATTGCGCCCCAGCAGGAGGTTTCTATCAAGGACCTATGTTCAAAAAGTCGCTTGCCGCAGCAAGGAAACATTACCCCAATGCCCCGATTTATGTGTTATCGGCAGAATATGGCTTAGTGCCTATCGACCAGATTCTGAGCCCTTACGATGAAACTCTGAATGGCAAAAAAGCCGATGAAATTAAAAATTGGTCGGCTAAAGTAATCGGCCAAATGAAAGCAAGTGGCATTGACCCTCAACACGATATTTTTATCGTGTTTGCCGGGAAGAACTATCGCAAATATCTGCCACTCTCTAATGCCACAAATATGTTTGATGGCTGCAGAGGCATCGGCGAGATTCTAAATAAACTAAATAAACTAATCTAAACACTAATGATATGAAACAAAACTATTTAAAGAGATTGGCACTCGCGGCAGTGCTGCTGCTCGTCGCCGCCACAGCTTCAGCATACGACTTTGTTGTCGATGGAATTTATTATGTGATTAATTTTGATCATGAAACTGTTTCAGTCACTAATCCAATGCCAAATCCAAATATGGTGACAGGTAGTGATTGGTATGTTGGGGATTATGACATTCCAGAAACTGTTGAATATGAAGGTAGAACATATACTGTAACCGCCATAGGATACTGTGCTTTTGCTCAGTGTCAAGTCAAAACAGTAAAAATCCCACAAACTGTTACCAAAATTGAGTATTGTGCGTTCATTCATTCTTCTCTTGAACTTGTGTATATTCCTGATGGTGTTACAGAAATTGGATATGAGGCTTTTGCTGACACTAAAATATCTACATTTATTTTGCCTACTGCCATTAAATCTCTTGAATCAGCTGTTTTCCATTCATGTAGTAATTTGAAAAGAATTTTTGTTCCTGATTTGGATTCATATTGTAAAATTAATTTTACAAATGAGTATTCAAATCCATTGTGCAATGGCGGTAATATCTGCGATAATTATGGTAATATTATACCTAACATCGAATTGCCTGAGAGTGTCACAAAAATTAATGACTATGCGTTTTCCAGAAGTGCCATTGAATCAATACATCTTGGTGAAAATGTAACATCAATTGGCAAGAAAGCTTTTTCCGACTGTGCTAACTTACACGCAATTAATATTCCATCTTCTTTAACCGAGATAGGAAAAGACGCTTTCAAAGGTTGTACGAATTTTACAGAATTTGAGATTCCTGATTTATCAATGTGGTATAATATCAATTTTGGAAATTATAATTCCAACCTATGCTATGTGACAGGTCACTACTACCATAATGGCGAAGAAATAAACGAACTTACAATACCCGATGATGTGGATTCTATTGGCGCCTACAGTTTCTATAATTGCGCGACATTATCATCGCTACACATAGGCGACGCTGTGACATCAATTGGGGACGGTGCCTTTAATGGCTGCACAGGACTGACATCGCTACACATTGGAGACGCAGTAACAGCAATCGGAGCAAATGCCTTTAATGGCTGCACAGGACTGACATCGCTACACATTGGAGACACAGTAACGGCAATCGGAGCAAATGCCTTTAATGGCTGCACAGGACTGACATCGCTGTATGTAGGCAAATCGATAAAGTCGCTTGGCAATGTATTCTCTGATTTGAAGTCGCTGAAAAAATTTGAAGTAGGCAGTTTGTCCAATTGGTGCAGAATGAAGTTTACCAGTGGTTCGCAAAACCCGATCTATTACAGCCAAAATCTGTACTGTAACGGAGAGAAGGTAAAAGAATTGGTCATTCCTGAAGACGTGGATTCTATTGGCAATTACACTTTCTGTAATTGCGCATCATTGTCAGCACTGCACATAGGCGACGCTGTGACATCAATTGGGGACGGTGCCTTTAAGGGCTGCGCAGGACTGACATCGCTGTATGTAGGCAAATCGATAAAGTCGCTTGGCAATGTATTCTCTGATTTGAAGTCGCTGAAGAAATTTGAAGTGGGCAGTTTGTCCAATTGGTGCAGAATGAAGTTTACCGATGCTTTGCAAAACCCAATCTATTAAAGCCCAAATCTGTACTGTAACGGAGAGAAAGTAAACGAATTAGTCATTCCTGAAGATGTGGATTCCATTGGCAATTACACTTTCTATAATTGCACGTCATTGTCATCGCTGCACATAGGAGACGCGGTGACATCAATCGGGGACTTTGCCTTTACTGGCTGCACAGGACTGACTACATTAGACATCGGCGATGGGGTAACGACAATAGGAACCTACGCTTTTTATAATTGTTCGGGGATTACTAACTTTAGGTTAGGCAATTCTATTAGAATAATTGCTGATTATGCGTTTGGCTGGTGTAACAGAATAACTGCGATAAAAATTCCCGAGTCAGTAACAGAGATTAAAAGTAATGCATTTGAAGGTTGTTCTGCAGTAAATGCTATTTTCATTCCTAAATCGGTAGCTAAATTAGGTTACAATCCATTCGTGTGGTGTAATAATTTGAAAAGACTTTTCTATAATGCAGAAAACTGTATATCGGAATCAAACAGTTTGCATATTGGTAATGGCGGATTTATGTTTATTGTAGAGAAAGATGTGCAGACACTTCAAGGCTTTAGCGATGGTGAAGTTTCGCAGCTTATCTTGCAACCTCTTACACCTCCTGTAATCTCAAACACATTAGCATCTACCATAGGAACAAACACCCCAGTATATGTGCCAAGTGCAGCGTACGCTGATTATTGGCAAGCTGAGGGATGGAGCAATTTTACAAACTTAATTAGCATATCGAATCCAATAACTAATATTAAATTCAACGAAAGTGATTTGTCGATCCCTATAGGATCTCACTTGTTTCTATCAAAAAACATAACACCCTCGAATGCGACAATAAATACATTGAAATGGACATCAAGTGACGAAAGGATCGTAGCGGTTGATGCGGATGGAAATATTACAGGACTGACAGAAGGGGTGGCAACCATAACTGCCTGTGCCATCGATGGAAGTGGCGTGTCGGCTACGTGTACAGTGAAAGTTGAGCGTGTGATGGTAGAGTCAATCCAGATAAGCCAGAACACTTTGTGCCTTGATATAAACGGTAGCGCAATGCTTACTTGCACTATATTGCCTGCAAATGCAACGTCGAAAGACCTTGAATGGATTACCGATGATCCGGGAGTCGTGGCTACGAAGAGTGGAGACAGCACTAACTCTTTGCGGATTCTGGGACTGAAAAAGGGTACTACCACTATCAAATGCCGCACTACTGATGGTAGCGAGCTTGAGGCTTCGTGCGTTATTGCTGTAGGTTACGATGCCGGAGATATGAACGGCGACGGACTCGTGAATATCGGTGATGTTACGGCATTGATCAACCATATCCTCGGTAACACTCCGGCTAACTTTATAGCCGCACTTGCCGACATAAATGGTGACGGTAATGTGAACATTGGCGATGTAACAGCACTTATAAACAAGATTCTAACTTCAAATAACTAATACTTTTTCAAAAATCTCAAAATTATGAAAAGAACATCATTAATGATTGCTGCTTTTGTTGCGAGTGTTGCAATGGTGAATGCAGCAGAAGTGAAAACTTCCGACATTTCGGTGTATGACAATGTAATTTATGGCGTTGATGTGACAGTTGGGACTGACAAGACCGCAGTAATGTCGGTGTGTATGAAAAACAGTTGGCAAGTTCCTGGATTCCAGTTTAACTTAGAGGTTCCTGGAGAGTTTGAGGTAATGACCGATGATGATGGGTATTACCTCATTGAATTAAGCTCAGAACGCACTACATCGCGAAAAACTGATATATTCCGCACAAGTCTGCAAAGCGATGGCAGCATTATGGTGCTTTGCAGCTCTACCGAGAACGCTTTCTTTAGTGGTAATGACGGAGAGGTGTGTACCATCAAGTTCAAGATGAAAGAAGACCTTGAAATAGGAAACTATGAGGTTGGATTCAAGGAGATCTACATCTCAGATGCCCAGGGAACGACTGCCTACGTTGAACGCACGACAGCCTGTCTCGAAGTAGATGACGCTACTGGCGCTGAGGTTGTTGGAGTTGATGCTCTGGAGGGAGCTGAAATTTATGGTGTAGATGGAGTTCGCCGTTCTGGGTTTCAGCAAGGCGTGAACGTTATCCGCTACGCAAATGGAATCACAAAGAAGGTGATAGTAAAGTAATTGTGGATTAATAATATAGGAAAAGAAGCTTTTTTTAGAATCCGCATTTTCACATATATTTTCACTAAATTTTGATTTGTGATATGTGTGTGGGAATGTGGATTCTTTATTGGGTGGTACCAAAAAGATTGTGTCGCATGCTACTACGCCACCAGTGATTACGTCAAACACTTTCCGCACAACTTCTTGCCCACTTTATGTGCCGAAAGGGACCTATGCCAAATATTGGGCAGCTGATGTGTGGGGCGAGTTTAGTGATATGAGACAGATTGAAAATCCTGTTACAAAGATTAAACATAATAAAGGTGCTATGAATCATTGGAGCAGTGATGCGCCCAGTGTCGCTTCGGTTGACCAAAGCGGATATGTGAAAGGTCTAAAGAGTGGAATGGCAACAATCACTGCGATGGCGATTGACGGAAGCGGAGTGAAAGCGACTTGCCTGATTTCTGTCGGTGAAATTATTGCCGAAAATCTTTCGCTGAATCCCTCAGAGCTTACACTCGCAATCAACCAGTCTGCCAAAATTATGCCAGTGATTACTCCAGAGAATGTGTCAAATAAAACTGTTGAATGGAGTTCAAGCAATACTAATGTGGTGCCTTATAAGGCAAATAGTGATGGTACAATCACGGTGCTTGGGGCGGCTGACGGTGTGGCTACAATCACTTGCCGCACTACCGACGGCAGCAACCTCACCGCCACTTGCACAGTTACCGTAGGTACCGGGGCAGTTGATGGCATTGAGGCTGACGCTGTGACGGTGCGGGGTGAGAATGGGGTGATTCGCATTGAGGGTGCTGATGGCGCAGCAGTGGAGGTGTACAACGCCGCCGGCGTGTGCATCTATAGCGGCGCAGCTAATGAAATTCCTGTGCCGCAGCGCGGTCTATACGTGGTGAAAGTCGCCGGTCGCGCCACCAAGATTGCACTCTAAAAGCCTCACGCAGAATCCACAGAATTTGCAGAATGGATTGTGAACACGAATCACACGAATCGGACGAATATATATTGTCTTTTGCAAAAGGATTGTGAAATAAACAATGCCCGGAGGCATCAAGATGCATCTTGATGTTTCCGGGTCTCTCTTTGCGATGCGAAAAAGCAAAAATTGAGGGGCTTGATTAAATTTCGGGGAGAAAAGGGTGGTGGTATTAAGATTTTTTTGTAATTTTGCGGAGATAAACAGCTGTGTTGTTGTATGGCACGGCGCAAAACTTTTTTTATAGATACGAAAATGATAAACGTAACTTTTCCAGATGGAAGTGTAAAGCAGTTTGAGCAAGGTGTTACCCCTTATCAGATTGCCGAGAGTATCAGCCCGCGTTTCGCACAGGACGTGCTGGCTGCTACTGTGAACGATGAGGAATGGGATATCTCGCGACCAGTTTGTAGTGATTGCGCGATAAAGCTGTTCAAGTGGGACGACGCCGAGGGCAAGCACGCTTTCTGGCACACATCGGCACACCTTCTTGCTGAGGCACTTCAAGAGCTTTACAAGGGCATACAGTTCGGTATAGGCCCTGCTATTGAGAACGGATTCTACTACGACATCGACCCGGGTGAGAACACCATCACGAGCGCCGACTTCCCCAAGATTGAGGCCAAGATGGCCGAGCTTGCCGCCAAGAAGGAGGCAGTGGTGCGCCGCGAAATCTCTAAGGCCGATGCCCTGAAGGCTTTCGGCGACCGTGGCGAGACCTACAAGTGCGAGCTTATCAGCGAGCTTGAGGACGGCCACATCACCACCTACACCCAGGGAGCATTCACCGACCTTTGCCGTGGCCCGCATTTGCCCAACACCGGCGTGATTAAGGCCATCAAGATACTGTCGCTTGCCGGAGCCTACTGGCGCGGCGATGAGAAGCGCAAGCAGATGCTGCGCGTGTATGCCATCACATTCCCCAAGAAGAAGATGCTCGATGAGTATCTGGCAATGCTCGAGGAGGCCAAGAAGCGCGACCACCGCAAGCTGGGCAAGGAGATGGAGCTTTTTGCATTCTCGCAGAATGTGGGTCCCGGTCTGCCATTGTGGCTGCCGAGGGGTGCTGCTCTGCGCGACCGCCTGGAGCAATTCCTGCGCAAGATACAGAAGCGCTACGGCTACTTGCAGGTGATTACCCCGCACATTGGCAACAAGATGCTCTACGTCACCTCGGGTCACTACGCAAAATATGGCAAGGACTCGTTCCAGCCCATCCACACACCCGAGGAGGGCGAGGAATACTTCCTGAAGCCCATGAACTGCCCTCACCACTGCGAAATCTACAAGACTTCGCCACGCAGCTACAAGGACCTGCCGCTGCGATTCGCAGAGTTTGGCACAGTGTACCGCTATGAGCAGAGCGGTGAGCTCCACGGACTGACACGCGTGCGCGGCTTCACGCAGGACGACGCACACCTCTTCTGCACGCCCGATCAGCTGAAGGACGAGTTCCTCAAGGTGATGGACATTATCTTCTACATCTTCAAGGCTCTCGACTTCAAGAACTTCGAGGCACAGATTTCACTTCGCGACCCCAACAACAAGGAGAAATATGTGGGCACCGACGAGAACTGGGAGAAGGCTGAGCGCGCCATCATCGAGGCTTGTGCCGAGAAGGGACTCAATGCCCGCACCGAGCTTGGTGAGGCCGCATTCTATGGGCCGAAGCTCGACTTCATGGTGAAGGACGCGATTGGCCGCCGCTGGCAGCTCGGAACAATTCAGGTGGACTACAACCTGCCCGAGCGCTTCGGGCTTGAATACACCGGCGCCGACAACCAGAAGCACCGCCCGGTGATGATTCACCGCGCCCCCTTCGGCTCGATGGAGCGCTTCGTGGCTGTGCTGCTCGAGCACACCGCCGGCAAGCTGCCCCTGTGGCTCGCCCCCGACCAGGTGGTGGTGCTGCCTATCAGCGAGAAATACAACGACTACGCCCGCAGCGTGGTGGCCAAGCTCGCCGAGAAGGATATCCGTGCATTCGTAGATGACCGAAACGAGAAGATTGGCAAGAAAATTCGCGACAATGAGCTTAAAAGAATACCCTATTTGCTCGTCGTAGGCGAAAAAGAAGCACAAAATGAGGAAGTTTCGGTAAGAAAACAGGGCGAAGGTGATAAAGGTTCGCAAAAAATTACTACCTTTGCAGACGATTTTGCACGCGAAATTGAGAATATGACAAACTTTAAATAAACTGAATGGAGAAAAAACCATTATGGAGTGGGCCAAAGAAGCCTAACTTGAACAATAACAACGGCACAAACCAGCCGGCAAATAATAGTGTTCAGGCGAAAGCCAGAAGAGGTGATAAGGATGGCAAGAAAGATGCTCATGCAATAAATGAGCAGATTCATGCAAAGGAAGTGCGTCTTGTGGGCGACAACGTGGAAAACGGTGTGTATCCCATTGCGCAAGCCCTGAAGATTGCCGACGAGATGGAGCTCGACCTGATTGAAATCTCACCTAACGCCGCTCCACCGGTTTGCCGCATTCTCGATTACCAGAAGTTCCTCTACCAGCAGCGCAAGCGACTCAAGGAGCAGAAAGCCAAATCGACCAAGGTGGTGGTGAAGGAGATACGCTTCGGGCCGCAGACCGACGACCACGACTACAACTTCAAGCTGAAGCACGCTATGGGCTTCCTGAAGGAAGGAGCCAAGGTGAAGGCATACGTGTTCTTCCGCGGTCGTTCAATTCTCTTCAAGGAGCAGGGTGAGGTGCTGCTGTTGCGCTTTGCCAACGACCTTGAGGAGCTGGGCAAAGTGGAGATGATGCCGGTGCTCGAAGGCAAGCGCATGACTATCATGCTCACGCCCAAGAAACAAGGCAAGTGAGCAGCCTTCCACAGTGTGAGCGCATGCCGGAAAGCTGTGCAGCAAGTGGTGGCCGCCCACGAAAATAATTAACAGGAAAAAAGAAGGAGTGTCAGGCTCTGTAAGTGCCTGACCTCCATTTGTTGAATCAATATAAAAATTTAAAAAGTAAAAAAATGCCAAAGATTAAGACTAATTCCGGTGCCAAAAAGAGGTTCGCCCTTACCGGATCAGGAAAGATCAAGAGAAAACATGCTTTTAAGAGTCACATCTTGACCAAGAAGACCAAGAAGCAGAAAAGAAATCTGCCTCACTTCAGCATCGTTGAGAGCTGCGACCGCGTGAACGTGCGCAAGCTTCTCGCTATGAAGTAATTTCCCACAGCCCCTCACGAGGCGGGAAGCTACGAAGTGGAAACAAATTTTTTATGTTTTTTAAATTTTCGTGATTTTAATTTCTAAGTATTAACCGAATGTTTAGCCAGAAAAGAGCACATTGCAGCCGCTAACATTCAAAAAACATTAAGAAAATGCCAAGATCAGTAAATCATGTTGCTTCAAGAGCACGCAGAAAAAAAATCTTAAAACTTACAAGAGGTTACTACGGTTGCCGCAAGAATGTGTGGACCGTCGCCAAGAACACTTGGGAGAAGGGTCTCACCTACGCCTACCGCGACAGAAAGAACAAGAAGCGCAACTTCCGCGCACTGTGGATTCAGCGTATCAACGCTGCTGCACGCCTCGAGGATCTTTCTTACTCTAAGCTCATGGGCTTGATTCACAAGGCTGGTATCGAGATCAACCGCAAGGTGCTCGCCGACCTCGCAATGAACAATCCCGCAGCTTTCAAGGCAATCGTCGACAAGGTGAAGAACGCTTAAATTCTTCTTTAATAAGTAAGCGATAATTCATTTTGTCGCAGGCCTGCTACGGCATCACGAGCCACTCCATTAAGATATTATGGGGTGGCTCGTTGTCTGTCTTGACGGGGTGTCTATTTTTTCTGGCGCAGTTTCATAGCCATTTCGCGGTGGTGCATGGCTTGCTCGGTGAGGCCGATGCGGTCGTACACGTCGGCGAGGGCATCGTGAATGGCGGGATTGGTCTTGCACAGGCGCAGCGACTTCTTCAGTGCAATCATGGCTGCCGGATAGTTGCGAAGGGCAAATTTCACAAGGCCGAGCTGCAACAGTGGGGCATACTGCCTTGGCGCGAGCTTTGTGGCGGCTTCGAGCAGGCTGGCAGCTTCTTCGGAGTTGCCGAGTTGCTGCATGAGTGTGGCTTTGCCCGTGAGAGCGTCAACGCATCCGGGGAAAAGACGCAGTGCCTTGTCGAAGTTGGCGAGTGCCGAGCGTTGCGAAATCTCGTCGTGTGAATTGAGCAGGCTTGTGCCAAGAGATGCAAATTCGGCAGCGAGCGACTCCACCGTGGCACGCTGTTCCTCAATCTGGCGGCTGAGGCGGTCGATTTCGTCGTGAAGGGTGTTGATGCGCGAGAGCTTGCGACGCAGCACTCGCTGGGCTGTGGCATTGGCAAGCATTGGCATGAGGTCGTTGGCCTCCACAAAGCGGCTTATTGCTGAGCCAAAGTCGCCCGCATCGAAGAGCTGCGATGCCTCGGAGAAGAGGCGCAGGGCATTGGCACGTTGCAGGGCATCGGCAATGAGGCGGTTGTCGTTGAACGATTGGCTGAAGTCGACCACTGCGCGGTTCACGATGATGTCGCGCATGCGGATGGGCTGTCGCAGAGTGATTCCCTCGAGCGAGGTGCATCGCGACAGGGCCACATAGGTCTGTCCACTCGAGAAAGCCCCACCGGCGAGGTCAATCACAATGTTGTTGAATGTGAGTCCCTGGCTCTTGTGAATGGTGAGTGCCCAGGCCAGCTTCACCGGAAACTGGGTGAAAGTGCCAAGCACGGTTTCCTTGATGCGCTTCTCGCGCTCGTCGTAGTCGTACTGCACGTTTTCCCACTGCTCGGGCTCAAGAGAGTAGGAGTGCCCGTCCTCCGTTTCCACCACTATGAAGTCGTCGCCAAATGCGGCTACTTTGCCGAGCGTTCCATTAATCCAGCGTTGCATTCGGTCGTTGCGTATGAAAATCACCTGAGCGCCCACTTTCAGTGTAAGCTCCTGCGAGGTGGGGAGGTTTTGCAGAGGAAAAGTGCCCTCGATGATGCCGTCGAAGGTGTGCTGCTCGGTGCGTAGTTCGGCAAGGTGCGATTCGTTGATGGTGTCAACAGTGTCGCGCCGCGAGGCGAGAGTCATCACAAAGTCGGAGGAGTGGAGGCTGTATTGTTGGGAGAACCGGGAATTTACCACTTGAATGTCGCGTTCCGAGGCTTTGTTGATGCGAATCTTGTCGAGCAGTGATATGAATGTGCTGTCGGTCTGTCGGTAAATCTTCTGTAGCTCTATAGGCACGAGCTTCACCTGCGAGAAGGCGTGGGCGTTGAAGAAAAAGAAGTCGGGGTAGTAGCGGCGTAGAATGTCGCGCATGTCGGGTGTTACCACCGGCTCGAGCTGGAATATGTCGCCCACGAAGAGCAGTTGCTTGCCCCCGAAAGGCTCGCGCATGTTCTCGTTGTAGGTGCGCAGCACGCGGTCCATAAAGTCGATCATGTCGGCGCGCACCATAGAGATTTCATCAATGATAATCAGGTCGAGTTCCTTTATTATCTTCACCTTCTCTTTAGGGTAGCGCAGAGTCTTGCGGATTTGGCGCGGAGAGTAGTCGGGGTCGTCGGGAATTAGAGGCTTTAGCGGCATCTTGAAGAAGGAGTGCATCGTCATTCCGCCCACGTTCACAGCGGCTATGCCCGTGGGGGCGAGCACGATGAATTTCTTGTGCGTCACCTCGCAGATGTGTTTTAGGAAAGTGCTCTTTCCTGTTCCTGCCTTGCCTGTGAGAAACACCGACTGGTTGGTGTCGGTGATAAGCCTTAGTGCATTCTGAAACTCGCGGTTGTCGGTGTCGATGTTGGCTGAGATTTTGTCCATTGTGGGGTGAAGATTGAAAAACGCACACAAAATTAAAGAAAAATCCGTCGGAATCCAAGAAAAAAACAGATGCGTTAGTGGCTATTTCTTGCGGTAGAGAGAGTCGGAAGGAGAGAACGAGATGAAGCCCTCATCCACGAGGCGGGTTACGGTGGCTGTTATGTCCTCGGCGCTGAAGGAGAGGGTGGAGGTGAAGTCGGTGATGGTGCGAGGCCGCACCGACACCATGTACATTATTCCGTCGATGATGTTTTCGGTAGAGTAGGAGGCATCGTTGCGCTTTCGGCGGTCGATGCACACGTCGCAGTGCATGCAGTCCTCAATGTCGGTCTCGCCAAAGTATTGGCGCAGCATGGCCTCGCGGCACCGGTCGGTGCTGGTGGCGTAGCGCAGCATGCTGCCTATGCGGCGCTCCATCACGGCGCGTCGGTCCTCGTAGGCCGCACGGGCTATTTCCACATATCGAGGCTCCTCGCGCGATGTGGTGAAGATGATGTAAGGTGTGCGCTTTCGCGGCACATAGTGCAGCAGGTGCAGGCGAGTGAGCTTTAGCAGGGAGTTGTAGATGGTTTCCTGCGAAATGTTGAAGCGTCGTGCCATCACGGCCTCGTTGATGAACACATAGTCGGACCACAGCCCTGAGTAGGTGCGGAGCAAAGCCTGTAGCACTTGTTCGTCGTCGGTGGTGGAGTCGGGGATGTGGTAGAGGTCGCTCTTGTCGGCAAGAATCATCACGCGCGACTGTGTGTCGATTTCTTCGATAAACTCAATGTAGCCCGACTGGGTGAGAATCTTCAGTGCGTTGGCAGCAGGCAGCAGCGGATAGTCGAAGGTCTTGCAGAAGAGTGTGAAATTGAAGTCGTAGATTTGGTTGAACCCGCCACCCACAGCCACGTTGAGGAAATTGCCTGCACGCTCATACACGTTGAGGATAAAGTCCTTGTCGGGGAACGACTCGGTGATGCGTCGCTTTAGGGTGCGGCTGTCGGTGTCGCTCACGAGCAGCACTGCCCATGAGCGGTTGCCGTCGCGCCCGGCACGCCCGGCTTCCTGATAGTATTCTTCGAGGGAGTTGGGCACGTCGATGTGCACCACTATGCGCACGTCGGGCTTGTCGATGCCCATTCCGAATGCGTTGGTGGCCACAATCACGCGCGTGTCGCCTTGCTTCCACTTGTTCTGCTTGTCGTTTTTGTCCTCGTTGTCGAGACCTGCGTGGTAGTAGTCGGCCGTGATGTGGTTGAAAGATAGCTCATCGGCAATCATCTTGGTCTTCTTGCGGCTGCGCACGTACACTATTGCCGAGCCGGGCACGCGGCGCAGTATGTGCACGAGCTGCGCTGTCTTGTCGTCGCACCGTCGGACTACATAGGAGATGTTGTCGCGCCTGAAGCTCTTGGAGAACACACAGTGTGACTTAAACTCGAGTTTCTCCATTATGTCGGTCACCACGTCGGGGGTGGCTGTGGCGGTGAGGTCAAGCACAGGCACTTTGGGGAAGATGCGGCGAATGGTGGCAATTTTCAGGTAGGAGGGGCGGAAGTCGTAGCCCCACTGCGAGATGCAGTGTGCCTCATCCACCACAATGAGGCTCACATTCATGAGGCGCAGCTGGTCGATAAAGGAGTCGCTCGAGAGTCGTTCGGGCGACACATACAGGAACTTGCAGTGCCCATAGAGGCACTTGTCGGTGGCTTTGCGCCGCTCGGCGAGTGAGAGTCCGGCGTGGAGGTAGGTGGCTTTAATGTGCCGCGCTATGAGGTTGTCCACCTGGTCCTTCATTAGCGAGATGATGGGTGTTATCACGAGGGTTAGCCCATCGAGCATCAATGCAGGCACCTGAAAGGTGATGGATTTTCCGCCACCTGTGGGCATGAGCCCAAGCGTGTCGCGACCTTCGAGAACCGAATTTATGATGTCTTCCTGAAGGTCGCGAAAGCGAGGGTATCCCCAGTATTTTTGCAGAGTGCCGAGCGCGGTCATGGTGAGGTGGTGTGAGTGTTTGTCGGTCACTCGGTGGCGGCAGTGCTGTTGTCGTCGTCGTCGTCGTTGTCGTCGGTGAGGCGAATGCCCTTAATCATTAGCTGAATAGAGCTGTTGCCCTGATGCTTGTTTTCCTCAATGGTGTAGCATATCTCGTAAGGCTTGTGTGCCTTGATGTGCTCGAAGCACTCGGCCTGATTGAATGCGATGCCATTGAGCACGGCGTCGGACGTGCTATCGACCAGTTCCAGCTTTATGTGCTCCATGTTTTTCCCCACGAGCTTGCTTGTGCCGTAGTCGAGCACACCCTTGGTCGAGAATATGGGTTTCTGGTTGGCCGGACCAAAGGGATTGAGCTTGCGCAGGTAGCCCACAAATTCGGGGGTAATCTCGCTGAAGCTAAGCTCGCAGTCGATGGAGATGAGCTGGGAGAGCTGCTCGGGCTTGATGTTGTCGATTACGTATTGCTCGAAGCGGCGTGTGAATGCCGGGATGTTTTCCTCCTTTAGCGAGAGCCCCACGGCGTATGTGTGGCCGCCGAAGTTCTCGAGCAGGTCG
>JAQXTJ010000104.1 GCA_029219425.1 Bacteroidales bacterium
CGAGCACATAGCCCGCTACTCGTCGCGCCACAGCGAGAGCATCGTGGCCGAGGATGCCGCAGCGCAGGCACGCTTCCAGAAGGAAGTGGATGCAGCGTGCGTGTATGTGAACCTGCCCACCTCGTTCACCGACGGCGGCCAGTTTGGCTTCGGGGCCGAGATAGGCATCTCCACACAGAAGCTCCATGCCCGCGGCCCCATGGCGCTGCCCGAAATCACCACCTACAAATACCTCATCACCGGCAACGCACAGATTCGCCCATAAGCCGTGCCACGCCGCGCACACACACACTCAGGTGGCGCAATTGTTCGCCACCGGGCGGTGAGTATTCTTCAAAAGGGAGACATGAGCCAATGACGGCAGGACACCCCGCCATCAAAAAGACAACGACAACGCCCTGAAGTGCCCCCGGCAAATCCATTGCCGGCGCGACACTCAGGGCGTTGCTCAGTGTGAGTGAGACAGGGAGTGGATGCCCGCAGGCTCTCAGAGGCGTGAGCGGAGAATGGCCTCGGCCTTCTCGGGGGTGACGATTCCGTTCTCTCCAAGGTTCCACTTTCGCTCATCGAAGCGGCGGCGAATCTCCACAATGGTGTCCTCGCCTATTCCGTGCTCGCCAAGACGAGTGCTTACGCCGAGCGAGCGGAAGAAGCCATCGGTGGCAGCAATGGCGCGGTCGATAATCTCATCGGGCGTTCCCTCGGTGATGCCCCACACGCGGGCGGCATATTGCAGCAGCTTTGCCTCCTTCTCGCGGCGCATCGCATGCTGAGTGCCCGGCCACACAATGGCGAGCGTAACGCCATGGTCGAGGCCGTGAAGAGCGGTCAGCTCGTGGCCAATCATGTGGGTGGCCCAGTCCTCATCGACGCCCATGGCGAGGAAGCCATTGAGCCCCATGGTGGCAGCCATCATGAAGTTGGCACAGTCGTCGTAGGCACGCTCGCCGTCGGCAAGCAGCCTTGGAGCAATCTCCACAAGCGTGAGCAGCACGCCCTCGGCAAAGCGGTCCATCACCAGCGGGCTGCCGGCAGTGGTGAGATATTGCTCGGTGGTGTGAATGAAGGTGTCGATAATGCCGTTGGCCACCTGCCGCTTGGGAAGGCTGCGCACGGCAGTGGGGTCGAGCACGGAGAAGGTGGGGAATCCGGCCGCATTGTGGAAGGCATATTTCTCCTGAGTGGCACGGCGCGAAATCACCGCACCGCAATTCATCTCGGAGCCGGTGGCAGGCAGGGTGAGCACTGCTCCGAAGGGCTTTGCGGCGGGCACGCGGACCTTGCCGATGATGAAGTCCCATGGGTCGCCGTCGTAGTTCATTCCGGCAGCGATAAACTTGGTGCCGTCGATAATCGAGCCACCACCCACTGCGAGCGTGAAATCGACATTCTCGGCCTTGCCCAGAGCAATGGCCTTGATTAGTGTGTCGTAGTCGGGGTTGGCCTCAATTCCGCCAAACTCCACCACGGTGCAATCCTTCAGTGCGGCAATCACCTGGTCGTAGATGCCATTGCGCTTGATGGAGCCTCCACCGTAGGTCATCATCACTTTGCTTCCCGGCTTTATCTCCTTGGCCACAGAGGCAATCTGACCCTCTCCGAAGTAGATTTTCACAGGGTTCTGAAATTCAAATTTGTTCATAGTTGGGAATCACTGTATTTTGGTTAATAAAAAAAGCCGTGTGAGAAAAAAAATTTCTTTTACGGCTGTAAAATTACTGAAAGAATCGGTGAAAAGCAACATTTCGCGGCTGATTGTGCACGCTGCCCTTCACTCTTTTCCATGATAATTGCAGCACGGCCTGCGGCGCACCCGGGGCAACTGCCCGGGAATGCCACAAGCCATGGCTGTGGAGAATTATTTGTTTCTTATGAATTTATCACTGTAAATGTGGACGGAGATTAATATATCAGTTCGAAATTATCGACCCAGAAGGTCATTCCCACCATTCCGGTGTAGGCCACACCGCAGCCCGACGACGCCATGAGCATCATGTGTGTGGGGGTGGCATTGGCATCGTCCCAGCCCTCCTCTATCACAGGCACAAGCTTTCCCTTGCTGTTGCGAGCATAGCAACTGCTCTCGCGGGGGATTAGCCCCATGTAGGGCTGGTAGCCTTGGTGCTTGGTGATGTCGCCATACCAGATGGCGATTTTGTGGCCATTCACCCA
This sequence comes from Bacteroidales bacterium, assembly GCA_029219425.1. Taxonomy (GTDB): domain Bacteria; phylum Bacteroidota; class Bacteroidia; order Bacteroidales; family Muribaculaceae; genus CALZFJ01. The sequence continues at coordinate 2,173 of JAQXTJ010000104.1, forward strand.
GCCATTGGATGAGCGGCCGAAGCGCTCGCGCCCGGTGCCCACGCGCTTGGCGTGGAGATTGCCCTTGGCATCTTCCCACCGGCGTTGCAGCAGGACATACACCTCGGCATGGTCCTTGCCCGCGATAGTCTTCTGCGAGCCGAAACCGCTGGAGTATATCACCTTGCCATTGGCGGGCACGCTCAGTCGGTAGTCGAAAGAGAGATACTTGGGACGCTTGGTGAATGGCACGCCCATTTCCATTTTTCCGTAGGGATTCTTGGTGCTCGAGATAGGCTCGAAAATCTGGCCAAGGAAGATGCTGCCCGACACGAGCACATCCATATTGATTAAGCCCAGTGCCTTCACATGCTCGAGCACGGTGGTGAGCTTGGCGCAATAGTTGCCACTGCCACGCTCGTCGCGATACACGGCATTGCTGCACTTCACCACTCCCATCACCTTTGCATAGACATTGGATGTGGCCCAGGGCGAGCCTCCAAGGTTGGTGTAGGCCTGAGCGCCATCAATCGACCTGTTGGGGCCTATTTCGTAGAGAGTCTTGGTGTTGCCGCCAAGCACCGACGATTCCTTGATGGTGCGGGTGACCCATGAGTTCATATCGCCATACTTAATCATTTGGGCCGACATGTGTGCTGCGCAGCACACGATAAATGCAGCCAATAATAACAGATTTTTCTTCATCATTTCGTCTTAAAACATTTTTAAAAATCAAGTTGTTCTCGCACGGCTAAGTGCGTGTGGGTTTTTCAGTGTGCAAAATTACGAAAAATATGCCAATGTATAATGGTCGAAATGAAACTAAAACAAGGCTGTTACTACAAAATGGAACTGATTGTGGCCGGCCTTGGCGGGAGTGTTGCTATAGAAATAGCGTGCATAGTTGGCTTGCAGGCGCAAATGCCCGATGGGCTTCCACAGCACTCCGGCAGTGACTATGCTCTCGGTGTCGTCGGCTCGGGTGTCGGTGGTGAAAGAGTCGTAGCGCAACAAGGGGGTGAGGTTGCATGGCGTAATCATGCCCAGCTGTGCATAGTAGCCACGGCTGCTCACGTTGCTCAGTGAGCCATTGTCGGCCGACAGCACACCAGTGGAGCCGGCTATGTATTCGCCGCGCGCAAGCAACAGGCTTCCGGCATACTCGAGACCGGCACTCCAGCGGTTGCGCCTGAGATAGCGCGGCCCATACTCACCGATATAGGTGCTGCCCGACAGCTCCAGCCCACTCACGGGGCGCACCGAGAGCTTGGCAGCCACATCCTTGCTGGTGTTGTCGTCCTTGGCGTTGCTGCCGTTGCCATTGAATATGCCGAGGGCATAGCCAATCACATTGAGTCCACGGTGCTTCCACAGAGTGCCGCTGATGCTCACGCCTATGTCGCGCGCCGATCCGCCGGTGATTCCACACACGTCGGAGTAGCCCGCGAGGCGGCGTATGGCAAGGGGGTAGTCGATAAGCTCCTCGGTGAGCGGGCCACGGGCGGCGCCAATGGTGAAAGGCACCTTGAAGTGACCGGCAGTGATGTGGAGCTGGCTGAGCGGCTTATAGGTGATGCGCACGTCGTAGCACTTGAATTTATAAATGTCGAAGAGCAGGCGATAGTCGAATTTGGAGCCTATGTTGCCTTTCACATCGAAGCGTGCACACTTCACATAGAACTCCGAGGCAATGTCCTCGTTGTAGTTGTAGCCCACCTGGGCATAGCCGCTCACCGTGGGGAGAAACGAGAGGCGGCTGAGCTTTGCCTGCGCCGCCTCAATCTTGCTGAGGCGTGCATTGATAGAATCGGGCGAAGTGGCATCACTTTGCGACATGGCCGAGAAACCGGCCACCGCAGCCATGAAAAGGGCAAGAAATCTCAATTTTGTTATCATCTGGAATGCTTGGAATGTTAGAGTGCAATCGACTGTGTTTTCTGTTAAATTCGACAACAAATATAGTTATTTTTTTGGGAAAAACCAAAGCAGCCGCAGAGGACTGTGTGATAAAATGCAACAAATAACGGGCAAAATGCAAGCGCAATGCTTGGAATTACGGAAATTTGTTGTACTTTTGCCCTGAGATAATGAAAATGAAGTAGAATTATGGCACTTATCATTCCAAAAAACTATAAGCTCAAGTTATTGCCCGAAACCACCGAGGTGGCCATCAAGGCCATTAAGGACACTTTCCAGGAAAAGCTGGGCAAGGCCCTCAACCTGCGTCGCGTCACCGCGCCGCTGTTTGTGCTATCGGGCACCGGTATCAACGACGACCTCAATGGCGTGGAGCACGCCGTGGCTTTCGACATAGCCTGCATGGGCGGCCGCCGCGCCGAGGTGGTGCACTCTCTCGCCAAGTGGAAGCGCATGAAGCTGGGCGCCTACGGCATAGCACCGGGCTACGGACTCTACACCGACATGAACGCGATTCGCTCGTCGGAAGAACTCGACAACCTGCACTCGCTCTATGTGGACCAGTGGGACTGGGAGCAGACCATCACCGCCGACGACCGCACCCTATCCTACCTGAAGCACACCGTGAAGAAAATCTACTCGGCACTGCGCGAGACGGAGTGGATGATATATGAGCGTTTCCCCCACATCACACCGCGGCTGCCCGAGAAGGTGAAATTCGTTCACGCCGAGGAACTGCTGCAAGCCTATCCCGGCCTTACGGCCAAGGAGCGAGAGGCCGAGGCGGCCCGAAAATATGGAGCAATATTCCTCATTGGCATAGGCGCCCCGCTGAGCAACGGCGAGCCACACGACGGCCGTGCCCCCGACTACGACGACTGGATTACTGCCAACAGCGACGGCTACAAGGGACTGAATGGCGACCTCATCCTGTGGGACTCGATTCTGGAATGTCCCTTCGAACTGTCGTCGATGGGCATACGCGTGAGCGAGGAGTCGCTCATGCGACAGCTTGAGATGCGCGGCTGCACCGAGCGCACGCAGCTCTCCTTCCACAAGGCACTGCTTGCCGGTGAGCTGCCCTACTCCATTGGCGGCGGCATCGGGCAGAGCCGCCTGTGCATGTTCCTGCTGCAAAAGGCTCACATTGGCGAGGTGCAGGCAAGCATCTGGCCCGACGAGCAAGTGGAAGAGTGCCGCCGCCACGGCATCTTCATCGTGTAGCCGCCTCCACTCTCAGCCTGTGTCACACTTCCTCTCGCAGAGGGCGCAGAGGATTCTTTTTGAACCCGAATCTACCGGGACAGAATCTCATTGCTCGGTCAGTGCGAGGCTACCACGAGGAGCACGAGGGCGAGGAGGAGGATTGCAAGGTCGATGAGCTTGAGGCCTATGTGCTTCTCGCGCAGCACCACCGCGCCATAGAGGAACGACACCAGCACGCTGCCGCGCCTTATCATCGACACCACGCTTATCATAGCTCCCGACAGCGAGAGGCAGTAGAAATAGGCCAGGTCGGCAGCGGTGAGGAAGAGTGCGATGCAGGGAATTGTCCACCGCCACCGGAATGGAGTGCTGTCGGCGTGGCCCGAGCGGCGCAGCAGGGCGATGGTTGCAGCCATTATCGCCACTTGGTAGAGCGAGTACCAGGCTTGCACCTCCAGGGCTGGCAGCGAGCGCAGCAGGTATTTGTCGTAGAGTCCCGACACGGCTCCCATCACCGTGGCACCCAGCGCGAGCCATATCCACTTGCTGCCCGTGAGCGAGAAGCCTTCCTTGCGCCCAATGCGGCTGATGAGGAAGAGCGACACGAAGCCCAGCACGATGCCCACCCACTGCAGTGCGTTGAGCCGCTCGCCGAAGATGAGCAGTGCGCCCACAAGCACCAGCACAGGGCGCGTGGCATTGATTGAGCCGGTGATGGTGAGCGGCATGTGCTTCATGGCAAAGTAGCCCATGGTCCACGATGCCAGCACTATGCCCGACTTGAGCAGGATGAGCAGGTGGCTCGCGGCGTTGCCGCCGAAGCCCCACGAGCCGTCGATGATGTTGCCCACCACCACGGGGCTCATGAGTGCCGCGCCAAACACCGTGTTGAGCAGCAGCACCGTGAGCACATTGTTGCCGCGCAGCGATGTTTTCTTGAAAATGTCATATATGCCCAGTCCCAGCGCCGAAATCACAGCCAAAGTTATCCACATATCTCTTCCTCCATTTCCTATGATGATGTCACACTTCCAAATGCCTCGGATGCCATGTATAGTGGTAGGTAGATTATCTTGCCACACTTCTCCACATTGCCACGGCATAGCACTATGGCACGGTCGATTTTGTCGGCGCTCTCGGTGAGAATGTTGGTAAGCGAGGCGTGCTTCTTGTAGTCGGCGCCCGACTTCACCTCGATGATGCTTACCCCATTGAGGTCGGGGATTACGAAGTCAAGTTCCAGTTTGCTCTTCTTGTCGTAGTAGTGCAATGCCATGTTGTTGGCTGCAAGAACGCATGCCACATAGTTCTCGGTGAGTGCGCCTTCGTTTATGTCGATTTCTCCATTCATCACTGCAAATTGCATATTGCGCAGCAATTGGGAGCACAGCAGCCCCGTATCGACCATATATAGCTTGAACAGCTTGCGGTTCTCGGTTGCCTCAAAAGGCAGCTCCAGTGCATTGGTGTTGATTGAGTAATAGGCAATCCCAGCATCAATGAGCCACTGTGTGGGGTCTTCATATTTCCTCATGGATGCTCCTTTTTCGATGCTTGCAAGCACAAACCGCTTGTCTTGCTTGGCGAGCGACGAAGGCAAGGCATCGAAAACGCGCTTCACGAGCGATGCCTGTCGTCCGGCATAATTCGATATGTCGGCACGATAGGTGGTGGTTATCGAACGCTGAATCTTCACCACTTCGTTGAAATCGGGATTGGTGACATATTTCTGCACAGCTTCGGGCATTCCGCCCACCACAAGGTATTCCCTATAATAGCGGCTAAGCTGCTCGTGAATGAAATCGGGTACTGCCGTGAGTGATGAGTAGGCATTTTTTACTATGCTGATTACCTCATTGCTCACGCCCTTTGCCCATAGAAATTCCTCGAAGTCGAGCGGAAACACATCATAGCGCTCCTCATAGCCTACGGGATATGATTTAACCGACTTGTAATTTATGCCGAGCAGCGACCCCGATTCAATGAAGTCATAGCGATGCTCCTCGACCAAGAATTTTATCGCTGTCCTTGCTTTGGGACATTCTTGTATCTCATCGAGAAACACGAGTGTGCTGCCCTCAACAAAAGGCCCGAAACCCATTGCCGATAGGTTCGACACAATAGTATGCGTGGTGAGGTCGCCGTCAAACGCCTGCATGGCAATGGGATGCTTCACAAAATTCACCTCAACGAAGTGATTGTAATGGCTGCGTGCAAACTCACGCACGGCAGTGGTCTTGCCCACCTGCCTTGCCCCAAATATCAAAGGGGCTTTGCAACGCCCTGATTGATACCATATTTCGAGTTGGTCTGAAATTTTCCGCCGTAGCATAATTACACCTTTTTTCTATGTTTTCTTTGACACAATTGCAACTTTTCGCCATATTTAAGAGGGCATAATTGCAACTTTTCGCCACAATTTATGATGCAAATATACAATTTTTCTCAAATATTTGCAACCCTTATTTACAACTTTTTTCCACCATTTTGAGGCCGTTTCTGCAACTTTTCGCCAAAGTTTCGGTGTCTATTCTGCAACTTTTCGCCAAATTAGGGCTGATATGCTGACTATCTCTGAAATATGTTGACAGATTTGAGGGCGATTAACTAATGTGGTTTACACCGTCAGAAACGGTTCTCTATTTTACTTTACACTTTATTGGAGGTGCTTTTATTGTTGTTAATTTTGTGTAAATTTCCTCTAAAGAAAAATGATTTCTTTATCCTGCTGGTGTTGAATCTCGCGGATTTTATGTAAATTGCGTTCACTCTGTTTGAACACATTGAACAAGATTGCAATCGACAAGCGAGAGTTTTTTGCAGGAAAGGATTATTAATATGACAGATATACAATTCCAGAGATCAGCGTGTGACGCAAAACTGCGACAGGATGTCGCAGTTTTGTCACGGGGGCATATTTTGACTTTGATGCGCAAGTTTGGCGACGATGACAATGCCATATCATACGATGATGGAGGCTTTTGGAATGTCGTTAGATAGAGAATGATTCGTAGCAGTGTTGAGGATACTTTCGCCTTTAGGTTACAATGATGAAACTATCTCGCTATGATACTAACGTAAAAAAACGAAGCGATTCCACTGCTTCTCCGGCAATGAGGCAGTGGAATCGCGGTTGTTTAGGTAGCAACATCGGTGGATGCTTATGACTGTTTGTGGTGCTCCGGCAGTAGCCCGGAGGGGTTACTGTGCTTCGAGGTAGAGGACGTGGCTGGAGAGGTCGCAGCCATTCTGCCACTCGGCGTAGTTGTAGGGGATTTCGAGGCCCACGGTCATCAGGAACTCGCCGGTGAATACTTTGCCGTCCCACTTGAGGGGGTTCTTGTCGATGCGGTTAAGCTCGCGCACGCGGTAGCTCTTGGCGGGGTCGAGTCCTGCCATCGTCACGCGCGGGAAGTGCTGGTTGTAGAAGTGTTCGGTCTTGAACCAGAAGAATGCGGCTTTCTGCTTCGATTCGTCGACGTACATCAGCGAAGCCATGCCCAGGTGGTCGTAGGGCGAAATGAGGCGGTAGAGGTCGCCCATCTGCACGATTGGGCGGATTGTCTTGTAGTCGGTGATGGCCTGGCGGCATAGGTCTTTCTCGGCGTCGGTCATGTTCTTGGGCTGGATTTCCATGCCTAAGCGGGCACTCATGGCCACGTCGCAGCGATACTTTAGCGGCACGATGCGTGCTGTGGTGTGGTTGGGCGAGGCTGCGATGTGCGAGGCCATGGCGATTGCCGGGAAGAAGTAGCTTGTGCCCCACTGCATGTACACGCGCTGAAGGGCGTCGGTGTTGTCGCTCACCCAGAACTCGTCGAAGTAGGGGAGCACGCCCCAGTTGGCGCGTCCGCCGCCGCTGGCGCAGGCCTGCATGGTAAGCGTGGGATACTTGGCACGGATGCGCTTGCACACGTTCTCGAAGCCGCGGTGATACTCGATGTAGAGGTGGCTCTGGTTGTCGGCGGTGAGGTAGTTGGAGCCGTGGTTCTTTATTTCCATGTTGGCGTCCCACTTTATGTAGTCGATTTCGGGATACTTCGTCATGAGGTCGTCGATCATGGCGAAGATGAAGTCCTGCACCTTGGGGTTTCCGAGGTCGAGCACCACCTGAGTGCCTCCGCGGCCGAGTTGCAGGTCGCGCTTGGGGGCTTTGATCACCCAGTCGGGGTGAGCCTCATAGAGCTGGCTCACGGTGTTGCCCATTTCAGGCTCATACCATATACCAAACTTTATTCCCAGCTTTTTTGCCTCGGCGAGAAGTCCGCCAATGCCGTTGGGGAGCTTGTTCTTATCCACCACCCAGTCGCCGAGCGAGGAGTTGTCCTTGATGCGCGGATACTTGTCGCCAAACCATCCATCGTCCATCACGAAAAGCTCGCCGCCCATCGAGGCGATGTCGGCCATCATCTGGTGCATTTCGTTCTCCTTTATGTCGAGATACACGCCCTCCCAGCTGTTGAGCAGAATCTTGCGCAGCACGTCGGGGTTGGCGAGGCGGTATTTGCGGCCCCACTTGTGGAAGTTGCGGCTTGCGCCGCTGGCGCCCTCGTTGCTGTAGGTGATGGCGAGAGCCGGAGTGACGAAGGTCTCGCCGGCGCGCAGGTTGTAGGCCGAGTTGTCCTCGTTGATGCCGGCGAAGAAGTGGTGGAAGTCGCTCTCGTCGGTGTCGATAGCGAGGCGGTAGTTTCCGCTGTAGCACAGGGCGGCTCCAATCACTCGGCCGGCGTTCTCACGCGCCTTGCCGTCGAGCGAGAACATCACCTCGGCGTGTGCGGTGTGGGAATTGCGCACGCCGTCCTTGTTCTTAATCACCTTCATGCCCGGCTCCAGCGGCTCCTCGCAGAGCCGGCCTTCGTTGGCCCACTGTCCGTAGAGCGACGAGAGCCACACCGTGCCGCGACGAATGGGCAGGTAGCCCGAGGCAAATTTATTGAGCGTCACGGTCTTTTTCTTCTCTCCATTGGTGATTTCGGTCCAGGTTTCAATCATATCTACGGTGCTGAATGCCTTGTAGCACACTGCCACGCTGAAGGGATAAGCCTTGTCGCGCAGGGTGATGCGGGTGAGGGTGAAGTCGGAGGTCTTCTCGGTGGCTACGTCGGCCACCTTCAGCTCGAGCGTCATGTTGCCGTCGGCAAGACGGGCGGCGATTGCGGCCTCGCGCGAGCAGTCGAGTCCGTAGGCCGGGTAGGCATCGTAGCGCGCATCTTCGGTGGCACGCACAGCCTCGGCGTCGGCTGCGGTCAGGCGGTTGCCGAAGTAGAGGAACTTGAGGTTCTCACCCTGCTGTGCGCGGAGCAGCATGGTGGTGCCCGGAGTGGATATTTCCACATTCTGAGCCATCACGGCAGTTGCAGCCGCCAGGCAGGCGATAAGCGAAAGTTTGCGTAGTAAGGTCATAATATATACTCTCTGTGTTTTATTTAGGTTGTGATATGGTTTGTTGTTTTCTGATTCTTCTCCGGCAGGCTATATAGATGCAAGGGTAGCCTCCGCTCTCCTGTTATTTGTGCCTTATTTTTGCGGTAGCCTCCTTGATTACTGCCACGGTTGAGGTGTCGGCTGCAAACACCGAGTAGAGTCCCGGGGCCTCGTGGGCAGGGTCGCAGGTGTAGTCGTCGCCACGTTGCCACATCTCGTGAGCCGGCTTGGCAAAGCCACCCCAGCCCCAGAAGTTGCACCCGGCAATCAAGTCGCCGCCCGCGACTGCCGCAAACACATAGCGGTAGTAGGCATCGCGGGCAGTGGTGGGGCTGCCGGGAGTGAACACGAAGCCGTCGCGCGGATAGCCAAATTCCTCGAGCACCAGCGGCTTGCCGGCCTTCTTCATTAGGGCTGAGTGCTGCTCAATGTAGGCGAGGGTGCTGTCGCAGGCGGCTTTCAGCCCCGTGCCGAGGGAGTCGCGCTCCACCCACTGCCAGTTGTAGGGCCAGATGTGAATGTTGGCATAATCCACCTCGGGATAGTTGTGAATGGTGTTCCACAGGTCGATATCCACCTCGCAGCCATATAGTCCCTCGCTGCCGGTCGATACCAGGTGGTTGCCGTCGAGGCTCTTTATCAGCCTGGCGGCCTCGCGAATCCACTTGGCAAACGGCTCCTTGGCCTCGCGGCTGAAGGCGCGTGGCTCATTGGCGAGCTGCCACGACATGATGGCCGGGCAATCCGTGTAGGGCTTGCCGGTGATTGAGTTCACGCGGCACACAATGGTGGTGATGTGGTTGCGATACATAGCCAGAGCCGAGTCGCACGAGGCAAAGCGGCTCACATAGTCGCGGTAGGCCGGCCAGCCGTCGATGCACGGAATAGGAGCCTTGCCGCAGCCGGCCCACTCAAGGTAGGCACTGAAGCCGCCGCTCCACTCCCATGCGTTGTTGAGGTAGAGCACTGCTTTCATGTTGCGCTTCTCAAGCTCCACGAGCAGGTAGTCGAGTCCTTGAAGGATGGTGTCGTTATATACGCCGGGCGACGTCTGCAACACCGGCTCAATGTGTGCCGGCCGTCCCTCGGGGCCGTCGGCTCCCACAAGGATTCGCAGGTTGTCGATGCCAATGCGCTGCATCTCGTCGAGCTCGGAGTGAAGTCGCTCGCGGTTTCCGCCACGTCCCTCGCTGGCGAGGATGGCTCCATACCAGAAGTTGGCTCCCACATAGCGGTATTCCTTCTGGCCAATGTAGAATTTGTCGCCTTTCACGGTCACAAATGTGGTTTCTTCATTCCCGGCATTGGTGGCGGTGCGGTTGCAAGCGGAGAAAACACCTGTGGCACATGCGATAGCGGCTGTCATGATGAGGATAAGTTTTTTTGTTTGCATATTAGTCTTTTAGTTATTGTCGGCCATCGGGCCCAACTCGTTGATTTCAGCACAAAAATAGCACAAAATCCACCAAAAATCCAATTTTTTATCAACAAAAGCAAAGACTCGGCCAAAAAAGTGCCATCTTGCCGCCAAGTGGCTCGCTGCAAAAGCTCAGCCTCACCCACCGTGAGTGTGGGTGCGCAGCTTGAAGAAGCGGCTGAAGGCAGTGGGCGTCATTCCCACCATGTCCGAGGCGTTTGCAGGCGAATGTCGCTGCTGTAGTTGCGGGCGATATATTCCTCCACCTTCTGCACCCGTCGGCTGTCGCTGGTGATGCGTGTGTGGGCAGCACACCTTGTAGCGGTCGAAAGTGTCAGTGCAATGTTGATGCGCGTCCCCCACATTTTTTATTCTTCTTGGTATGTTGTTTTTTAAAATTTTTCACTAAAAAACCTTGCTTATCACAAAATTTTCCTATATATTTGCGCCATCTATAAAATACCGTTACAATAATACATAAGTAAAAAAACAACTAAAAGCATAAGCCTAATTACATGAACCTCAAGGCGTTGATATTAGTTTTCGCCGCAGCAATATTGGGGGGGGGTAAATTTTTAGATGCCCATTGTTGCGAGAAGCAGTTCACCATTGATTTCCCGGTGAACAAGGCCGATATCGACACTGCATTCCGCAACAATGGTAAAACTCTCAGCCAGCTTTCGGCATTCATCGACAGCGTG